>JAMCUL010000009.1 GCA_023381355.1 Thermoplasmatota archaeon | reverse complement strand
ATCATGAAGAAGAGGCCTAACTGGGACTACGTATCAATCTCTTATAGAGTATATTTCTGACAGGAGGATGGAGGAGGAGTTCAGCCTGGAAATCACGTATCAATCTCTTATAGAGTATATTTCTGACCCCTTCAAGGTCTACTCCATGAGTGTACAAATACCGGTATCAATCTCTTATAGAGTATATTTCTGACAACCCAGACGCAGACCTTGGCGTGAACGTTCTATCGTATCAATCTCTTATAGAGTATATTTCTGACTGGACTTCCGGTGGGACTGGCTTTCTTTGTGCGTTCGTATCAATCTCTTATAGAGTATATTTCTGACTGATAGCCCAGAAATGCAATATTCCACGATCCACGGGTATCAATCTCTTATAGAGTATATTTCTGACATTATGTGATTGTATCACTGATTTTTATTCAGTCATGTATCAATCTCTTATAGAGTATATTTCTGACAGGGGGCAGGTGCAAGAAGAAGTAATGAAAAGATGTGTATCAATCTCTTATAGAGTATATTTCTGACTACCAATGAACCTATGACGAATAGAACGATATATAAGTATCAATCTCTTATAGAGTATATTTCTGACATGAAATGTGAAATTTGCAAGGGAAAACTTAACGAGTATCAATCTCTTATAGAGTATATTTCTGACGGGTTAAGAACTACGATGGAAATGGTATCATTGATAGTATCAATCTCTTATAGAGTATATTTCTGACATCTTATTTCTTGTGGCATGGATCTCTCCCTTTCTCGTATCAATCTCTTATAGAGTATATTTCTGACTCTTTGCTGTTGTTTGTGTATTATATGTGAGAGAAGTATCAATCTCTTATAGAGTATATTTCTGACCTGACCATATATGACAACAGGAAGGAGAGGGTCATAAGTATCAATCTCTTATAGAGTATATTTCTGACTGAGCCTTCACAGTGGAACAAAAAGAAAATCAAAAGGTATCAATCTCTTATAGAGTATATTTCTGACATCTGAAACCAGACATAATACTTGCAAGCCCACCAGTATCAATCTCTTATAGAGTATATTTCTGACCATTCTTTCCCAAATTGTTCACTGTGTTTGAGTACGTATCAATCTCTTATAGAGTATATTTCTGACCCTTCATTTTTTCACCTTCATAATTTGTCCTATACGGTATCAATCTCTTATAGAGTATATTTCTGACCACAATCAGCAATCCCTCAAAATATGGGATAAACACGTATCAATCTCTTATAGAGTATATTTCTGACTGAAGATAATAGAGGTCAAAATGGTTACCTTTCTCCGTATCAATCTCTTATAGAGTATATTTCTGACATCGATCTACAACGTCGCAAACTCCTCACTTCCAAGGTATCAATCTCTTATAGAGTATATTTCTGACAAGTTTTTTGAGCAAACTATATATGTTATATTCATTTTTTTTCACCTCAAGCATAGGATCCGCATATGTCATATAAAACCTTTTTTATCACAATGTAAGGGGTGTCTCCTATTTTCAAATTTTTAATACTTAAATTGATCTAAACATGCACTTTTTATATAAATCCATCTTCCACATCCTTTTTTGTTCCAATGTTTATAGACTTCAGAATTTTTGAAGTCAACCATATTCTTACAGTTTCATCCTCTTTCACTTCCTTTACTAAAATATCCTTTATTCTCATTAGTTGAGCCTCGGTAAGCTCTCCTTCAAAAACACTGTTCTGAATTCGAATTAGATAGATCTGGCAAATTCTCTTAAATTTGTCAGTTCTGTTTGCAGTAACATCGTATGCGATAATGACGTGCAACTTAATCACCTGGTAGCCTTGCTGGTTTGTAATCTTCTATTCCTTCCACCTCTTTAGCAAATTTATGAATTTCCATCCTAATCATTTCCCTATGTGAAACTTTCCTCTTGAATTTATCATTGTATAACGCCGAATCTAGCCAATTTTCCCAATTTTCCACAAACACTTTCCTCCCTTTATCGTTCAATAAGATTCCATTTCCTATTCTGTGAAAGTGATCATCATTTGGTCGAATTATCCCCTGTTTCGCAAGACTCAAAATAAGGCGATCAACTAAACCGGGTTTGAAAATTTCTGATAGATCCAAAGCTAATGCAAACCTCCCAGATTCTGCAGAATGGTAGAATGGAATTGTTATATTAATTGAAGTCTTTCTTGCCTGTGTTACAAATTCTGAGTAAAGTAGGGAATTTCCGAACGAAATCAAGGAATTACCAAAATTTGAAGGAGGTCTTTTCTCTCGGGTAATTATTCTGAATTCTTCTGGCAGAAGTTGATCTAATTTGGAATAGTATGCTCTTCTCATTCTTGCTTCAGAAAGCATTAAACTTTCAACAGTGTTATCGGTCAAATTTAACACAACCTCTTCTCCACTGTCTCCGAATTTCTTGAGTAATGCAACCATATTTTTTCTAATTCCATTTAGCAAATTCCTTGCCAGATCAACTCTTCTTCCATAATCTGCATATAGAAGTGATTGCTTTATTGTCAAATCACCGCTGAAGTAAGTCTCCTTTGGCCAGAACGACCCTTGGTAATTTCCGTAAAAACCAAAGAGATGGAGGCAAATATTGTTCTTTACTGCAAGATCCAAAGCCCCCGAAGTAATTGTTACACCCCCATAAAGGTCGAAAGAACTCACACTTTCCACTGGAATTCTAACCATTTTGTGATCTGAACTATCAAATCTAAAGATCATTTGATCAGCAGACAACGTTCCATTGGAGAAAACGTGATAATTTTTACTCATGCCCAGCACATCTCCATATATCTACAACCGGAACATATTGGAATCATAACCGGTTTGGGGCATTCTCCGCCAATAACGCTGAGAATTTCACTATACGCCATATAGACTTTTTCTGGATCTCTTTTGATCTCTATCTTTTTTTTGGTTTGTGGTAGATGTAAGAAACCAACGGGCTCAGTGCCTGTTATTTCAAACATAATTTGCAGATAAAAAAGCAATTGAAGATAGTGAGGCTTTGAAGGTGTCTTCCCTTTCTTAATTTCGTGGACTTCCAAATGTCCAGAATATTCAACGTAATCTATCGAACAGAGACCCTGTATAGTTAGTCTCTTTCTAAGTCTTGGCTTTGTTTTTTCATCTATGTATATCCCTATTTGGATGTGTTTGTTATCCATACCAACATCAATTCTCTTGTTTGAAAGCCAGAGCCGAGTTGTACAGGAAGCTAAATCGAAAAAGTGATTACCAGTAACTCCCCGCTGTTCAGATAATTTGAGATTTTGTTGCATTCTCGACCTCCAAAGGTTTTAACATACCGGGGAAAATTACTTTGGCTACACCTGAAATGGAAGATATAGAAGTCTTAATATCAAAATTATAACCTTCAAAAGCATCATATATAAATTCTTTAATGTTTTTCATATATCTTTCTGCGAATCCTTGTCGATCTCTCATCTCATTGTCGGTAAAAATTAGTCTCTTGGATGGTATTGAATAGCTAAGCTCAATTGTAGATGATACAGATTTAAATGACTTTATTAAATACATTGGACTCCCATCTTCGTTTACCAACTCAAAGTTACACCATTTTTTAACCCATATTATATCTTCTGTAGTTTTCATAATTTCCCCCATACGCTTCAAACCAATGGCAACAGACATGGTCTCTCCACGAAAATATCCAATAGATAGCAAGAAACTATTCCACCAATCCTTCAGGTCTATTATGTCACCAGGATTGGGTTCATCCAGCTCAGATATTTTATCAACTTCACCATTAAATGATAAAATAGAGTGGTAAATTTCTGAAATAAGGCCGTCTTTCAGCTTCAAAATAGATTGCTTTATCTGTGGTGCAAAATTACTTCTGCTGCTTCTTATTGTGCATAATGACATGAAAGCAGCAAAGTGTCTTTTAATACGAGATAAATATATATCTTTTTTTAATAAAATTTTATCAATCTTACTTATAAAATCAGTAAAGTTGTATATTTCTTCCGGTATTTCCCTTTCAAGGAATTCATTGAAGTGAATGGTTATTTCCCCTGGCTTTCCCTGTCTTCCTATTCTTCCATACCTCTGAACAAGATTTTCCCTGTAAAGTCCGGGCTCAATATGTGAAATAGATACATCCAGATTAAGACCCTGTTCAGCTGCGTTCGTTGCTATGATACATCTTTCCTCACCAGTTTTTGGTTTTTTATTTATAGCTCTATTAGAGAATCCACTTAAATCCATGATTAGGCTCTCATCAAGGCCTTTATCTAAAAGGATTGATCTTGAAATTTCAGCATCAATCTTGTGATCAAATAAAAACAGTATTCTACTGTCTGAATCTTTTAGAACATTTAGTGCCGAATCCAAAGAATCTTTGATCGGTGAACCAGTCACTGTAAGTTCAATAGCTCCCCTTATACACCTGGAATTTGGGATTTCATGATTTTCAGGTTTCACTTCTAAATCAGAATAAGTGATACCAAGTGTGGTTAGTAACTCCTTTATTTTATGACTGGGTGTTGCTGAAGTAAATACAATTTTAGGCACCCTTCCAACCAACTTTGCAAGAAATATAAAAGCACATATCTTCCCTAGCTCTTCCTCGGAATAAACGTGGAATTCATCAAATATTATTATGTCAATTTCAGTAAAAATGTCAGATGTATTTCTTAGTCTTGAAAAGTTTGTCTTTTCATTTCTCCTCAACTTGTAAAAACCCGCCAAAAATAGGGCTATTATATCCGGATTTGAGATTACAATATC
This sequence comes from Thermoplasmatota archaeon, assembly GCA_023381355.1. Taxonomy (GTDB): domain Archaea; phylum Thermoplasmatota; class Thermoplasmata; order Thermoplasmatales; family Thermoplasmataceae; genus Cuniculiplasma. Next base: position 30,799 of record JAMCUL010000009.1, on the reverse strand, counting down.
CTTAAGGGAGAAAGTTTCTCTTATCTTTTCCTCTCTCTGCCACATGGTCAGCCCCGAAAATTCCCTTCCGTATATCTTCGCAATTTTCAAATCGTTGAGTTTTTCATTGTTAGATGCAATATCATTCATATCATCAAATGTTTGGGAGATAAGAAGATTGTTTGGTGAAATTATGAGTGTTTTATTTCTTCTCAAAGCTTGAATCTCACTTGCTGATGGAAGAATGAAAGCAAAGGTTTTTCCAGATGCAGTTGGTGCATCTATAAATAAGCAATCATTCTCATTGTGAAGAATATCCTTAATTTTTATCTGAAAATCATGTAACTTGAATCCGAAAGCCTCCTGATCACCGTATTCAAGGAATTGAGGTGGAAAATAAAACGTTTTACTAATATACTGTCACCCGTCAGTTATACTCTATTAATCCTCTTGCCTCATCCAGTTTGAACCCTCTCGCAAGAACATATTGTGGTGAAACCTGTTCAATTTGAATTCTAGAGTTTGATTTCATTAGATTTGCAAGACTTTTCTTTAATTTCTCGGTCCCAAGCATCAATGATAACGTGTATAGGTTCATTGTTACTTCCTTAAAATGATTATTTTCTATCTCTCGTATCTCACCTAGACATTCCTTTGTGTTTCCGATTCTAACTGTAAATTTTTTTGGAAATTCATTTTCTTCATCATCAAGAAACGATGAAAAAATAAATTTATTTCCAGGTTCAAGTCCCTGACGTTTTAACCAGTTTCTCATAGGTGCTCTTGCTGAATCCGCAATTGCTTTTCCCTGTGGATAACCTTCACTAATGAAACTGGTAGCAATGTCAAAAACCTTTGTAAATTTCAACTGGGACGATGGTTCCAGAATACTTAGTTTAAATCCTATATCCATTATTTCCGAATAATTTGGTTTATGCGTATTATATCCAAATTTGAGCTGCTTCAGTCCAAGACTATTATTAATTGCATACATCATGGCAATATCTCCAATCCAAGGTGAAGTTACAGTAGCACCGGCTGCTCCTGATTCTATCCTACTTCTGTAATACAAAGGGGATAGAATTGTCATTTCATAATTCTTCACGCATCTCATCTATCTCACCTATTTCGTGCTTCCCATTTTGCTTTTTTACCTTATTTTTTTTCTCGGGTTTCTCGGGGTTGACAATATTCGCATATTTTATCAGATCTGTTGCATCCTCTTTCAGCGAATTATATATCTCCGTTAGATCGGAAGATGAAAGATGATTGATCCATTCCAGAAAATCATTCAGATTATTATCACATATTACTTTTCCTTTTCCTTCTTTCCTCATTAAGTCCAGGACGTGATTGTTTATCATTTCTCTTAATGAATCACTGGTTAGCTCATCGGTGAGTCTTAACTGTAGGTCTCTGGATACAGTATACGAAGTAATAGGAAGTTCCTCCTCACCACAGTAAATTCCGATAATATTGTTCCTGATATTTGGGCCTGTAATTGAAGTTTGAGCTCCGTAACTTCTTTCACTCAAAGATAGAATTAGGTGGATTAATGATTCTGGAGTTGGGTTTTTAATTGTTATGAAAGATGGGAAGAATACCCCTGGAAGAATATATTCTGTGTTGAATAGACTGGTTCTATTCGATCCACTACTTCTATCCCACATGGTCCCAGCCTCTGATAATGAATTATGCATCAATTGCTTTGTGATATCCGGCCGACTCCTAATACTATAAGAAGAGGAATAAAAGACTCTTGACGGAAGCATTGCTTGCCCAGCATCCCCACCCTCGACAACACTATCTCCAAAAATCGCAGAATTTGGATTTCCAAGGTAAGAAATTTCCTTAACTTTATTGTATTCGTATTTCGGGTCAATTACATTGAACATGCGGCATAGCTTCAGTCCCATAAGCTTTTCCTTTGATTTGAATTTCCTAGCAGGTATTTCTACGATTTCTTTCTCCTTTCCAGAATCTAACTGCATTACTAGGGTTATGGTAGACTCGGGATCATCACTTCGATCTATCATAGGTCCTATAGTCTCTCTCAAAACATAAAGAGTAACTACTCTCCGCTTGTTTTGAGCAAACGCCGGAATACCATCTTCATTTTTAGCAAAACAATTCTCACCAAACTTGGAATAAATATATTCCTTTACATTTTTACTCATCTTTTTCACCATCCTTTCTTTTCTTTTGTATTCTTCTCCACTTTTCCATATTATACATCAGGGCAAATTGATAGATTAGATCTTTTCTTCTATCGTTTCCCGGCATCTTTTGCTTAAATTCTGATCTCATCAGCCCAACAAATGCCTCCGCAAAACCAACGCAGTGCTGCTCAGTTTCCTTTCCTGCGTATTTACTTTCTCTACTGGCGTAGTTCCAGATAGTTCCAGAAATTTTCTCTTTTAAGTCCTCGTCATCATGATTAAAGTACTTTATGTACAACTTCATGGACTCTCGAATCATCCATGTATTATCATTGTTAGATTTTGGTCCATTCTGAGAGATGCCACATGCCTCATCAACTACTTTATCCATCCAGCTTTTATTCAATTCCTTTTTAAATTCTTCCATATACCACACAACTCCTTCCATCGTCTTTGGATATTTTCTTAAATCTATATAGTTTGATTCCTTTGATAGATACCTCCATAAGATAGAAAATATTCCTCGTCTGCTCCTATTCATCTCAATAATTACTCTTGATAGAGAACTATCAGATCTATCGATTATAGATATATTCAACATGAGTTCCAACTCTCGTCTCACTATCTCCAGTCGATCTATCCTCACCTTATCCATCTCAAGATTTACAGCCCAGCTTGGAGCATTATCCCATTCAAACATTGGGTAAAAAATTCTCTTCGAGGAAATAAGGGGAGTGAGCCTCACTTTCATTCCTGTCTTTGCCACGAATTCCAATGTTGATTTAAGCCTTCTAAACTCCTCGACTTTATTCTTGTTATTTGTCTTATTCCCCGGTTTAGAAGTTATTGCTACCATGTGATATCCCAGATCAGTGTCTAACCTCCTTCCTACCCTGAAAACTATTTTGTCTTTACCCTCATTGGTTCTAGTATTTGCGAATGATAAAGTCCCCCCAGTATCCATTGCGTTTTTAAGTGACTCTACTATATTTTCAGGGCTCACAGGTACGTAGTAGTCTCCCATGTATATGTGCGTGCAAAGAGCCTCCTTCAGTTTCCCGATTTTTGAAGACCTCAGTTCATTCTCTTTTATGCAACACCCACAAATCTTCCCATTGAATTTATTTTCATCATATTTGAGAACTGTTATTTTCTTTCCGGTACCTGCAGTAGGTTTGATGCCAAATGCATTTTCCTCTTTCAACGGGATATTAGCAAATATTCCACAGTAAACACATGTATCAGCTTTATCCGGCGGATCCTGACTTAGCAGTTCTTTTCCAATTGCTCTATTGAAAAATTCGTTATAGTTTATCATATTGCGTTTATCAAAATTGGGTTTGAGATTTTCCGAGATTTCCTTACATATCCTTTCGTACTCATTCCTTAGCTCATCTAAGCTCCTGTTTTCTAATGAGCATGCAAAACTAATGGATTCAATGGTCTTTGTCTGTAGTGCATCCGCCATATCAAAAATCTTTTCTCCAAAGATCCTTATAGCGAACTCATGTTCTTTTGATGTATCTATCTCCTTGCTCTTCATACTTGTATAAAGTACTCTCTGAGCACAGGTTATTAGGCCAAGCAATCTTTTTTTCTGAGTGTCTTCATCAGATTCTTCATCCGAGTTTTCTTGTACATTTAGGTGGAAAGATAATTTTCCGTTTTTTTGTGTCCTGCTTAGAGAAACTCCAAGACTCCTAACTTTTGTATCAAAATCACTATTTGATTTTTTCCAATCTTCTCCCTGCCAAATTAGTAATCTACCTGCAAATTTTTCAATATATGTTTGAATTATGGTTTTGGAGGGTTCAACATTTCTTGAAAAATCAAGTCTTATGGAATTTCCACTTGGTGCAAAATTTCCTAAAACCATATCAATTTTTTCCTTATTGTTTGGTTCCATTTCATTAGCAAAACTATTTCTTATATTTTCATACTCATCCTCATTGAGTTCAAGTCCAGTATAAACAATCGCATCAGGGAGATAAGCAACAACATCTCTATCACTTTTGTTTAGAAAATTTTGAAAATTCTGATAGAGTTTATCCAGAATTAGGGTCTGCGGCAAATCACTAAATTGGATTATGTTTATGTTTTCTCCCAAATCTTTCAGATAAGGGTCCAGAAATTTTTTCATTTCATTAAAAATTGTTCGAGATAAATCTGACTTTATGCCACCTGTTTGGTCTCCCAATTTTACAAACTTGCCAATGGTTTCCAGTTGACTCCTATCCATTTTTGTTCTTATTGAGTTAGCATAATCGAAAGTTCTGCTTTCATTTCTTAATATTAAAAAAGCAAGATCGTCCCACCAGTCCACAGGCGACCCTAATGACCTGAGATAATATGATAATATTTTAATAATCTCTTGTTTATTTTTTTTCAGCACTTCATCTAAGTTATTTGCGCCGTATTCTCCCTCTTGAAACAACTTATCTGAATCATGTAGGGCTATTGATGCAAAAAATAGTCGTACATATTTCTCAGAATCGGAAAATGATTCTGACACTCTCAAAAAATACATCTTTTCCAATATTTTTCCTGAAATAACAATTCCGTTGAGTACATGGGTAAAATAAGTTACATCCGGCCACTCTTTCAATTTTTCTTTTGAGCCCCCTTTTCCAGGGATCAGGAGATAATCATCCAAAATGATCCTCAGTGGACCTTTTTCCAAAGCTACCGAATCTTCATAAGAACTTTCAAACAAGTCTCGGAAACACCTTCGGAAAATCTCAGTCTTGAATAGTCTTGGTGCATCTCTATAATCCTGCTTAAACTCCAAAATTATCACCATGCTTTTCTTCTTCCAAAAATCCAAATCCGAGTTGATTTTTTGATCCCAAACCAACGTCAAGTAAAAATTTCAAGACTTCCAGATCAGAACTTATGGCTAGTTTCAACATAAATGCGGGAAGTTTTATCCCTTTCAGTTCAACTTTTTTTCGTTTTAAACTTACAATCTTTATGAATTTTATATTTGGTTTTCTTCCTATAACTTTCAGATGTTTACTTATAATATTTTTCTCAATAGCTGCTAAAATCTCATCTTCTGACTCGTTGAATAAATATTTGTTCTTCTCTTTTAATATGACAGGACTTCTAGTATTCAATGTGATTATTTCTGACGATGGATGCACGTTGTAATTAGTCACAGAATGTATTCTAAATGCATGATTAAAAATGTTAATTTCCTTCGATGAGCTAAATAACTGTTTCAAATAGATAATAAGATCAGAATCGACGCTTGATATCATGAAAATATATCTTTCCCCAGAAAAGCCTGTCCTTGTAAATTTTCTTTTCCCACCTGGCATAATTTGACTCAAATTGAATTTGAAGCCTGAGTTGTAGATGTGTAGTTTTTCAGCTTTATCCTTGTCTTTACTAGAAACAAGTTTTATAATTGAGGAATATAATTGATAGCTATGATCATAAGGCATCTCGAATCTGTCCGAGTCAAGATTCACTATCAGTTGCATTAACACTCATGTTCTCATATGTATAAATAAGTTTAGGCTTTGCATCAATTGTTTTATAAGCTATGCAACGTTGCAGAAAAATGCTTTAATAAATGAAACAAATAAACCTCTATGAGATATTCGATTGCAATTTCAGGATTTCAGCCAGAACTAATAATAAAGCCTTTTCTTCGTGTAAGGAACCCACTAGATGAATTAATCCTCATAGTAACTAACAATTCAAAATCTCTTGAAACTGCAGATGCAGTTAAAAATGTACTGGCATTCAATAATGTTAAATGTATGCTTTTATCAGTGAATGATATTTTCAACTTCTTTGAAGTGCTTGTTAATCTCGAAATTCTATTGGAAAAAAATGGAAAACCAAAATGGATCAATGTAAGTGCAGGTCCGGGAATTGCAATTTCATCCCTAACATTCTTTTCGATTACACACAATATACCTGTTGTCTTCTACAACAGGGAGAATGATAAAACCTCGATGGTTGATATTTCGAAGTCAAAGGATTTATTTAGAAATGCTAAGAAGAACCTGAACATTCTTAAGCTGATTGAAAACAATCCGCTATTACTCGGAGAAATATCTGACAAATTAGCACTTTCAAAATCTACGATTTCAAGAAGGATAAGTTTACTTAAAGAAGCATATCTTGTAGAAACAGTTATTATAAACAGAAAGATGACGGTGAAAATAACAGACACTTCACTAAAACTTTTAGAAAAGAAGGATTTTTTTAAACCTTAACTCACTGATTTATAGGGAATAGTTACTCACACCATTTATTTCTCCAGTATTCTTGCATATTCTATGGGGCAATGTTAATGTACCATTATTACCGATTGGGTAATATATGGAAGAATGGATAAGAGAGATACTGGAAAAGGAGGATTTAAAAAATGTAGAGGTCAAGAAGATAGGCAAGAATTATTATGTTTATGAGGTTAGCAGTGTATATGACAGGGAAAAGAAGAGGCCAAGGAAGATATCCGGCATAATCAAGAAGGTTAATAGAAATGTGAGGACAGTATTCAGATATGGTAATTCAAAGATCATATATGACATAATCAGGGACATAGATGCACCATTGAGGAAATACTTTGAATCAGCAAATGAGATAATGGCAATGGCATCTGTCAGGGTAATAAGGAATGTACCATTGAAGTACATAAACGATGCATACTCAAAGCTGTATATGTCAAATATAATTGATGCATCCCTGTCACATTCAACCATTGCACAGAAGCTTAGGGATATAAGATCCGATACAAGGGCACAGCATGAATTCTTCAGGAAACTGATAAGTGACGGAAATGTGTATCTGTATAATCTATCATCCATATTCTCATATTCAGAGAATACAAATCTTGCAGAGTGAGGTTATAATAAGGATCACATATTCCTTGACCAGATCAATTTCTCATTGCTGTTCTCAGAGGACAGGAAGATACCTGTTGCATTGAAGACATATCCAGGTTCCATAAGGGATGTGAAGACTGTAAAAAGGATAATTGAAGAATTCAATTTACACAGTTCAATCATTGTAATGGATCATGGATTTGTTTCCATGGAAATGATAGATTACATGTCTGATAACATGAAGTATATACAGCCTCTAAGAAGGAATTCAAAAATTATTCAGAAGAGAACCTTCCCGAAAGATACAACTGTCTGAAGGATTCAGATCTGCTCACAGGAAAGGCACATTCAATGAAGGAGAACATACGTATCATGTGGAATCTGCCAACAGAAAGAAGCCATGAAATACTGGGAGAGATGGTATTCATGGATCATTTATTCATCCATAGAAGCAATGAAGGGTGCTGCAAGGATGATGAAGGTTCACCTTGGAAGCATGATGAACTATTTTATACACAGAATAACAAACGAAAGGGCAGGGGGAATAAACGCAATGATTGCTTTGATAGAGAGGGTGGCCTTCGGGTACATGAACAGGAAACACCTAAAAAAATGCAACACACTTCATGTGTGATAACTTACTGATTTATCCTTGAACCCATACAAAAGTGTGATGAGCCAATATTTTAAAGGAGGGGTTAATTTGCATCTTCAGATTTGGACTCCTCAGCTTTCACTTTCTTTGTCTTCGTTGTCTTTGCATTTGTGGAAGTCGCTGATTCTTGGGGTTTTTTCTTCTCAATTGCCGCAACGAGTTTTGGTATGACCTCGTAAAGATCGGCTGTGATTATGTAATCCGCAATGCTGTTGATTTCAGCGTTTGGATCGGTATTTATTGAGATGATATTTTCACTCAGCTTCATTCCCATGAGATGCTGTGCCTTCCCTGATATTCCGCATGCAATATACAGTTGCGGCCTCACGGACTGCCCTGTCTGACCAACCTGGTGATCCCGGGTTATCCACCCCATATCCACTGTTGGCCTTGATGCGCCCACATAGGCATCAATTTCATCCGCAAGCTGCTTGATGAGATTAAAACCGGATGCCTTACCCAGACCAAGACCTCCACTTACGATATACTTCGCCGATGTAAGGTCCACGGTTGTCTTTGGCTTGAAATCCACGATTTCTTTCTTAAGATATTCCTTCTTTATCTTTGCCTTCCTGATCTCTGACTCATATTTCGCGTCTGATTTTCGTTCAGGGACTGCAAATATTCCCGGCCTTGCCGTTGCCATCTGTGGCCTGTGCCTCTTGCAGAGAATTTCCGCAAGTGTACTCTCTCCATAGGTTGGCCTCCTTGCCTGGAGTATTCTTCCGTTTGGATCAATATCAAGCTCGGTACAGTCCGCGGTAACTCCTGTTCTTGACCTCACAGCGATCCTTGATGCAAGATCCCTTCCATTTCTTGTTGCAGGGATCAATAGAATGTTTGGCTTCAGTTCAGTGATCAGATCGCTGAGAAGTGTGGCATATGGAATTGTCCTGAAATCTTTCAGATCTGGGGATTCATATCCTATTACCCTATCACACCCATACTCGCCGGCCTCCTTGACCATGTCCCCGACCTTATCACCAAACACAATGCCTATAAGAATTTCATTAACCTTATGGGCAATTGACGACCCGACTGAAATCATCTCAAGTCCGGGTTTCTTTAACTTTCCATCCCTTGATTCGAGGAAAATCATCACATTCTTGTATTCGTCCGGATTTGCTGGCGGTTCTGCATTGATAAGTCCTACCATTTAATCACCTCCGAATTTAAGAATGCCCTTTGAAATAAGCTCGTCAACGAACTCATCCATCTGATCCGGAGTGAACTTCTTTCCTGCCCTCTTCTTCTCCTGTATTGATTTCATTGATTTTACAATGGTTGGTGATCCCTTAAGGCCCACCCATTCAGGCTTCAGATTTATGTCAGCAAGTGTCCATGTCTCAATGCCTCTCTTCATTGCATCGATTTTCATTCTCAGGGTTGCATTCCTCGGTATGTTTGAATTTGTCAGAACTGTGATAAGACATGGCGGTTCCATCTTGACCGTTTCAACTCCATCCTCAAGCTGCCTTTCCGCAAATACCTTTCCGTCCTCAACCCATGAATTTGATGTGTAGGAAGCCTGTTCTATCCCCAGGAATTCCGCAACTCCAGGACCGACATGCCCTGTTGATGAATCGGTTGATTCCTCCCCGGCAAATATTATGTCAAACTTTCCTATCTTCGTTATTGTTGCAGCAAGTGTTAGACCGGTTGGATACGTATCTGCACCTGCGAATGCCCTGTCCGTAACAAGTATCCCCCTGTCAACGCCCTTTGCCATGCAGTCAAGAAGTGCACTCTCGGCAAAAGGAGGACCCATTGTAATTACAGTGATATGGGTATCATTGTTTGCATCCTTTATCTTCAGGGCCTGTTCCACCGCATTCTCATCTGCAGGATTTATGACATTTCTCGCTGCACCCCTGTTCAACGTGAATGTCACAGGATCTATAACAACCTCAGAACTGTCAGGTACCTGCTTGATCATAACAATTATTTCCAGTGCCATTTTAATCATCCAAACTTATATTTAACTCCGTGCCCACCCTTGGTGTTTGTCCATGCAACGCTTCCGTGTGAACAGGCGGTATCGCATGTCCCGCATTCCACACAGTCCTCGTACTTGAAGTTCAATTTTTCATCTATGAGTGTGTAGCACTTTGCCGGGCATGCAAAAGTGCAGAAATGATCCGGGCATGTTTCACATATGCTGGGATTTATCGTTATGTGCTCATATGACTTGTCAATCTTATAGTTCAATAACGAGAGCCTGTCTTCAATCTTTATCATTCTTACATCCTCCTTAACATTCTGTACAGATCCACTGCAAGATCCTTTCTCTTATCCTTCTGCTTCAGTGCTGAAGAAATCACTATCTGGGATAAGTGCTTCTTCGGATTTCCATTTTCTGAGAATATATTGAGCATTGCATCCTCTGCAATGGCTGGGATTGTGCTGTGAATTGATTCACTCCACGTAACCTGATCGAGTCCCCTGAAATTGTTCATGTCTCTCAAGACAAAAGTATTTTCCAGATTCTTCTGGTAATTCTCAAAGTTCATGTCACCACCCTTCGACTTCCTTTCCATGAATGAATCAGCAGCCAGAATTCCTGAGACAACCGCATAGTTCATCCCCTGGAGTACCAGGCCGTTGCTGAACGTTAATCCGGCAGTATCACCTGCTATCATGTATCCGTTGCCATACACTGAATCCACTGACATCCCACCTTCAGGCACAAGATGGGCACTGTATTCCTCAACCCTTCCATCCTGGATCAGGGGTGCAATGAATGGATGATCCTTGAACTGCTCAATCACGTTGAAAGAGTATGTCTGGTTGTTTTTTCTCAGGTCCCCCATAGATATCACTGCACCTATGGATATGGATTCCCTGTTTGTGTAAAGAAACCCGCCAGCCTTCACGCCCCCGTCAAGAAAACCGAGAACATATTCAGAGGCAAACCCCATCTTTGGGGATGTCAGCCCGAACCTTTCAGTGATTGTTTTTTCTGGTAACTTAATTACCTCCTTTACACCAAGCGCAATCTTCTGATCTTCAGGTTTCTTCTTGATTCCTGAATCATATGCTACCCTTGAATTTGCACCCTCAGCGAGTATAACGGAATCAGATGTTATTGTTTCTCCTGACTGCTCTACGCCTATAACCTTTCCATCCTTCATGGCAAGCTTATCGACGGTAACTCCTGATACAACCATTGCACCTGCATCCTTTGCCTTCTTTGCAAGCCATGCATCGAACTTTGTCCTCAGGACTGTATATCCGCTCTTATATTCACCAAACTTCTTTGAGCGGAAATCTATTGAAATCTTTGAATCCTTTGTGAGGAAAGTAACACCCTTGGCTTCAACATATCTTTCAAGCATGTTACTCTTTTCCCAGTCAGGTATTACCTGTGAAAGTGAATCTCCCCACAGAACACCTCCGGAAACGTTCTTGCTTCCAGGGGGATCCGCCCTGTCAACGAGAAGTACATTCACCTTATTTGAAGCAAGTCGTATGGCGGCAGATGCTCCTGCAGGACCGGCTCCGACAACAATCACATCAAATTCACTCATTGATCCTTTATGGCAGATCATATAATAACTGTTTTTGTGCTTAAATTTCCCTGGCTTATTTTTAGATGATTCCAAACGAAGCTGGAGATTTATAAAACCACATTCAAAACCATAGAACGGCGGATACAATAGCGCCTGCCCGAAATGTGCTTGTTTCCATCTTTTTTTCCTTTATGATATCCATTGACTCAATCCATCACACTGCAATGGCCCTGGCCTGATCCCGGAACCTTCCAGTCCAGCATAGCATCATCCCCTTTCTCATCACATGTTTCAGGAAAAGCTTCCAGAAAGATCCAGGAATGTTCATCATGAGCATGAACTGAAAAGATTCGCCGGACACTTTACTGTTGTTCTCAATTCGCCATAACCTGATGAGGATCGAGAAGGCCAAAATCATCCTGATCTGTATTTCCACACGACCGGATTGAATCCTGACAGAGGAATGGATAAAAAATTAAGCAAGAATGCATTCCAGTACTGATGAAATTAATAGAAAACTGGTTCTCAGAGAGATATTCGGATAATCTGCAACTTTCGTTCAGGGTAAGCGATCAGCTTCTTTCAGTAAGGACGGATTTCCAGAGAATAGATGTCTTTGAGACCTATGACTTCGGGAAACTGCTTTCAATAGATGGTACCGTACAGCTGACAGAGAAGGATGAATTTGTCTATCATGAAATGATAACAAGGATGCCATATCTTTACTCCGACAGGAAGCCTGAAAATGCACTTATAATTGGTGGAGGGGATGGAGGCGCAGCAGGTGAACTTGTAAAGCTTGGACTGAAAAGCATCGTGAATGTGGAGATTGACGGCCAGGTTGTTGAGGTTTGCAGGAAGCATTTTCCCTCACTTGCGTCATCCTTCAGCAGGAAGAATGTCGAGCTGATCATAGGTGACGGAATAAAATATGCAGAGAAGACGGACAGGAAATTCGACATGATCATAATTGATTCCACGGATCCGGTTGGACCTGCCGAGGGCCTCTTCAATGAGGATTTCTACAGGAATATCTCACGGATTCTTTCAGACGGGGGAGTTGTTGTAACACAATCCGGATCGCCGTTCTACCAGCCAAAGGCAATAGGACTTGCCCACAAGGGGATGGCACCTGCATTCAGCTTTGTGAGAAGTTATACTGCATTCATACCGACATATCCGAGCGGGTTCTGGTCATTCACGATGGCAAAAAAGACGCCGATAGAGATGAGGGAAGAAACACTGGATCCCGGCCAGTACTTCAACATGGAAATAGCCAGGTCTTCATTCAGTCTCCCGGAATTTGTCAAAAAACTCATTGCCTGATCTTCCAGGTACTCTTTTTCTGATCAAGCCTCTCCTCATATGAGGGGCCATGTTTCCTTGCTATTTTCTCAAGGTTTCTCATGTTCTTTATGAATTTTGACTTGCTGTCAGAATTCATTATCTGGTTGAAAAAACGATCGTCCCTTATCCATTCATATGTATAGTACCCAAACAGTGCAAAAAGTATCAATGATATTATAAATATCCAGTAATTCCAGTTTCCTGCTGCCTGGAATGTCAGTCCGTTGTTTATGAAGCCATTATAATGAAACAGAAGATCGTTTGAGGATATCACGAATATGGATAGAAATACCACGGTCAGAATCATGTAAATGTAGAAAAACCATTCCCTGTAAATCTTTGACATTATGGCATCATTTAAATTCTATATTTTAAATTTGTGAGAAGTCCGTTATAACTGACACTTTACTGCTGAGATTTTTCGAGGTGCGCAATGAATAACTTCAAAGCATTGATCCTGTGCGAATGTTGATTCTTCTCATCAATACTCATCTCTGCGAGAGATTTGCTGGAATCCCGTGGAATGAATATGGGATCAAAACCGAATCCTGAAGCACCCCTCTCTTCCTGTGCAATACTTCCTTTGAGAATTCCGGTGAACTGCTCTATTCCATCACCTGAGACATAGGAAATAACGGTCCTGAATGAGGCTTCACGCCCCTTCTCTTTCAGAAGTGAAAGAATGCCGCTGTTTCCGATTGTACTCTGGACATAGGATGAATAAGGTCCCGGAAAGCCCTTCAGTGAATCTATGTACAGCCCGGTATCTTCAAGAAAGAATGGCTCGGGTACCTTACCCCTCAGGAATCTGGCACTGGCAAGTGATATGCTTTCCGTTGTATCATCCTGTATTTCCTCATACTTCATCCTCACCCATTCACATTCATCTCCATGCATTGCCAGGAATGCACTTATTTCCCGGAATTTATGCTCATTGCTTGTTACGAATCTCAACCTCATGCGTATCTCCTCCTCTTCTCGATGTTTGCAAGTTCATCTATCACCTTCTTTCCGGATTCGAAATTCTCCATGTACCCTTTCTTGACCATGTCCATGAAATCATCACCTCCAGGAAGTGATGCGACAGCACTTTCATTCAGTAGCCTCATATCGTATGCGAAATCCTGTATGCGGTCTGTCACGGAACCCATAGAAGGATCTATCAGGAATAACCTGCCATCCCTGAGAATTATGTTATTCATTGTCAGGTCTCCATGGCACAGACCTGATGAATGCATCTTTCCCACTATCCTCCCAAGCTCCTGTGCTATTGAAGAATCGCTGATTCTTGCGAATCCTATGTTCGTTCCCCTTATGTCCTCCATCATGAATGATGCTTTATCCATGTTCAGGGAAAACAGATCCGGAACAGGTATTCCTGCTTTCTTCATCCTGTTGAGCATGGTTATTTCCCTCTTCATGCGTGCCACCCGTATCATCGTATCCATCGCTGGGATCCTGTATCCCTTCGGAACCCTCTCCTTCTCGATTGCATCAAAGCCGTGGAACTCTGTCCTCCGTATTCGTGATTCAGCCCCCCTGTCTGTGTAAATGGTCTCGTCAACCTTAACCCATGATGCATATGCCTGGTCTATCCTGAAGAATTGATCGATCCCGGTATCCTCCATATCATCTGGACCCCTTGCAAGATATGTTAGCAGCCCTGCCTGCCCGATCATTGCCCCATTATCCATGCAGTATCTGTCTGGCGTCTCAAATACCTCTATTCCTGCCTCTCCTGCCATGACCTGGATCATTTCCCTGAGCCTCCTGTTCCGGGCTACTCCTCCTGCAAGGAGAATGGACTTCTTTCCGGTGGTAAATATTGCTCTTTCAAGTGTTTCCACAAGCATTGAAAATGCATATTCCTGTACGCTCATGCACACATCTTCAGGCCTTTCCCCCTTCTTCAGGAAACCGGCAGCGGCAGTATACATCCCTGAAAATGCGGTATCCATCCCCCTTACCGTATATGGCATATCAAGCAGTTTTCCCCCCCTAAGCGCCATGGCCTCAACCTCCGGTCCTCCAGGGAATGGAAAACCCATGAGCCTTGCGATCTTGTCCAGCAAATTCCCGATGCCAATGTCCAGGGTTTCTCCGAATACCCGGTAATGTCCATTCCTGTATGCAATTATCTGCGTATTTCCACCTGAAACATAGAGCATTACAGGATCGTTGCAACCTGTTTCCCGCCTTCCTATCTCTATATGGCCGAGAGGGTGGTTCACTCCAACTATGGGAATCCTGTACTTTATCGCCATGGCCCTTGCTGCAGTTGCAACTATCTTCAGTGATGGGGGCAGCCCCGGACCACGTGAAAAACTGACAAGCCCGATTTCATCTGGCTTTATGCTGGCTTCGGAGATTGCCTGAGTTATGACATCCACGATGTTTGCAAAATGAAAGTCGGCCGCTTCCCTTGGATTTATCCCTCCTTCCTCCGGCCGGTACGTCTTTGAAACAAGCGAATATATCTTCCTTTCATCCAGAATGGAAGCGCTTACTGTATGAGCTGTACCTTCCAGCCCCAGAACGTACATGCTTTCCTGTATATGGATTTCGGAAATAATGTTTTATCATGGCTTCCTGAATGAGAACATGGCGTATATGGATGTCATGAAAAGAATGGCAGCACCAATTGACCCATAGGCAACCAGCTTCAATCTTTCCTTCACAGACCTCTCAACAACTGTTGTGAGGAATATGAATGATGAGAATGTTGATACAAGCGATGTCAGGGTGTATGTCCTGAAGTATGGATTCAGGAAGATGTGCGTGAAACCGTGGTTTATAAAGACAAGTGGATCGCCAATAATGAATCCACGGTGTGCCGTAATGTCCAGGAAGGTTATCCCCCTGAAGACCAGCACTATCAGGAACAGCACCGGAATTGAGAAGGTTAACATCTGTTCTATTGCATAGAATTTATTGGATTTTCTGAATGTTCCATTCCTGATGTTGGTGAAAAAGGTCCTCCATGCAGTTCTTGACCATCTTAAATTCTGCCTCGTGAATGCCTTCAGATCCTTCTTTGGCATTGTGACAACGTGTGCATCAAAGGCCTTTGATGCACGGTATCCCTGCCTTATCACATAGGATGTGAGAGACGTATCATCCCCGCCACCATAGTATGGTATCTCGCCATTGATCTTGAAATTCCTGAATTCCCCTAATGTGACGTAATCCCTTATCACATCGGACCTGTATGAGGCAAAACTCCCGTCGATCAGCATGACGTTTCCGAATCGGCTCATTGCCCTCTGTATTGTTTCCTTTGACCTTTCCAGGAATTCCGACGCATAGGAAACCATCCTTCCATCTGATGTGTCCATGAATATATTAGACCCCACTCCACCGGTCTTCATGCTGTATTCCTTCAGGATGTGCGAAACTGCATCATCTGCTGGAACCGTGTCGGCATCCATGAAAATCACAATTCTTGACTTCACCCTCTCCATCCCCATGGCCAGGGAACTCCTCTTCCCCTCCCTCTTCTGCTTCAGGATGAATTCAGCCCCGTGTTTCTCACTGATTGATCTGTAAGGGCTTTCAGTTCCGTCTGAGACAACTATGACATGCCCTACCTGCCTGGAAACCGCCGTGAGGGCAATTTCAAACATTTCCGGGCTGTCATTGTATACAGGAATTACTGCAGTCACGTCCACTGCTGCCAGATGTTCCTTTTCATCATTCGACTTCCCTGGCTTCCTTGAGAGGAAGCTGTTCATTATGTAATATAATATGGATATCAGGGACGATAAGGTGCCCACGAAAATCAGGATGATAAAATCAAGATGCATGTATCAGCATTCTTATCCGCATAAATATAATATTGGTTCACATGTTTGGTACAGTGTATCTGACTGATACATCCTACTGAATGACCAATGGCTCACGTGATCTGACGAACCTGCCGCTGTTCAGGTCAGATATTGCCTCGTTTATCTCCTCTCTCGTTGCCATTACGATGGGGCCATACCACTCTATGTTCTCCCCGGTTGGCTTCCCTCCTATTATGATCAGGTCACTTTCATTTGCCATTCCCTGTACAGCGAATGAATCGCCGCTCACTGAGAGTGAAAATGAGTTTCTCTCACCGAGCACATGATCCTTCCCTATTCTTGCAGAGCCTGAAAAACAGAATACAACAACCCTCTTCCCCTCATATCCGCGCAGATGGAATTCATCACCTGAACCTATCTTCATGTGAATGTATGAAACGCCCTGATAGTTTGTCGATTCATATGGCCCGGTTGCATCTTCCACACTCCCTGAGACAACTCTTACCTGAGTGAGATTCCCCTTCCTTATCTCGGGTATGCTCGATGACTTGTGATAGGCATAGGCCGGGGTTGACATCTTCCTTGCATGCGGTATGTTTATCCAGAGCTGGACCCCGAGGACTTCCTGTGAAAGGATCTTCCCATCCCCATTCCTGGACGGTCCCGGCATCTCCTGGTGGTATATGCCACTACCGGCGCTCATACTCTGGACGTCACCGGGAAATATCCTCCCACTGTTCCCGTTGCTGTCTTCATGATCAGTTACTCCCCTGATCTGGTATGTGAGTGTCTCAATTCCCCTGTGGGGATGCCATGGAAATCCTGCCTCATATTCCGCTGGATTCCCCGATCCAAAATAGTCCATGAGAAGGAATGGATCTGTTCTCGGAAAGGTGTATTTCCCACCGAAAACCCTGAAAAGCCTCACCCCTGCTCCATCTGATGTATATCCGCCACGAATTTCAGTTTCTATTATTTTCTCATTCAACGACATAGGTATTGGATTTCCTTTATGTTCATAAATATAACTCAATGATGTACTGTTTTAAGGAGGATGAAACTGCATTTCCCGGAACCAGTAATCCAGGTATGAATGAACTGTATAATGCATCTGAATGGTAAATCATTCGATCCTGATTGAGTCGGTAAAGGCTACCTCTGTTATCCTGCACTTTTCTATGGAGGTCGATCGATGCAACTTCCATGAGACCTGCGTGGAACGACCTCTCCCTGTATGCACCCCTGTCGATGCATCAGGTTTGCTCTCCTCCCCTATAACCATATAAATTATCATCACCCATATACAATGCAGGCAGGGTGACTGAGCAGGATGAATATCCGTGAAACATGCCTATTGATAAATTTATAAGCCTTTCTTGTATTCCCTAAAAATCTAACCTTAAAGGGGGATTGTATAAATGGCTGGAGGAAATTCAGTAGCAATAATTGCGGATAAGAAGACAGGAAAAACCTATAAGAAAGAGGTAAAACCAGAAAATTTAAGCCTTCTCAATGGGAGAAGGATCGGCGAGGAGATAGATGGAATATTCTTTGAACTCCCGGGGTATAAACTCAGGATCACGGGAGGCTCATCCATTGACGGTTTTCCCATGAAACCAGACCTTGCGCTCCCTGGCAAGAAGAGGATACTCATAAGGTACAGGGAAGGCCAGAGGGCAAAGGATGGAATCAGGAGAAGGGTTACATTCAGGGGATCCGTGATAGGCCCGGATATATCACAGCTTAACTTCGTGATAACACAATATGGGCCCGCACCGCTTGAAACCCCTGGAACTCAGGCAGAGGAAAAGAAAGAATGAGTTCGAGTCTTCCCCAGCCAACAGTCAACATAGGCATGGTTGGCCATGTAGATCACGGAAAGAGCACCCTTACAAAGGCACTTACAGGACGCAAGACAGATATACACTCAGAGGAGATCAAAAGGGGGATCTCAATCAAGCTTGGATATGCTGACACTCCAGTATACATATGTGAGAATGGGGAGAAGATATATTCAAATAAGCCGGTAGGGGATAATTGCAGGCTCAGCAGGGTCATCTCATTTGTTGATGCCCCCGGGCACGAGACTCTCATGGCCACGATGCTTTCAGGGTCATCAATAATGGATGGGGCGCTCCTGGTAATTGCAGCAAACGAGAAATGCCCCCAGCCACAGACCAGGGAGCACCTTACCGCCATAGAAATAATGGGAATCAGGAACATCATAGTGATCCAGAACAAGATTGATCTTGTTACAAGGGAAAGGGCAATTGAAAGTTATAACGAAATCAAGAATTTCCTGAAGGGGAGCGTTGCAGAGAACGCACCTGTAATTCCTGTAAGCGCCTATCATAACAAGAATATTGACAAGGTGTTTGAGGCAATAGAGGAATTCATTCCAACGCCTGTCAGGGACAGGGATTCCGATCCCCTCATGTACATAGCAAGGTCCTTTGACGTTAACAAGCCTGGTGCTTCTCCTGAGACTCTCAAGGGAGGAGTCCTTGGCGGTTCACTTGTAAAGGGAATGCTGACCATAGGCCAGGAGATAGAGATAATACCAGGGATCCAGCAGACAAAGGGAAACAAGAATGTGTGGGAAAACGTGATCACTGAAATCACGTCATTAATGGCCGGGTCAAGCTCATATGATACCATAGTTCCAGGAGGTCTTTCTGCTGTTGGGACAAAGCTTGATCCATTTCTTACCAAGAATGACCTTCTTACGGGGAGAATTCTGGGGAAGGTTGGAAAGGTGCCCCCTATGGCGACCACGGTTGAGGTGGAGACACATCTTTTGAACAGGGTTGTAGGCTTTGAGGATGAAATGACTGTTGAGCCAATAAAGAGCAGGGAATACCTTATGCTTACATTCGGTACATCAAATACGCTTGGCATGGCAACTAACGTGAGGGATGGGGTCGTCGAGATATCCCTGAGATATCCAGTTGCCGTCCAGAATGACGAGAGGATATCCATTGGAAGAAAGATAACAAACAGGTGGAGACTTATCGGCTACGGTAACGTTAAGTCTTTCGCATAGTCGCATTCAGCCATGATGGGACACGTGTTGCAGGTCGGTTTTGTCCTGCAGAAATCCTTTCCTAGGTTCACGAGGGCACCATGAAAATTGTTCAATTCACTGATTGACATTGAATCTTCAATATCATCCTTCAGCTTTTGAGGCATGGATGTCCCGTCATCTGTGATTCCAGTTCTGGAGAAAATTCTCAGCGTATACTTGTCAACGACAAATTTCTTCCGTCCCAGTGCATAGATCATTATGCTTTCTCCCGTCTCCCGGCCAACCCCTTTCAACGAGAGGAGAAACCTGGAAAGATCTTGGTCAGGCATTTTCTTCAAGCCCTCAAGGCCTCCGTGATCTTCAATATTACGGGCCACTGAGATAAGCCTTTCTGTCTTTTGATTGTAGAATCCAGATGGCCTGATTGCCATCCTTATTCGTTCTGGATCCTGACTTATTATGTCACTCAATGAAAATACACTTATTTTCTTAAGATTCAGAATTGCCTTCTCCACATTTGACCATGAAGTGTTCTGAGTAAGTATCGCACCGATTACGACCTCCTCGGGGGTTTCAGCTGGCCACCAGTGAAGATCCCCATAGTGTTTATTCAGTAAATCACTCAGTCTCCTGAAATCCATGAGATCACATGTTAACCGGCAGATAAATCTATTTCCATTTCATGAAATTTTTATCATTAATGTAGTATATCAGGGAACTCAACGGAATTCATTATAAATAAAATAGTGAACAAAAATATTTTAATAGTAGTATGTACATATAGAATTGATAAAAATGGTTGGCATAAGCGAATTGTCAAAGGAAGTCTCCAAGACAACCGGAACGACACAGAAAGTTGCCAGAGAGGTTATAAAGGCTTTTCTGGACAAAATAGTGGATGAGGCAGACAAGAAACAGAAAATAAACCTCGCCGGGTTCGGTATCTTTGAGAGGAAGACCCAGAAAGCAAGAAGCGCCAAAAACCCGCAGACAAGAAAGGAAATAAAAGTCCCCCAGAAGGAGAAGTTTGTTTTCAGACCTTCAAGCAAAATAAAATACAAGTGATCTTTTCGCAACCATGTGTTAATTCACCTGGTAAATTTTTATTTTTTTAGATTAAACCTTAACTCCACGTTTTTTGTGTAATAGTAGGAACGGATTCTCATCTTTCAATCTCCATGAAACACCAGATTAGTGGAGTTTATTCTCTATTGCGATAGGTCCTGAATCCAAGAATTTTTACCACCATTGAACTCTGATTTGTGGCCTTATCCTAGATTCATGAACAAGAGAAACGTTAATTTGTAATGGTGAGAAATACCGTCCTTAAATCTAAGAATCAGCGGAATGAAAAGTCTGCCAATGGAAAGATATACGTCTATGAGAGAGTGCTATACTACAACCCTTGGATAAAGAACATAAGCTGCCACTATTGGTACGTTGTGAAAAAAAGAGAACGGCGAGACAGGAAAGTTAAGAAGCCATACATTCGAGAGAAAGTCTCATCCATGGGCCGTTCATACCCATATTGGATATAGTCAACGCATTTGGCATTGAGGAGATTCATAAGAAAAATCTCACAGAGAATGAATCAATGCAGACAATCTCAATGGCAGTATCAAAGGTGGTGAGACCTTTGCCCGCCAGTTCACTGGAGACATGGTTTGATGGAACATCACTGTCAAGATCAATGAACATTAATCTTGAATCCCAGCTTATATGAGAACTTTTTGACAGGATAGGCTCATCCGATCTGTACAGGCAGTTCTCGTCCGATCTCGCATCAAGGATCAGCCCAGGGAATTCCATGCTGTATGATATCACGTCATTGTCATCATCGGATCAGCGGAGATATTGGAATACGGCCATGAAAAGGATCATCCCTATCTGGAACAGATGAACATGGGCATGGTACTGGAACGCAACCGGAGAATACCACTGTACTTTTAAATATACAGCGTCAGCATTCCCGATGTTGTGACTCTGAAGAGGACTGTGCAGAGCATAAAAGATACAATACCGAAGATTGAGATCATACTCGACAGGGGATTCTTCTCACATGAGAATCTTGATCTGCTGAAGGACGATTCATACATCATTGCAGCCTCCCTTGTGCCAAAGGCTGTAAAGAAAGTGTTTGTTATGGCATCAAGGACTGTGGATCGTGCAGATAATGTGATCACGTACAAGAATGATCCTGTATTCTGCAAGCCTGTTGAATTCACCATGAACGATCTGAATCTGAAGGGATACTTCTTTCACGATCCAAGGATGGAGAGTGATGAGAGATCTGATTTCCACAGGAGACTTGCGGAGAAAAGATCAATCGTGGAGAAACTGCAGCCAAGGTCCGGTATAGGGGAAACGATTGAAGCAATTGCATCTTCATACCTTAGGTATTTCACATGGAGGATTGATAATAACAGGATAACAACAAGGGCGAGGAACAATGCCATCTCTGCTGCAGAGAACAGGATGGGAAAGTTCCTACTCGTATACAGCGGGGATTATTCACCGCTGGAATGCCTGTCCATATACCGTGATCGTGATTCCATAGAGAAGGCATTCCGCACACTGAAAACCGATCTGGATATATTCCCCATGAGGAATAGGAAAGAGTCCACCATTCGCGGAACCATATTTGTGTTCTTCCTCTCGCTGATCATAAGGAATGCACTCATGAGAGGTATGATCTTGTATACTATTTTTAACCAGACATGAGATCATGTTTGGCCAGGGATACGCGTTCTTGATCTCAATGGGTCTCATGAAGAAGTATTCCCTTGAGAGGATGCTCCTTGAACTTGAGAAGTTCCACGTCATCGAGGATCAGAACGGCAATCTGACAGAACTTGAAAGGACGAAGAAGCAGAAGGATATTCTCGAAGCCCTGGATAAAGCATCGTGGTGGTAAAACCCGGGAGTTCAGGTTATTACTTCTATTTTCTTGGGCCTTAAAAACAAACCCAATACACTTTCCTATATTCTCTAATAATCATTAATACTGCAAGCAGTATAATTAATGAAAAAATAATACTTTGGAAACATAGTGAACTCATTAAATTTCCAAAAAGGCTAATTTAAATTTGAAGAAACCCGCATCACATGATAAATATAAATTCATATATAAAAAAATGTTTTTGATAATTAAATCATGCTACAACAAACGCAGCAACAGAGGCTATTATTGCAGGAGCCATCCAATCTTCGTACCAAGGAAGTAACCCAAGAAGAACTCCTTCCAGAGCATCCGTTATGCCAGCGGCATCAAGTCCATCGGCAAGTGCTTGTGTAAGCAAACCCTCTAAAGTCGTCGCAGGAAGACTTATTCCAGCTGCAGATAAAAGCCCTGCTAAAGTTGCATGCTCAACTGCTTCAATTAACGCGTTATCGACGTTATGCCCGTTGGTTGCATAATAGTAAAGAAAGTCTGGGACTTGAACCGAAACACTATTTTCGGCTGAACTAAAATATGTTGTAGATTCCCAAACTGGCAATACAAGTTGAGACCCAACAGGGCTCGAAGTAACTACTGAAAGCAATAAAAGCATTGCAAGACCCGCCATGATTGCATTTCTGTAGCCCTTCCTTCTTTGGACTTTCTCCCTTCTAGATAAAAACTTCCCTTGACTTTCGTAAAGAGAAGAGATTACCAAGCTCTTATTTATATATTCCATTCGTATCATCTAAGTAATTTCAATTGACATATATAAACTTTTTTTTAATTATCTATCTTTTTGGTTCTTCCCACTCTTGTGTGAATAATTTGGGTAGAATACTCCAGTGAAATGCCTATTATATGGATTGGGATAGGGTGTCTCACATTTTATGAATAGTCAAACAGATTTCTAATATATCTACAAATTCATAATTACGGGATATGCCGGACAAGCATATCCCAATGATTATGCAGATCATAGACAATATGGTTTCCATTGATGAAAGAAAGAGAAAGTATACTGACAGGCAGATATTGAAGATACTTGTGCTATTGCAGATATTCAATATCTCATACAGATCTTCAGGTATATTCCTCAGAAACCATGAGGAATATATGAGAATGATAGGTATCAGGGAAATACCCTCATTCCAGACATTATCAAGAAGAGATCGTTCATTTGATATCCATGCAATAAGCAGTCACATTGCCATGACTTATTCCATGGGAACAATTGCAGCAATTGATTCCTTCATGATCCACACATGCAAGTATTCCACCGCAGTGAGGAGAAAGTACTGGAATAATTATAAGGATCTGATAGTGGATGGTCTAAGACAACAAAGGGATGGTCCTATGGACTTAAATTTCATGTTTCAATGGATGTGGATTCCCTAATGATCATGGAATGGATGATCACCAGGGGAAACATCCATGATTCCATGGTATCGCATGATCTAATTGATTCAGTCAGGTATTTCAAATATATTCTAGCGGATTCAGCCTATGATACGTCTGAAATATATGATTATGTGTTTGAAAATACACATGCAACTCCTGTGATAGATACGAACACAAGGAGAGGCATCGTAACTGATAGATTATCAGTTAACAGGAAAACAGGTATTGATCTGAGGAATGAACATAGATCACTGTATTCGTTGAGATGGGAGATTGAAAGAACATTCTCCATCCTTGAGGAGATAATGCATTGTGAGAATATATGGCATGTGAGGAACAGGGATTATGATAATGCAGTTGGATTAAGAATCCTTGCATATAATCTGATGCTTGTATCAAACATCAGGATGGGTGAGAATCCAAGGGAGATAATGAAGATCGTCAGTTGCTGAAATATGAGACACCCTATATTCTTACAGTATGTTTTCATATGATAATTATGGCTGCAGGAATGATAAAACACGGGTCCAGTGATAAACCAGAAGTCAGGGAATGGAAAAGGAAACAGGGTTTTGAAATGCTTAAGAAAGGCGTGAAGAAATCTTTAATATAAAGGAAACTTGGTGTGAATCGAAGGACAGTGTAAAACTGGGCAGTCAAACTTGAACAGAATAGAGACTGGCATGAAAGGAAGCATCCAGGTTCCAGGGGGAAACTGACAAAGGTTCAGAATGAGAAGCTGAAGAGAATATCTGAAGTCATAGAGAAAAAACTTGATGTTGAGTACAACACAACACATATCCGGCGTGTTTTGAAAAATCTCGGTTATTCAGCACAGATTCAGGTTGCTCTTACTATAGAGAAGAATACTGATGGAGTGGCTTGAAAAGAATTATCCTGAATATGTGAAAGAGGCAGATGAGAAGAATGCAATAATTCTGTTCCAGAATGGATCGGGAGTACAGAGAAGGCCCAATGTGAGGAAGACATGGTCCCAGAAGGGCAGGAGGCCAAGAATCAAGACGAAGGAGAACAGGGATCGTATATCAGTAACATCCCCCGTAACACATGACGGAAATTTATATTTCATGATTAAAGAAGGAAGCATGGATAGTAATGATACAATCAGATTCCTGGAACAGCTTCTCTCAGAAATACATGGATTCCTTTACATGTTCTGGGATAATATAACAATACACAGAAGCAGGATCGTGAAGGATTTTCTGGAAACACACAACGACAGATTGATTACAGGGAGAATTCCTGCATATTCTCCTGAACTCAACCCGGATGAATATGTGTGGAATGCCCTGAAATATCAGGAACTTCCAAATTTCTGTCCTGCTAACCTGAATGATCTGAAGAGTAAGGTTACTCTCACAATGAACAATCTGAAAAGTGATCCTGAAAAAATGAAAAGAATAATCATGGGTTCGAGTCGTCTCTTACCACCATTTATGGGAAAGAGTTAGGGAAGTAGAATAGGGACCATTCCAAACTGCATGCCCATGTGGAGGATCTTTTCTTTTAAGATGTCATGAAAAAAGTTTTCTGACCGCGTTGACATGACGATGCCAGCGTGAGAGTTGGAGTGGCAGCCTGATAGTGTCCTGACCTGTGAGGTCGTATCTGAGATTGGCTACCCTTCGCCTCGACATAATACCCTGAAACAGGGGTGAATAGAAGACTGTCGAGTTATCTCCGACTCTGAACTCTCACCCAAGATAGGAGGTGATCGGAATCTATATGGGTTTTGGACGTACATAAACGTGTACTGTATACGTTACGGAAATGAATGAAAATGGAGAGATAGAGGAAAGATATGAGATAGTAAACTGCCATGAATCCTGGAAAGAGTTTATCCAGAGGTACCGAACATGTGAAGTTGAGATCGCATTGGAAACATCAACATCTGGAAAGTACAATGCATGTATCCTCAGAGATAACTGTTTTTCAGTCCATCTTGCGGATCCATCCAAACTTGCGCTTATATTCAGATCGGTGAAGAAGAACGATCATGAAGAATCGTACAAACTCGCAAAGCTCCTCAGGATCGGAGAACTTCCGGAGGTGCACATATCTTCAAGGGAAACGGATGATCCAAAGACACCTGTAAGGTACAGGAGATCACTGGGCGAAGAATCAACAGCCATAAATTACATGATCCATGGGATACTTGCAATGCATGTAATCGCTATAGATGAAAGCGATATATTTGGAAAGAGGCGCATGAGGAAGATCGAGGAGGCCATATCCAGAATGACTACAGCTGAGAATATAGTCATGTCGGATATGCTCGAGAAGATAATCGAACTGAACAGAAGAAGGCCAGATGATTGAGGATGAAATAGGGAGGATATCAAACAACAACGAAGAGGCCAAACTGCTCATGACCATTCCTTGAATAAAAGTTTATTCCGCAGCAGCTATAATATCAGAAATAGATAACATTCACAGATTCGACAGCAAGGAAAAGCTTGCTTCGTACTCTGCTCTTGTCCCGAGGCAGACCCAATCAGGGTCTAGAGATCAAAGGGGTCACATATCTAAGAATGGTCCCTCAATGCTAAGATTCGTGCTTGTGAACGCTGCGCACATGGTGATAAAGTATCTAAAACTCGTAAGGCGGTTAGGAAAGCATCGTGCTATTGTTGCGATAGCTAGAATGCTTGCTGAAACCATATGGACGATGCTATCAAAGCGTATCGCTTTATACGATGAGATAGGAAGTCTGACAGAGAAGAAAATAGAATCCATGCGCATGAGATCCATACGTCCGAACGTATCAAGGTACGTAATCGATATCATAAATATCATTAAGAATCATAATATTAGTTCCATGTCAGATAAACTTTTTTCATAGAAGATTCACTATCTGAACCTTGAGATCTGCTGGATGTTTCTTTGGCTTTCCCGTCCTCGTCCCGTCATACAGTCCTTTAATACCGTTTCCCAGATAACGATCCCTCCACTGCATGACAGTATTGGGTATAGTATGAAGATAAGAGGGAATATCCCTGACCATCTTTCCGGATGGGCAGGCAAGTATTATGGAAGCTCTAAATGCAAGCCTTTTCTCCGTCTTCTGCCCCGCTGGAGTTTTTCAACTAATTCTCTGTCTTCATCAGATAATACTATGGGTTTGGATTTCCTTGGAATAATATAACCTGTCAACCTCATATATAAATATCGGTTATTTAATCATGCAAGCACTAGGATAGTTGTAATCAAAATTGAAATCACTGTAAAGATCGAAAGTCGAGAAATAAATAGATTTCCCCCATAGCTCAGCTCACCTTTATTATTCATCATCGTATCAAAGGTGTCTGAATTTACATCGTCTTTGAAAGGATGAATTTCCTTTGTAACTTTATCTATCTCTCCTATGACCACACCTGTGATTCTTCTGGTAGATATTTCAGGATCAGGGCTTTCATTATTATCGCCCTTAACTATTAAAGAATAAGGATTAATTTTAACAACCCTGTGAACTACCCTCCTGAGGGAATAGCGCATGGAACTAATGTATTCAATTATGTCACCCTCCTTAATGTTCTTTACAGGATAGTCTCTCTGTACAATTAATAATGTGCCTGGCATGATGGTAGGCAGCATACTTGTTCCAAAGGCCATGGTTATCCTGTATTTGGTATTGCGATTTGTTAAAATTTTTGAACTCCGTATCAGGATAGATGTGAGGGCAGCAGCGGATACAAATGTATAGGTCCAGATATAGGGAGAATTAGCTGCTGGATTGTTAAATTCAAGGGAAGCTGTCAGCGCAAGACCCACTGCAAAGATAAACGTTTTACCTACGGCCAGCCTCTGATCGAGAGGCAAAATTGTCAGGGAAAACAAGGAATATACAAAAAAGGCAATGAGGTAAATTAAAATGTGAAAGTAAGGTCCAGAGAATGCTTTGGTGAAATTCCCACGAACTTGTATGGCAGAGGAGTCAAAAGTGATTAATATAAAATAAATAGCAATAACCATTAAGATCAGAATTAAACCAGAAATAGTTCTTTCAAGGAGAAAATGGTTATCTTGTATGTTTTTATTCTCATCAGGTTTATTCCTTGTCTTTATATTTTTCATTATGGGGATAGAAATTGCACAAGCTAAAAACAACACATCAAAAAATACAAAAAAAACACACGAACCAATGATATACGATAAAAGGTTCATTATGAATCATTCCCTCCCAAATTCGATTTTATATACGAACATAATTACTTCAACTTATTTATTTTTGCAATATAAAAATTTTCTTCTTTCCGTTTTCTTTCCCTCAATTTTCTCTCTTTGAATACCTGAATAATTTTAAAGGGTGTGTTCCATTATTTAAGCGCAGGCGTCTATTTGCCAGTTCAACACTAACTGTTAAATATATGTTTGCATTGATCTTTCCATGGATGCTGAAAAGAAAAGAAGGGTAATCTTAGAAGTGGTACCTGGTGCGATTATATCTTTGTTTCCCTCCTATTTTCTGGCTCAGGGAAATAATTTTGTTCAGGCATTTGTGATATTTTATATTGGGATATGGTTCTTGATATTTGCCTTCACATATGAGGTATTGTTTTTTAAGAGGAAATATGAAAAATTGAAGAGAAAAAATGAAAGTCAACAAAGATAATGAGAACAATAGGCTAAATGTATCGGAGTTATCTCTAAGATACATTTCTTACCTCATTGACTGTATTGTTATTTTAGGTATTTCTTCTCTCATTGTCGTATTTGAAAAATTAACTCCAATTTTCTTGGTTGCATTTTTCCGTTATTATTTTGTTCTCAGCCCCTTATTTCCAGCGTATTCAGATAAGATATTATTTTATTCATTATTTTTTTACATTCTGGTTTCAATCATCTATTTTTTTGTTGAGTCAGTAACTGGAAAAAGTATTGGGAAAAAAATATGTGGAATAAAATCGGTAAAACTTCAAGATAAAAAAGAGGGGCAACATAAAAAAACTATCATGGATAATATATTATCAGCACTGGTTAAATCAATCCCTCCGATACAGTTAATAAATGGTGTTTTCGCCTTCAATGGGAGATACTCTAGAACAATACTTGAAAAACATTTTGGGGAGACGACTGTAAGATATGGCAAAGCAGGGGTAACAAGACATATTTTATACGGTTCAATAGGCCTTTATTTTATTTCCTTTACAATAATGCTTATCGATATAGGAATATTCAACCTGTCTCCATTAAATCCATCCCCTCCACGAAGCTCTAATTTTGTTTATAGCCCTACATTAACACAGTTGAGATCAATTTTTACAGGCAACCTCTCAATTGATCTCTATAAGTATGTGCTTGGAGGGATCGTATTTCTATTCCTGGATGTTATAACGTTAATGGGAAATTCTTATCTATCTGCGCTTTTAATCGGTGGCTCCTTTCATTCGTTACCTTCTTTTGTTTTATATGGTGTGGCCCCGCATTTTTTTATTGAAAGTATAGGGTATTGCTTTGGGATTGCAACTGGTGCTCTAATTATGGATTTCTTTTTTAGTATTATTCAGGGGTATTTTGCAAACATGGATTCCACTTACATTGCCAAAAAGATAGTAATCACATCCATTGAAATGCTGAAGCTATTTTTAATCTCAGTCATATTGATTCTCCTCGGAGCATTCGTTGAAACATATATAACCTCTTTTCTGCTTAAAACTTATTATTATAATTCAACTATAATCCTGAATATGAAATATTGAATAACGCCATTATTTCTTCAAGACCTTAACTCACTGATTTCTAGAGAATATTTACCTATCTCTTTTATTTTCCAGTTATTTTCCTGTATTACAATTGTCAATATTAATATATCGCGATTATCAATTTTGTAATATATGCCGTGACGTTACATCTTATTTTTATTAGTACATCCTGGAACACGCAATTAAACTGCTTTCTATAAATCTGTTTGCTGGTACACAAGAACTTAATTATGTTTATAGACAATTTATTCGGGATTTTCAAATGTATGTATTGCGTTAGTATGAAATATTTATTAGTTTTGGGCGCACTACTATTATTGATGGTATACTTTGCCTACAAGCGTTCAGGTCAGAACACATACCATTTAATACGATGAGAGAAACGCATTAATTTTATTCCAAATGATGGTTGATCTCTTTTCATGTCTTGAAGAAATAAACTGGAAGAACAGGTTTGATTCTTCCCTTGTCAATGGAAGATATCCAATCTCATCCACTATCATCAATTTGAATCTTGAATATGTCTTTATGCGATATTCAAGTCTCTTGAGATCATAATCTTTCTTCAAGGTCTGCACAAGCTTCACTGCTGATATGTAATATGCAGGTATATCTGACATGATTGACCCATTCCCATTGCAATTGATAGATGAGTCTTTCCAACACCTGGTGGTCCCAGGAATAAAACATTCTCATTGTTGTGTATATACCTCATTGTCATGAGTTCATCAATTACAGATCTGTCAATGGATGGCTGGAAAGAGAAATCAAAATCGTCTATTGTTTTATGAAAAGGAAATCCTGACCATTTAAGCATGTTCTCTGTCTTCCTTGGTATCTTATGTTTCAATTCCTCTGAGAGAAGATGATCGAGTATCTCCATGAATGGTCTGTCATGGGATGATTCAAGATAACTGTCTATTGTATTCTCAATTTTTTCGTATGAATCCATCATATCACCTCTTCATATCTCTTCAGATCGCGTGTTTCAACATGCTGTTCATAGATGATTGAATTCTCTTCCCTTACTGCTTTAAGAAGGCCATCAAAATGTTCTTTCTTCCTTGATATCCTTCCAGTTCCTGTAATGATCTCATGAGATGCAACAACAATGGAATCAATTTCTATTTTGATAATGGATGATTCCTCTATTATCCTTCTATGAAAAAAGTTCTTCTATGAAAAAAGTTCTATGACAGTCATGTAATTGCATCCGATTTGTTTATCTTTCCTTCAGTGCTGTTTCTCTTTTGCCTCTCCTTCTGAACATTCCTGAGCTCATTCATGCGATCCTCTATTGTGCTGATCTGTGAAGGTTTTACTGCCCTTGATCTCATTGCGATCATCTTCCTCTCCGTCAGTGCATCGATCCGATCGATGAATTCTGTGCCCTTTTTGAGCATTGTATGTATGGTCTCTATGAGTATGCGGGCTATT
>JAMCUL010000008.1 GCA_023381355.1 Thermoplasmatota archaeon | reverse complement strand
TTAGTGGTATATTGGAAACCGAGGCCATCACTCCAATAAAGAAAGGCAAAAGTACTACGATCAATAGGATATGAACCATTCCCATAATCAAAAAAGAAAATCCAGACACAGCGAAATATAAAAATACTAATAACCATAGGTTATGTGGCTTCAATTTTCCAATCATTAAAGCTCCCACTAAGCCCCCAATAGAAAAAGTGCCAGTGTAGAAACCATAAGCCATTGAGCTAGAGTTCAGAGTTTCTTTGATGAGCGGAGCTCCAAGTACATCCATTATGATCAGAAGAGCATTCAGAGCAGTTGAAAAAATGACTATCATCAAAAGTTTGGATTTCACAAATACGAAAGTTTCACTCCAACCGCTTATATCTTCTGAGCGTTCTTTTCTTACATTAGATAAGATATTGTCTCTATGAAACCTAATAACAAGAATGAGAGCTAAGAACAACAACGTGGAGATGGAAATAATTATCAACGAATAACTCCCAATTAAGTACAAAAGAGAACCTCCTAGGATCGCACCAACACCTTCAGAAATTGTAAGAGAAATTTCTCCCACAGAATTAGCCTTTAGTAGTTTGTCTTCGGCAACAATATTGGGTGTAAAGACGTAACTTGCCATGCTACCTATCGTCATCATAAAATAAATCACCCCCATTATTGGATATAAAGTGAAAAATGGGAGTATATGCATTATCATTAAACCCATAAACAAATATGATATGAGTTCTCCCAATGTTGAATAGACCACGATTCTAATGTCATGGAATCTGTCTAATATGTGGCCAGACAAAGGGGATGAAATTAACCCGGAAATAGTTAAGCTGAACGCCACTAAACCTGTTAGGAACACAGAACCTGTAATTTCTATGGTGTACCACATAGCTAAAACTAGGGCAAAATAAAACCCAACCCTCGAAAACAATCGGTTCATTTGCAATTTATAAAAAACAAACGGTATGTCGGACATAGTGTTTAATCTCCTTTAATCTATTTAGCATTTAAGAAAACATATGAAAAATTAACGTGTGTTAGGTTTCAACAGCTGTATCGAATTCAAAAGATTAAGCCACCACACGAAATCTATAGTATCTCTTTCAATTTGTCTCCGGTCAGTATTGGGAAAAGTTAATTGCACAAAATCTATTAAGTCTTTGACACTCATGTTCGGTGAGCTTTCCTCTATTCTTCTTAATATAAATGAGCCAATTCCAAGCACATCCCTGTAGCGATTGTATTTTTCGTCAAAAACCTTTCTGTTAATGGACTTATTTTTAGGCATTTTTTTCTTTTTCTCCTTCGCCATAATTAAATAAAAGCCTTTTTGTATTTAATAATTCCTTCGGTGCTATGAAACCTAATTTGAATTAAGCACGTAATACTCGAGTAAAGTTCTTTCTCGAAGACAGTTTTTTCACATAAAGAGTTCCAATAATCGGGTTATCTCCCGCCTCTTGGAACCTGTAGGTGTTCTTCGTGCCTCTTTCAAACTTAAATTCGATCTCTTTCTTGGCCATGAATAATCATCTCGTCTGCAGATAATAATACTTCTCTAAACCATGGGAACGATTGGATTCTGTGTTAGCATAGGCACAGTTGCAAAGTAGTTATATATAGATGCATGATATTGTTATTATGTAATTCGGATCGATTCAACCTCAAGCAACTAAAGGAAAGTCTAAGGCAAAAATAATAGGTGCAGTTGCCGGAATTATAGTAGTTATTCTGGTGGGATTATTTGTTATCTATCCTGCGATAAATGGAAGTTTTGTGGTAATATCACCTCCCTCGCCAAGTAGTGTAACATATACTGAAACATTGTTACAGTCTGGAACTGTACAGTCTCTTGGTGCTGGTCAATGGATTTACCTTGAATTCAATGTCCCTTCCAATTCAACTTATGCGTATATGGGTGGTTCCTACACCTCAAATAATAATGTAGAAGTAGGCATATTGACAAGTACAGAATACGGGGCGTTCACACAGAATCATGCTACAATATCTAATGGAGTCTATTATTCAGGTGATAATGGTGGAGCAACTTTATCCGGTTTCCTCGTGACTGGAAACTACTATTTAGTCATATATGATGGCAACTTTATTACATCAGACACTGTAAGTATAGTTAACACCCTTCAGGTAACTATTACAGCCACCCCGTCATAATAGAAAATACCAACTTTCACAACGATGACCCGTATATGTGTTCAGCGGGGGGCTTATGGGAACGATCCGTATATGAGTTATGCCGAGATGATAAGGGTCAGGGGTTCCAGTCCTATGCCTCCGTATTTCATGGTGCTGTCCCACGTTTACATATATCCTGAAACGGAACTCGGCCTTTATCTGAATGAAAGGAAGAGCCTGTGGAGACGAACCTCCGTCGGGGAAGGTCACAGACATCGGCGGGAATTGAGCAAAACCCCTCAAATTCATTAGGAAAGAACCCTCAAGGTGTATAAATTTCCCGGAGCCCTGGAAAGATATCGGGACGGCTTGAGAAAATGACGTCCTGCCACTTCATGTCAGGTCAGAAAAGGGTTTTTGCTACTTCATTTCAGGGGGTGAAGGGGTTGCATGGTAAAATCATACAGCGCATGCTTCTCGTACCTGAAATACCAGACGAAAGAAGGTATCCCCAGATTCCGATCATAGAGAGATCCACTCGAAGAGACTTCGCAACTGAGAAAAGTTGAGCCTTTCCATTTAGCGCTGACCGGTACAGGGCACCGGTCCCATTTTTTGTATTTTTGCTCTATAATTCCCTTCACAATCTGCTGGTTCATTTAGCGTTTTTTTTGTCCTTGGATAAAATATTGAGGAGAGAACTGTGCGGATTTGGCTGAGGTAAACAAGTACCAAAAATAACTTGTGATGAAAAACTTGGAAAAGCTTTAAGGGTATATAACTTTTTGAAGTATAGAAACTCAAAGTTCAGTCATAAATAGGTATTGTTACTGTATCAAACAAACGAGTTAAGTTTATTCATAGTATTCGCTTAAAAGGTGTCATGAAAGAAGTCTTGTTGACTTTGAATGAATTCCAATATCCTTAATTACATTTTCCATGTCTTCCCTGCTGAATCCATGAGATATTGCAGATCTTGCTGCCATGTTCTTCAGCTTCTTCTCCTTTAATGTTTTAAAAGCATGTTCCTCCACGAATCCTTTCTTCTTTTCAAGCATGTTATATATGACAATGGCAAGTTTCCTTGCCACTGCTATAATTGATCTGTTCCTTCCGATCCTCTTCTTCATCTTTCTGTATACTCTCTTGAATGTTGGCGATAGCTTGATCAGTGTATGTACCGAATTCACAATGAAATATCTCAATACAGATGGACCGGATTTTGTTATGTGCCCATAAATTGCAGTTTCTCCACTTTGATCCACACGAGGAACAAGGCCTGCATATGAAGATAGATGATCCGTGTCAGGAAAACGTTTTATGTCTCCTATTTCAGAGTATATTGCTATTGCACTGTAGTAATCTATCCCTGGTATTGTCATGAGTGTTTTCACCTCTTCAATGCCATTTCCCATGGATGCAAGCTTATCCTGCATCTTTTCTATCCTCAGTGACAGATCACTGAACCTGGAGATCAGATCTGTCAGTATGATGCTGTCTGTTTCCGGAAGCCCGTCCGAAGAGGCAAGTATTTTGCCCAGTGATCTCTTTCCGAAAATGTCTGAAGCCTCTATGCTGATGCCATGAATTGCAAGGAGAGCATGGACCTTATTCTTTATGGAGGTGATCTCCTCTCCAAGAGACCTCCTGTATCTTACGGCTGTTCTCAGTTCATCAACCTCCTTTGTGGGAAGGTATGATTCAGGAAGATCACCCGTACGGAGAAGCCTTGCAAGAATCCTTGCATCATTCTTATCCGTCTTCTTGTTTGATTTGAATACTGGCTTCAACTCCTTTGGGTTTGCAAGGTGCAGATGGAATCCATTATCCCTCAACAGATGGGCAACATACTTTCCTGATGTTGATGATTCAACGGCAATCTCTGCATCATCTTTACTGTATTTCTTCATGAACTTATTCCAGTTCTCTTCACTGTTGTCCATTTTGTACTCTTCCAGTATAGTTCCAACCTTATCCGTAACACATACGGATTCGCTAAGTTTATGTGCGTCTATCCCTATATAGATTCTGTTACCTCCTATGGTAATTCCGGGAAATATGTGGCCGGTAAACACTCTACTATTCGTCTCTTTCGAGGCATGGTATCGATCCGTAAGCTGCCAACCTTTTACACGAGTTCAGGACTCAAAGACCAAATCGGCAGCCTTCCCTGGACTCGTACTCCACAAGTTATGGAGTACGATCAAAAAACTTCTTTCATAATAGTAGATCAAAATGCCTGTGCTTTCCAACTATACATGGAAAGCGTTAATTTGTTAATAAAACTTACTAACCTATACCCAATTAGGTATTAATCCGGTCGGGCCCATAAATATAATATATCTCTCAAAACTTAAAACTTTGCTCTTACATTGCATTTTCGGGAGAAAATCTAATGACGGGAATCCAACATCCAAAACAATGTTTATTAAAGACACCATAATGTATACACTATGGATCAAGAAGTCCAGATGGACATTAAAGATGTGAGACTTGTTGTCGAAAAACACCTTAAAGATTTGGGTATAGAAGGACCAGCTAGGATTGCATCTGCAAAATTCTATCAGGGCTATTGGGACATCGTCGTTGTCTATTCAAGAGACATAGAAGTTGGGGATAAAAAGCAAAAAACAGGTATTATTGCCGCATTGGTGATAAATGATTCTACCAGAAAGGTTGAGGCATTCAAAGAGAACCCGACATAAGGACACTCTTTCACATGGGATTGATCATCGAACAGATTGAAGTAAAGGGCACAAGCAAGAGTGCCAAATTCTCCGCATTGATAGATTCTGGAGCGGAAGGTAACTACATAAATGCTGTATTACCCAATGGAATTAGACCAGAACGACTTGGATTTATGTCTTACGGTGAAATTCCTGTTTCTATTCCAGGGTCATCGTCCAAGGAATTACATGGTTCGTTGACATTCGAGTATCTAAAACTGAATGGGATTATAGTTTCTGAACCGGAATTCATAATTCTCGAAAATATGGATTTTCCAGCCATAATTGGAGTGGAAATACTTCAAATGATTGGATTGAAACTGGACTTCAGAACTGATACTATGAGGATCTGAATACCCGGTCGTTCTTGAAAACAAGAAGAAAATGATGTTCAGTTTCGTTTTCACGATTCTTCTTAAAAATAAGGTTTGTCATAAATAGAAATATATTTAGGTAACCTAACTATTAGGAAACCTAATATGTCTAGAAAGGTGCCGGATAAAATATCTAACCACGCAGTTGAAAATCTTGGGGATGTCTGGACGGATTTTGGAACGCTGATATCAAAATTCACGAAGATTTCAAGATTGAATTCGAAAAGGGCACACCTTACATTACCGCAGGCCTGGGCATTGCAAGTGATATCGACACGAAAAGGAATTTCTCCCAAGGAGATATCTACCTATTCAGGAACGACACTTCCGAGTATCACTGATTTATTAGACGGATTGAGCGCTTTAGATTATATCTATAGGATCAGAAGCAACGAAGATAGGAGGAGAGTTGAAATATCAATCTCTGAGAATGGAAAAGAGAGGCTCATGAAGTTTCAGAAAATGCAACAGTCAATGACAGAGAAACTTGAGAAGTCACTCAATATTGAAGATATGAGTGCATTCTCTAAAATTATAACAACTATGGTAAAAGTTCTAAGTACTATGGAGGAAACGGATGGTGAATAAGTGTCTTCTGACGAGAGTCAAGGTAGCATAATTAATGAAAGAGTGCAACCAACAAATCACCCATATCTAATAATGGTTGGAATTGTAATGGGTGTGCTCATGGGCGCTCTCGACAATCTTATTGTGACGACTGCAATGCCAGCCATAGTTGGCGCCTTGCACCAGCCCAACGGTCTTGCACTCCTGATTGGTGCTTATATTACTTCATCCGCGGTCGGGATGGTCATATTCGGGAAGCTTTCTGACCACTTCAGTAAGAGAATAATTCTTCTGCTAACATTAGCAATCTTCATCACAGGTTCAATCCTGGCGGGATTAAGCCTGAATCTACCAGAATTGATTGCGTTCAGGGCAGTTCAGGGGCTTGGAAGTGGGGGGTTTCTACCTGTGGGACTTGCTGTGATAGCAGTAGTTCTCCCACCAGCTGCGCGTGCTAAATTGACAGGCGCAGTAACCAGTTTCATTGGGATTGCCATTGTGGTTGGTCCTGAAATTGGAGCATTCATCGTTGATGCAACAAGCTGGAGATGGGTTTTTTACGTGAATATCCCGTTCGGCATAGTCTCCTTCATTCTTGTATGGTTTTTACTGAGTCCACTAAGACCAGTTTTGCGTGGTAAGTTTGATTATTTAGGCTCCATTCTTCTTGCCTCATGGGTATCACTTCTGACATTCCCCTTAATAGAAATTGCATATTCTGGATGGTCTCTGAGAAACCCATGGACTGTTGCCTTTTTTGCATCCGCCGTGATGCTATTGGCCTTTTTCTTGCTGGTTGAAATGCATATTGCCGAAGAGCCTGTAATACCTCTCAGAATGTTTAGGCATAAAACAATAATTTCTGACAGTTTTCTTAGTTTCTTTCGTGGCGGGATTCTTTTTTCCCTTAGTACATTCATCGCCATATTTGTAACGGAGGTTCTTTTCGGAACAGCAGATATGCTCAGGAACGTTCTGTATGGTTTCGTCGTTCCTATGGTGATAGGGTCAATACTCGGAGGGGTTTTATTGCCAAAGCTATCCTACAGGTTTTTTTGCATCATAGGAACGATTTGCATGGCACTTGGTTTTCTTCCACTTCTGACAATATCACCGAGTACACAACCTTACATATTTTGGGGGCCGTTCCCTGTCTTAGGCTTGGTGGAGGGGCTGATACCGATAGGCTTTGGCGTTGGTTTTACAATGGCGGCCACGACTCTTTCTGCGCAATACTCAGCAGAACCGAGAGATATTGGAGCGTCAAGTTCTATTGTGCAATTTATGGGCAATATTGGAGGAAGCATTATACTCTCTATCCTGACGGCATTCATCTATTCCAGATATAAAGAATTAGACTTGATGAGCCATGTGACTTCTACGAATCCGGGCAAATATGGAATTAATGCCATAGCTATGTCTTCTGCCATACAGGAATCTTTCATCATTTTGTTCATTCTGTCCTTATTCACTATAATTTCGGCATTCTTCATCTATGGTCGTCTTCCACACACGTCTCGCGAATTTAAAGATAAAACCCAGCAACCATAGACATAACTGGTGTTTTGCTGTAGCTAATGCATTCGGGTTTACACATTACATATTGGACTTGGTTACACCTATAATGAAGTCCGGTCTGGCCCATTCCATATACGTTTTGGTTTTATGCCAAATATCACAAAACACTATTTCTGTAGTGAGTTATATTTACATGTATTTGTATGTTTTCTGACTTTCATTTATATATCAAAGATCTACTTTTTAAAGTAAAGATCTTATCTATTTTCTACAAAATTCTGTAAATTTTTTTGCATAACTTCCTAACTTCCACAGAAGATTAATGTAAAATGGCTGGTGTTAGTTAAAGGTGTAAACCAATGGGAATGCAGACAGGCCATTGTGCCTGTTTCAAGGAAGATTGCTGATCTTTCCGGAAATCTAATGTCTTCGAATTAAATTTTGTAGAGTTGGGGTATTAAATATCTCTTTAATGTAGGTAGCATTACATTACCAATGGATGATACATTCATTATCCAGCGTGCAGAGAGCATTCTCAGGGAATGTAAACTTGGTGTCTTCCCTTTAGATTACCTTGACAGTAAGGCTGAATACAGGGAAATAGCCCTGCCTGTGGGAACTGATATATTTCTATACAGGGAGACTGAAGGAGTAAACCTGGTCATTGATGGAAACAAGATGTATTTCAACGAGAGACAGGTTGCAAAATACTGCTTTTACTGTGCTGTGATGGGCTATGAAAAAATTCAAATTCCTGATGTCGTGGAAACATTTGAAATTGTAAAACGATTTGAAGGAGATCTTCAGAGCGCTTCCTCCATTATATCAGAACTCAGAAAAAAAATGTTCATTCAGGATTTTTACAAGATGAAAGATATACTGGAGGAAAAAAATCCCTCCTTTAAGATTATATTTTATGAGTGGGGAGATTGAATACCTCCTTAATTTTACTGGATCAGGAATGTCAGAGCCTGAAACCGACTCCATTCATGCCCTGTCCACCCATAAAGTCACCAGATGTAACTGCATGTTCCAGTGTCCTGTACAGAAGATATGTGACAAATATCTCTGGTTGAATATCCCCGGTTATTGTTCCCTCAAAATATTTGCTCTCAAGATGATGTTTGATCTCGCCAACAACATTTCCATTGCTTGATATCTTTATATCCCTGCCACCTATGTTTTCTGTGACTTCGTACTTCTGACCTTTTTGAGTCCTAATTTCAGCCCTACGGTTGTGAATATCCATCTGCCCAATTTCATTTCCACTTGAATCTATTATGGAATAGTTCTTAAAAGTGCTTATCATCTTTTTTGGCTTGTTATGCTGTGTCCTTAAAAGGACGCTTCCCTGAGGATCATTTAATTGAAAATTTGCCTCAAATGTTCCCATTAATCCCCCACTAAAACTTACGGAGCCAATAGTTCCCTGTTCGTTTTCAATTACCAATTCAAGTCCATGGCTCATTACACCCATTCTTCCCATTGTCTTGAAGTGCTCTCCTGCGACAGGCTTTAAGTTTTGGTTACTTACTTGACCTGCTGGTTGAGCCGCCCCACACTGAGGGCAAAAGGATGCTTCGTCCTGAATATCTGCTCCACATGAAACACATTTCGCCATGTAACATTATTCATTATGCAGTATATATATTGATTCCTTGGAATTGCGTTGACACATTGATCCTGCAATTGAGATTACTGTGATGGACATTCCATGAGTTTCACGCCATCGTACACCATATTTTCTTATGCTTCCAGCTTTGCATGATGGTGAGAGGCCGAGGATGATGGACAAATGTACTGCACATCAATATATTATACAGGATCGTCAGTTACTGAAATACGGTACATCCTTCTTTTATCAAATTCTAACGGTCTGGTTTCTGTAGATGTACCTGTCCATTGTTATTTCAGCAATATCAGTCAGGTATAGTCCGATTCTTGTTATTTCCTCTGTTATCGAAGACACAGTGACATCATTGAATTTTCTCTGGTTTATCTTACTTTTAATTTCTTTTATTCCGTCTTTGCTGTTCACAATCTCATTCAGGGTTTGAAGATCGGCACCCATGAACGCGGTAGTGGACTTCTGAAGAAGTTCATTTGTAAAGCGCATGAAATCAGTTAGAATCTTCTTTTTTTCACTGGAATTAAGCTCCCCGTTCTTCAATGAAATGCATATGTTAACTGAATGATCGGCAATCCTTTCCAGAATTCTTGAAAATATAAGGTAAAATGTCAGTTCTCCGCCTTCGACATGCTGGGTGCCAATCTCCTTCATGATATAGAAGTGATATCTGTCCACCTCGTCATCACGTGAGATTATATTTTCGATCAGCTCTATCTCGTTACTTTCCACAGCCTTAATTGTATCCTGGAACATGTTCTGTACGTTCATTATCATTCGTTTCAGGGCATTAGATAGAGGGAATGAACTGGAATCAAGAACATTTTGCAGAACTATTGATCTTGCACTCTCCTCAAATATCTCAACACCCATCACCAGCCTTGTGAACTTCTTCACGACATCCCTGGCACCCTGTGAGAGATACGTTGATGACTTTATAATGAGTGTATCAAATCCCGAAATATAGATTGAAATCATGGATCTCTGCAAAAAATCATCAGTAACGGAAGAGCTGATCTCCATTGTCCTCACCACTTCCTTCTTCTTTTCCTCACCTGGATAAATAGTCAGGTTATCGCCATTAATATCCATGGTTACAAGGCTGCCCTTGCCCATTCCATTTTTTCTTATCCATTCCTGTGGTAGTGAAACTATGAATGTTGATCCTCCAGTGAGCTGTACCCTTCTGGACTCGTTTGTCATAATTTGATATATGTATTACATATATAGAATTTTTGAGTTTACATAGTTCAATTATGCATATGCTCCCTTCTGTAGGCAGCACTGTTTGAAAGACCTCTGGCCACAAGTAAGCCCGCTATATATATTATTCCCAATAGTAATATGAATAAGAATGAATAACTATATAGTAAGTACGTGCCATAACCATAAATGTTTGAATTTATGGGACCCTTGATGAATCCTGTTGTTATGTTTCCCCTTGTTGTATTCAGATTAACCACCACAAAGAACTGCCCTTCAGGTATATTGGTGAATGTATGTGAAACGTTGACATAACCATCTGGAGCTGTCGTATTCTTCATGACGTAATAACTGACATTTGACAGGGAGGATGCACCGACCACTATGATCACGGGCTTGTATACGGTGGACTTATTGAGTCCTGAAAAGTTTGCAT
The DNA here is from genome assembly GCA_023381355.1 of Thermoplasmatota archaeon. Taxonomy (GTDB): domain Archaea; phylum Thermoplasmatota; class Thermoplasmata; order Thermoplasmatales; family Thermoplasmataceae; genus Cuniculiplasma. The sequence goes on along the minus strand of JAMCUL010000008.1, from coordinate 99,262 downwards.
ATATCTGATGGGTTGAACTGTATCCGTTATACGGTGATATATCCATTTTGATTGAACTGTCCCCGGATGTCTGGAACTTCAGTATGCCCGGGTTTTGGTATGTAATGGGCGTCATTATGAGAACCATTGCGAGTAGCAGGATTATTATGACCGCAAAACCGTATTTCATCCTGTTCTTGAATCCCCAAATTCCAGTGTAATGTATCCCGATGAATATCACGAGAGGAATTGCAAATAGAAGTTCATATAATCCAATAAAAATGAAGAGTATCTCAAACAGTATGGACGGCACTATTGCTATTATGAAAAAGAATGCCAGCTGATGCTTTTTTATTATATCCCTGAGATTTTTCTTTTTATCCTGTCTTTCCAAGTTAACCAATATGGGATTGAATCGTTCAAAATAATGTTTCCTATTACCAGGAATAATCGATTATTCCCTGATGAAGGGGTAAAATTATTACCATGAATGTGATAAACATCCATGCTCCCTTCCGTTCAGGAACTTGGAAAGATGAGGAAGAGCCTCGGTATTAGCCAGAAAGAAATAGCATCGGCATGCGGGTTGAGTCAGTCATATATTGCGCGGATGGAAAAGGGAGATATCAATCCAACTTATGAAAACGTGAAAAAAATATATAATTATCTTTCGTCCCATACTGAGAAGACAAAAAACATAGATATCATTGCATCGAAAATCATGACCAGGAATGTGATTATATGCAGTCCTTCCGATTATGTCCTTAAAGCTCTTGATCTGATGAAGGAAAGGGGAGTTTCGCAGATTCCTGTGATATCTGATGATGGGAGGGTCGTCGGCACCCTTTCAGAATCTGATATAAATGAGCTCCTGATAAGAGGAGTGAATCCAGAATCACTTAAGAAGATGAGTGTCTCAAGGATCATGAGTTCCCCACTCCCCCAGCTTCCAATGGAGACACCGGTCTCCGCAATATACCCGATGCTCAGGTTCTCAAATGCGGTTCTCATAATGGAAGGAATTTCACTAAAAGGAATAATAACCAAGGCTGATATACTGAAAGCAGTTGAAGATTATGCAGAACCTCGTCTATGAGATCATCACGGGCCTTATTGCGTTCATACCTGCACTTGCGGCAAATCCCGGAGCCGTAATAACGGGTGGTTATGGACTGATGGATTTTGGCAGGAACTGGAAGGATGGGAGGAGGATTTTCGGGGATGGAAAAACTATCAGTGGTTATGCGGGAGGCATATTTTCCGGAACAGTAGCAGGGATCGTAACCTACTACATCCTCAATTATTACTCACTTCTTCCATACAGGCTTACATTACTTTCCCTGATTCTCGTGCCGTTTGTCCTTTCCTGGGGTTCCCTTACAGGAGATCTTATCGGCTCATTCATAAAGCGCAGGCTAAATATGAAGAGCGGGCAGAAGGGAAACCTTCTCGACATGTGGCCATTCGTAATCGTAGCTTTCCTGTTTTCCTTCGTGATTACGACGAGATTTTTCCTTGCCATGTATGGAAATTTTGTAGATATTGTGCTCATACTGGTTCTGACACCCCTTCTTCATAGAGGTGTCAATATAATGGCTTACAGGATGAAGTGGAAGGATGTCCCATGGTAGAAGAGATGAAGATGATAATAGGTGTCAGGAAGGATCTGGACATGGGAAAGGGAAAGATAGCAGCACAGGCTTCACATGCCGCTGTAAATTGTGCTCTGTGGGCCCAGAAGAATAACAGGAAGGTATTCAGGAAATGGACGGAGCAGGGACAGAAGAAGGTCGTGATAAGACTCCAGAATCTTGCTGAACTTTACAAATTGAAAGATGAGTGCGAGAGGGAAGGCCTGAATACATCCATAATAACTGATGCAGGTCTCACACAGATAGACCCGGGAAGCGTTACATGCATAGGAATCGGGCCTGCACCATCTGAGGTTGTGGACAGCATTACTGCTGGATATCCCCTGCTGTAATGGCAAAGATATCGGAGGAACGGATTAGCGCTTTTCCTCGTTGAGGGGGTATCTTGTGATTTTGTGCCCGCATATCCTGCAGCTTTCAAGCTTTTCCTCATATTTGGCGCCGCATCCCTTGCAGACATACCCCCAGCTTATCCTGGATTTTATGCATTCCAGGCCGCACCCCTGGAATTCAATCTTAAGTTTTGAACTCACGTTCTGAAGTGAATAATCGTCAGAAATTATGATCCCACCAATTTCAAGCGCAACTGCGATTATATCCATATCCGTCTGGCTAAGATAGGGCAGATCGCCAGTTTCCCTGGCTGCAGACCTGACAACATCCAGGAATTTGTTCTTGGGATCAGTGATCTGTATCACGCACATCTCATGATCCATCAGCCTTCCCATCTTCCCCTTCCTTATCTCTTTTATAACGCCTGACGGAACAATGCACTTCATGGAAAGAATATCTATCTTTCCAGTCAGGATGGCGGATGTGTCAGGGACATAAACCGGTCCCTGATCCTTTCCTGGCTTATCAGGTAACCCCATTTCAGTCTCGTTCGTTTATGGGCTTGTATTTTAGGGGTCCCTTCTCTCCAACATATTTTGCCTTCGGCCTGAACAGCTTGTTGTCCTGTATATATTCAAGAGATCTGGCCACCCATCCGGATATTCTTCCAACTGCAAATATTGGCGTAAAGATCTCTGTCTTGAAACCAAGTGCGGAATAAACCATGCCAGAGTAGAAATCCACATTCGGGAATATCCCCTTGCTTCCAAATCTGTTGATCATAAGCTCTTCTATCTTGTTCGCCGTGAGAAACAGGTTCTTGTTGTTCTTCTCTGTGATATACTGTGCATACTGCTTCAGTATCTTTGCCCTTGGATCATATACCTTATACACCCTGTGACCAAAACCCATTATCTTCTCCTTCCTTTCAACCATTTCAGAGAGTGCCTTTTCAGCGTTTCCTGGAGATCCTATCGCCTGAATCATCATCAAAGCTCTTTCATTTGCTCCGCCGTGCAGAGGTCCCTTTAATGTGGAGATGGCAGAAGTTATTGCAGAATACATGTCTGCCATCGTTGAAATGGTTACAAGGGCCGAAAATGTTGATGCATTCATTCCGTGGTCTGCATGGATTATGAGAGCAGTATCCATCATCTTGCTTTCCATTGGATCCGGCCTCCTTCCAAGAGACATGTAAAAGAAGTTTGCAGCATATGATAATTCCCTGTCAGGTTTTAAAATATCTTTGCCTGAAAAAATCCTGTGAATTGCCCCCACAAGAGTCGGCATCTTTGCTACGAGCTTGACTGCCATCACTTCCTGGCTTTCCGGATCGCTCGCTGATTCTTTCACGTCAAATGTAGCCAGATATGACACTGCCGTTCTGAGGGATGTCATGGGATGGGTTTTGCCGGCCTGCTTCCTGATTAGATCATATACTTCCTCTGGAAGATCGCTTTCAGACCTCAACCTTTCCACATATTCTGTGTACTCTTTCTGGTTGGGCATGTGTCCATAAATGAGCAGGTAGGAAACTTCCTCATAATTGCTCTGTTCTGCAAGGGTGTTTATATCGTAGCCTCTATAGGATAGCCTGCCTTCCTGGCCATCTACAAAGCCTACCTTTGTCTCGGCGGCAAGTATGCCCTCGAGCCCCCGGTATACAACCGGTTCTGCTGAATTACCTGACTTTTCCATTATTATTCATCTCATCTCTGCATTACAAATTATTAATTAAATGTTAAAATCTTTAAGAACAATGCAATCTGACAAACCTGACATGCAGATGTGTTATCAGATATCGATACTTGATTAGAAAATATTTATATATCGATATCGAATAACCGATATGAGAACAATGATGAACGGAATGTTTGGTGGAAAGAGAAGGGATTTGAGGAGCTGGATTGTATTTGTACTGAGCTCGGGACCGAGGAACGGAGTTGAGATCATGGATAGCATGGAGAAACAGACCCTTGGCATGTGGAGACCGTCTCCTGGTTCCATATATCCCATGCTGGAGAAGATGATAGAGGAGGGAACAATCCGGAAGAAGGAGGATGGAAAATATGAGCTTACTGATGACGGTGAGAATTATTTCTCTTTCAGGGATGGCATCTTTGGGAGGGGGACGAGGACTTTTCAGGATGCGCTTGACGAGGTAACTTCACTTGTAACATATATGGAAGAGCTCAAGCAGAACGGCTCCAAGAAATATGAGGAGAACAGGGAAAAAATCAAGAATCTGGCAGAGAGACTATCAAGGCTATCAGGACAGTGAATCAAGTTTTCCTGAAAACTCTGGGGGAAATTGAGTTTTGAGCAACTCCTCCAGTTCTTTTTTGTCTATTTTTTTTGCTGAAACCAGTTTCAACTGATCCTTTTCAAGTTTTATGTTTATTCCAGTAACTCCAAGTTTTGATGAAAGATAGGACTCCATATGGGAAAGAGGAAATGATCTCCCCCCTATGAGGATCGAGTTTCCCTCCATGAAGATCCTCTCTTCTGGATTTTCCTGGTTCATTATGATGTCAGTTTCCTGCATCTCATCCTCCCCTGTTGAGGCAACTGCAGATCCGGTTATGTTAATTCTCCCGTCGATTGCTTCAATTGAAAGAATTTCCCGGTCCTCAACAAACTTCATGTATCTCCCATTTTCTGACTCCTGCTTCATGAATACTGGGATAAGGGTATGCTGATCATAGAGAAATGTGAAAACAGATGATTTTTTCTCCTTCAACGAAGAGAGGATACGCTCTGGCATCCTGCCTCTTGAGAAGACAAGCGCTATGAGGTTCCTCTCCTTCTGGCCCAGGGATTCCAGAAATCCAGATTTCCTTCCCAAAAGGTTCAGTATCAGGGAATTGTCCGGAGCCATTCTTTTTTCCACCTTCTTCAGGTCCTCCTTGTCATTTAAACGATCAAACGCTACCGTCTGGCCATAACTGAGCGGGTAGAGGTATGATAGAATCACTGAGCCTGAATCAGACGGTTCATAATTCTGCAGGAATACCGCATTTTCCTTGGATATGATCTTCTCATTCTCACTCGTACCGGCATCTGCTACCGTGCCTGAAGTGAATTTGGCAATCGAGAATGAGCCCGATCTGTTCCAGATAATGTTTGCAATTGCATTATCTGTGTATGGATCTACCTTCTCCGGGTCAGTCTCATTCCCATAGCAGATTTCCTCAAAGACAGCCCTCTGCCGTGTTCCTTTTGGCTTATAAATAAGGAAATCCTCGGAAGGTGACTGGAAATGAGAAAGAAAATCTCCTGGATCCGTGAGAAGGTTGAATATACTTGACGTGTCCTCCCTGTTTATCTTACTGTACAGGCCTTCATAGGTTATTATCCCCGATATCTTTCCGCTTGATACTATGCTATCTATGGCGCTTATTGGCATCTTTGTATCTATTGGGACAGCCACGAGGCCATCATTCCAGAGTGCATGGTATGAGAGAAATGCCTGTATGGACTGCGGAAGACACACCCCTATCAGGTCCCCCTTCTTCACTGAGAATTTGTCCAGGATTGCCCCTGCAAGAGATCTTGCCATATTTTTTATGTCACTGTAACTCCATACGTTTCCTCCGTAGTATATGGCGGGATAACTCTCATACCTGGCTGCAGCCCTGTACAGGAACTCTGAGGGCGAACGAATCGATCCACCTTTCTCCATTGTTTACATCATCCCTTCCTGTTCACTAGTTTATAGTACTCCTTCATTGTCTGTCCGAGGTTCTCAATGAGATCTGTGGTATTCCACCAGTATCCTGAGAACTTCTCAATGGATTCTGCTGTCTTCTTGTTCACGAGAGATGCCAGCACTGCAGCCCTGAACGGTTTCAAGCCTCTTGCGAGAAGCCCGGCTACAAGTCCTGCTAAAACATCTCCCGTTCCTCCTGTTGCCATCCTGGGTGTTCCTCCACTGGAGTAAATTGTCCTTTTCCCGTCTGTAATGATATCCACCCTTCCTTTCAGCAGAATTATGCAGTTATTCTCTGAGGCAAATTTTACGGCATTTTCCCTTCCAGCTTCCATTCCTGTAAGTACCTTGAATTCCTCGCTGTGGGGTGTATATATTGCGCCATTCATGACCGGGATGACTCCTTCACCAGTTAGTCTTATTGCATCTGCATCAAGGACAGCGGGTTTGCCTGATTTCCCTATTATTTCAAGTGCCTTGACTGCATCATAGGATTTACCAAGCCCGGGTCCGGCAAGAACTGCACTTGACTTTCCGAGAAGCTTCCTCATATTTTCCTCACTGTACTGTGATACCATCTGATCGGTGAGTCTCCCTGCAAATATTGGATATTTGTCCTCAGGAACAAGAATTTCAACGAGGTCAGGAAGACCCATCAGTGAAGCCTGTGAGCTCATGATCCCGGCACCGTGGTGTTCCCATCCTGCTATGATCAGGAGTCTTCCATTCAGGCCCTTGTGGGTATCCGGGGAATAGGAGGGGAAGAATACCATTTCACCCATACCTGCATTTTCAATGAGTGACTTTTCTATTCCAATGTCCTTGAGGACTATCTCCCCTGAATTGGATTCATTCATGCCCTCTTTCAGGTCAGTGAACGTTACTGTTATCTTTGGCTTTATGGTAATATCTGATCCAAGTCCGGATGGAATATCCACCGATATCACTGGCTTCCCTGTTTTATTGATTTCCTGGATCAGGGATGCATATGGCTCCCTCATCTTTCCCTTTATTCCGGTTCCCAGAAGGGCGTCCACGATAACCTCCGACCATGAAAGTTCGTTCTTTATTGCTTCCTTGGAAGGATTCTTGATGATGGATGCGTTTTTCATCTCCCTGATTGCGAGCGATGCCATTTCAGACACCTGGCCTTCCGCTGAGGTGAAAAGCAATATCCTTACCCTGTTTTCGTAACTGAGGAGTGAGGCTGCAATCAGGCCGTCTCCCCCATTATTTCCCCTGCCACAAACAAAAAGGACATTCTTTCCACCACCATAGAAATCTTTTATTGATTCGTACACTGCCTTCCCGGCATTCCTCATAAGCGGGAAGAGGTCGTCATGCTTTTCCAGATAGTTGAAATCGATTCTTTTGCTCTCCTCGAAATCCATCATGACACATTATAGGTTAACGTCATAGAAAAAACTTTATGCGCATAATCATAAGTCAATTCCATGGAAGACAAAATTCAGGTCAGCCTGGAAAGACTCAGAAAGGAACAGATTGATTTTCTGCATATGCAGTTTACGGATATTCAGGGAATCGTGAAGACAGTAACGTTGCCAAAAAACCGTTTCGAGGATGCACTCAATGAAGGGGTTGTCTTTGACGGGAGTTCCGTGGCAGGATATGCCCAGATAGAGGAATCCGATATGAGGGCAGTACCTGATCTGGACACTTATGCAGTGTATCCCTATTCATCCCAGGGGAACGCGGCAAGGTACATATGTAACATTTATAGCCCTGATGGCACAAGATTCGAGGGCGATCCCAGATATGTCCTGGAGAGAAACCTGAAGAAGGTATGGGAGAAGAACATGGAATTCTTTGTTGGACCGGAATTTGAATTCTTTATATTCAAGAGGGACAGCAATGGAAATCCTGTCAATGAACCAGGAGATTATGGCGGATATTTTGATCATACCCCAAACGACCAGGCATCCCAGATAAGGCAGGAAATTCTCACATATCTCCGCCTTCTTGGATATGAACCTGAGGCAGCACATCATGAGGTTGCCTGGGGGCAGCAGGAGATAGACCTGCGCTATGCCGCGGCCATGACCATGGCTGATAGAATCACTGTCCTGAAGAGCGTCATCAAGAATGCTGCAGAAAATCATGGACTTTTTGCATCGTTCATGCCAAAGCCCATTAACGGAGTCAACGGTTCAGGCATGCATATTCATCAGAGCATCATGGCAAGGGACCAGAAGAAGAATTATTTTTATGATGAAACAAACCCATATGGACTGAGCGAAATGGCAAGGCAGTACACGGCTGGAATCCTGAAATATATCAATGAGGGATCGTCAGTACTTGCATCGTGGGTTAACTCATACAAGAGGCTAATACCAGGATATGAAGCGCCCGTATACATATCGTGGGCCAACAGGAACAGAACAGCACTCGTAAGGATACCTGCGGGAAAGAACATGAGGAAGAGGATTGAACTGAGATGCCCCGATCCGGCCGGAAACCCATATCTCCAGTTTGCAACGGTGCTTGGCATGGGGCTTAAAGGAATTGAGGAAAAACTTGAGCTTCCAGAACCTGCAGAGAGAGACATATTCCATATGACGGGAGAGGAGAGGATTAAGAATGGAATATATTCGATGCCCGAAAGCCTTGGGGAAGCTCTTCATCATCTCAGGAGCAGCAGCGTGATGAGGGAAATACTGGGAGAGCATGTATACAATAACTTCATCACGGTCAAGCAGAGGGAATGGGACGACTTCAGGTCCCGTGTTACAGGCTGGGAAGTTGAGAGGTACCTAAACATCCTCTGATTGTTGACATTCCGTATAAACCCATCTTTTTTCCTCGAGTCTCCAGCATCCCGAGGTGTATTTCGTGATTATTCTCTCAATTTTTTCCCTGAATTCACGGGGTATCTGGGACATGGCTGATTTTTCATCAGGGAGTAAGTGGATGCCTGATACATGCGTATCCTTCCTGAATGAACCGGCCCCGAGACCTTCCATCATTATCTTCAGCTCATCGGGATCAAGTTTGAGTTTTTCCTTGCTCACAAGCGCTGCAAGATCACTGTCTCCATGATAGAATATCACTCCTGGATCTGCTCCAGCATATCCTATGAATAGCCTGACACCAAGGCATTTTGAGCACTTCCCGCAGGGAACTACATTTCCATGTGCATCATAGTGACACGAATGACAGGATCTCTGCAGAGCATAAAGATCCGGATACCTGTTGGCAAGTATATCCTCTACAACACACCCGTATATAGGGTAAACGGCGGACCACAACCTCACACCGATCCCTTTTTCCTCTAGATATGAAGAAAACCTTCTCTGAAAATCAGGGCTCTGGTCATATACCCCATAATAATGCCTAATTCCCATGAAAGGTGGCTCTTCTACAGGATCATCGAACTCGTTTCCCATGAGGACCTCGCCTATTCCCATGTCCAGAATAGCAGGAAGAAATGAGAGGAGATACACAGGGAAGGTGAAAAGCTGCACGGGGTAATCATCAGCCCATTTGAATGCCCGTTCGTCAAGTATCTTCATGTTCCTGTTCATGAAGTTATAGAACCTGTCGACGTTTGACCACACCCTGAGACTATCTATACCACTCTCCATGAAATACCTGTGGGATGGCAACGCCAGTTTCCAGTGCCCACCTGACTCATTAAAGAATAGGGCTACGGGGTTTTCCCCATTTTCAATCATCATCCCTGTTGTAACCAGGCTCTCCTTTCCGCCAGATGACAGTACAGCTACTCTTGAGCCCTTCCTGGTTTCCTTATCCACAACCGAACCTGTAAATATGAACCTGGTCTTTCCCTCTGCATTCTCCAGGGTTACTTCATCTTCCCCAGGAAGAAATTCCTTCCTGAAAAACTCATATCTCCGCCTGCATAGCCTGTTTACAAAAACCTCTGTGTTATTTATACGGGTCATTTCCCTTATGAATCTGACATCAGCCTCCGAAACTGGGAAATTTACGGTAATCCTGTCAATGAACAGGGCGTAATTTATCAGCGCAGCAAGTCCAGAGAGACCTGCTAGGTTCGGACTGTTTTCCACGTCCGAATCATACCTGAAAATGATTCTGAAATAGAGATCCGGCTTCCCTATCCTTATCCCGATCACCGAACTCCTCTTATTAAACTGTTCAACACTGACCGATACGTCTGAAAAACAGGTTATTTTACTGGAATAATCCACTATTTCACCGTTTCTTCGATTCTCACTGCCATCCCGTCGGTGCTTTCCAGCGGGTTGAATACTGGAATCGAAAATCTTTCCTGGAGTCTCTCAATTTCCCCATTGATCTCCTCCTCTTTCATATTTTCCGTATTTAGTGAAATCCCTATGACATCCCTGTCAGAGAGGAGTTTGAGTATTTTAATGAACTTTTCAAGCGGTGGTATAGGAATGTCAAAACCGTCATAATACTTCCTTGCCGGTGCATGCTGGAGTATGATCGCATCCGGTCTTCCTGCCGCAATTATCTCGAAGCTCCCGGGATAGGCAGGATGGAGTACAGACCCCTGCCCCTCGAGAAACATATATTCTGGTCTCTCCCTGTCCCAGGCCTCCATAATTGCACTCTCTATTCCGCCTGCAACAAAGTCATTAATCATTGAATCTATGACAACCGTATAGGGAAATCCCTGCATCCATGCGGTCTGGCCGGTTCCTATCATCACTGAACTGTGACCGATCTTCTTCATTGATTCGTTCAGGTATACGGCAGTTGTCCTCTTCCCTATAGCGCTGTCTGTGCCAAGTACGGCAATCCTCCTTGAACTTACTTCCCTTATTCTTCCCGTATAGAAATCTCTCCTGTTCATGAACATTTTTCGTACATCAGTTATTTCGACTCTATTTTTTCCTGCCAGCTGCCTGAATTCTGGATCATCACTGATGAATTCATGAAGGCCGCTTACTATTTCCATGCCTGATTCAATTGCATCCCTTATAATCGGCCGGTAGTTCCCTGGAAGAAAACCGCCATCCGTGGCAACACCCACAACTAGAATCTCCGCACCAAGATCCTGTGCTTCCTTAACATTTCCAATAATCCTGATCCCTTCCTTAGCCCTGGGTACAACGTCCCCTATCGGGAGACCTTTCTTCGTGCTGTCTATTGCAGCTACGACATCAAACCTTGTTGTGAACCTGCAAAGGCCATTTGCAGTCTTCCCATATGTGGTTCCAAGGAATCCTTCTGACAGTACTGCCGTTTTTTTCAATAATGTCCACGCCCTGTCAGGATAACTGCCACATCCCCATTATAGTTTCTGTTCCTGAGAAGCCTGTATGCTGCTGAAAGTGCCGATGCCGAGGCAGGAAGCACCTGTAGCGATTGCATATTTCCTATCAGCCTCGAGAATTTGATCATCTCCTGATCATTCACTCCAATTGCAACACCCCTGGATTCATATATTGCATTGAGTGCCTTCTGCCCATCCAGTGCCCTGAAGGAAACAAGGGGTTCGTTTGTCTCTGTCTCTATGATACGTGATGGTTCAAGATCCTGTATCTTTCTGTAGCCATGCTTCCATGAGTGTACAATGGGATTTCCCAGTGATGTGCTGGATCCTATGAATCTTGGGATCATATTTATCTTTCCAGCCCTGTACATCTTCCTGAATCCACTGTATATTCCAGAAAGGGTAGTCCCGTTGCCGAGAGGGCAGGCAACATATGCAGGTGAATGGCCCAGCTGGCCTACTATTTCAGATGCAATAGTTTCATATCCAAGTGAATCTACCCATGAATTTACTGATCCGGGACTGCAGTCATACCAGTTTTCCCGGGCAGATTTATCCTTCATGTATTCAACAAGATCCTCATATTTCATCTCTCTGGTTATTAGTGTTGCACCATTTTCATATATTTCATTGTTTCTTGATCCCGTATAGAACGAGGGTGTGGCCACCACAGCCTTGATTCCCATCTGGGATGCAAAATATGCAACAGATGCCCCATAATTTCCACATGTGGCAACCGAGATAGTATCATAACCCATCTGGATTGCCCTCCTAACATGAAGCCTCGATATCCTGTCTTTCTGTGTTCCCGTCAGCGATGCCCCCTCATATTTGAAAAAGATATTCTTGAGCTTCAGAGCTTTCTCAACGTTTACAGCCCTGAAGAGGGGTGTCAATCCGGGAGGTTTTTCTTCCTCCAAAATCAGTTCCATTATTTATTTCACCGGACCTTTTAAGGTCAAATCACAAATCGCTCCAGAGTATATAAACATTGGTTAAAATTTCCTGATAAAATATTAAATGCTGACCCTGAATCCCATTGAACTTATAAAAATTCCTTTTAAAATATACATGAATATTTATTCAAATAAATATATGATTATATCATTATTTTTAACAGTAGGCTTGAAATACGTAAAATAAGTGCTCGCGAAAAAATACTCACAATCCCACAAATTTTTCAGGAAATTCCTGATATCACTTTATTGAAGGCTGGACGGGAGTTTTTTTAAATGTTAGATTGATTATTTTTATATTTTAATATTAAATGTTAATTATTTCAAGGCTCCTTTCATCTGCAACTGTCTTGATCCTGCCATAACCTTCAGACTTTGTCCCCTTCTTGTCGATTATGAATCCTCTGCACTTAGGTGTCCTTTCAACTGCCATGACAATCTCCCTTTCCGTTATCTCCTCAAGACGGTACTTTGAGATGATGTGCCCAATGTTGACCCTGTTATCCATTATATATGAAGAAAACTTGGGCGCATAGTGACCTCCTCCTGCTGCAACATAGTTTCCGTAATCCTTTTCGTCATAATTCATGACGCCCCTGTAAAGAACATCCAGTGCAACCGGATCATGCCAGTTCTCAGGCTCTGTACCTATTTCAGCAAAAATTATGGGTCTCCTGGTGAGAGGCCCATGATGGGTTGCCTCAAAGGTTACCTGATATTTGTCCCCATCATACGATTCTCGCATTTTTCTCAGCATTGCAGTCTGGATCTCAGGAGATGACGGGCATATCTCCCTCTCAACGCCTCCAAGATCGGCCCGGCTGAAATTTCCCACTGAGTGGACAGTTATTGAATTTATCTTCTTCTCTGACGCATGCCTGCTCAGGAAAATCATGACGCCATATTTTGGATCTACTATATCTTCAGTATCTGTCAGAAGAGGCAGCCTCCCATCTACGAGATAGTATCTTTCCCTGCTGGAATCCAGGGATATGAAATAATTGTATATTGTATAACTGGCGTCATCCCCCCTTGTTCCAATAAGTGCTATCTTCTCATTCATAACTGCTTCTCCACCAGGTTGTGATAAAGATGCTCAACATCTATTCTCAGGGATTCAATTGCATCAATATATGAATTTATGCATCCTGAATTTATATTTTCTGAAATTTTCCTGACATGATTTACCTCGTCCTGTAATCTGCCGGAAACATATAGAAGAACACTCTGGAGGCTCTCAGGATCTGGAATCTTGACAGACCTGAATGAAGATATCCCAATATCTGTCTTATGGATGGTTGGTGGGGCATCTTTGAAACCCTTCTCAAAACATGATGAGTATTTCTGCATCGTAGAATCTATCTCCCTGAGAATCATTGCCACATTTGAATGGTTCGATCTTTTTCCCAGATCCTTGAATTCCTTTCTCAGCGTGAAATTTCTTGCCCTTATTTCATCTATTATACCATCTTCATCGTCTACCATTCTATCACATTGATCCCATATAGGGAAAGTGTTTTAAAAAGTTTTAAATTAGCTCCCTATGGATCTTGATGTGGATCAGATTGAGAAAAAATGGGAAGCGGCATGGAGAAACCAGGGTGATCATCGGACGTTTGAGCATAACGGAAAAGGAAGCATATTTTCCATAGATACACCTCCTCCCACAGTCTCAGGTTCTCTTCATATGGGCCATGCATTCTCATATCCACATCAGGACATGATTGCAAGATACAAGAGGCTTAGGGGATACAGGGTTTTCTATCCTTTTGGCTTTGACAACAACGGGCTTGCAACAGAGAGATTTGTTGAAAAGGAGCTTAAATTAAACACATCCAGGATGAGCCTCGAGGAGATACTTGATTCCTGCATTAAGGTGTCCGAAAGTTCCATTGAAAAAATGAAGGCTTTCTTCAGAAGAGCTGGCTTCAGTGCAGATTTTGACAATGCGTATACAACGTACTCCAGGGAGTCATGGAAGATAGCCCAGGCCATGTTCATAGATCTTTTCCAGTCTGGAAGGGCATACAGGGAATATGGAATGACTGTAAGATGCACCACCTGCCGCACTGCAATATCCCAGATAGAAATGGAGGATGCTGAGAGGGACACTGATTTTGTGTACCTAAGATTCAAATCTGAAACTGGAAAGGAAATTATAATCGCCACCACCAGGCCTGAAATGCTTTCCGCATGTGTGGCTGTTGCCGTGAATCCGGACGACATAAGGATTGAAGAACTTAAGGGAGAAAGATTCAAGATTCCACTGTATGGTGGAGAGGTTCCATTGATAGGAGATAGCAGGGTGCTTAAAGACAAGGGGACTGGAGCAGAAATGATCTGTACATTCGGAGACCAGAACGATTATGAAATCTGGAAAGATCATGACCTTGAGCTTAAAAATATAATTGATGACCGTGGCCACATCAGGGACGGTAGTTTTCTGGAAGGAATGCGGATAGAGGATGCCAGGAAGAAGATAAGGGACCTTCTCAGAGAGAATGGATATGAGGTTAAAACAGAGAGAATCAGGCATTCCGTAAACACACATGAGAGGTGCGGAACCCCAATAGAGATTGGAGTGAGTCAGCAATGGTACCTGAAATATCTTGACATGAAGGAGGAACTCATAGAACAGGGGAGAAAGATCACCTGGTATCCAGACTTCATGAGGATAAGATATGAAAACTGGATAAATGGGCTGAAGTGGGACTGGTGCATTTCAAGGCAGAGAAACCTTGGAATTCCAATCCCGGTCTTTTACTGCAACAGCTGCAATGCAGTCGTATTACCACCAAAGGAAAAACTGCCTGTTGATCCTAGGTTTGATAGCGGTTTCAGGTGCGACAGGTGCGGATCCGGGGATCTTACACCGGAAAAGGATGTGCTTGATACCTGGTTCACATCCTCGATCTCACCGACAATAGCGATGCAGCATGCCGGGCTATCCGGGCACTACCCAATGTCCGCAAGATTCCAGGGGCATGATATAATAACGACCTGGGCGTTCACGACCATTTACAGATCCATGATACATTATGATAGTATCCCGTGGAACCACATTATTGTTAGTGGAAATGTCTTTGATTCCAGGGGAGAGAAAATGAGCAAGAGCAAGGGAAATGTTGTGTATCCGGACGAGGTGATCTCAAAATACGGAGCGGATGCCACGAGGTTCTGGGCTGCATCTTCATCAATTTATGAAGACATCAACCTGAAGGATCAGGAACTGGTGAGGGGCAGGAGGACAGTCGTGAAGATATACAATGCAATTAAACTGGTTTCATCACTGCCCCAGGGGAATCCAGAAAAGAAGTACAGCCTTCCATTCAACAGGTGGATGAGAGGCGCAGTAGACAGGACTCTTGGGAGGGTGCAGGCTGCCTATGACGTGTATGATATACCGAAGGCAAGACTGGAGACTGATAACCTTTTCTGGCAGGGTTTCTGTGATAACTACCTGGAGATGATAAAATACTACGCCCAGAACGGATCGGAAGAAGAGAAGATGGAGATAGGAAGCTGTGCCA
The DNA here is from genome assembly GCA_023381355.1 of Thermoplasmatota archaeon. Lineage (GTDB taxonomy): Archaea > Thermoplasmatota > Thermoplasmata > Thermoplasmatales > Thermoplasmataceae > Cuniculiplasma. The sequence continues at coordinate 83,861 of JAMCUL010000008.1, read as the reverse complement.
GGGAATTTGCATGTGCCATAATGAAGATGTATTCCCCGATTGCACCATTCATAACTGAAGAGGCCTACAGTATGCTGGGAATGAAAGAATCTGTCCATTCACAGGGATGGCCTGAGATCAACGGTAAATTTGATGATGACTATGAAAACTTCAGGAACGTGCTTGACATAATTGATGGCATAAGAAAGGAAAGAAGCAGGCTGAAATCTTCAAGGGAAAGTTACAGCGGGTTTTCGATTGAAAGGGCGAATATCCCTGATGATCTGGAGAAGGAAATAATAAGGAAAACGCTCAGGGAAGAAAATGTGCAGTTCAGGAAATCTGAAATTGAAAAAATAGAAGTATTAAAATAGACATTAACATAGAGAGGTCGATCTGAAAAATGTTTCTTAAAGGGGAAACTGCACTGAAGATTGGCATTGTAATGCTGATTGTATCAGTGGTTGTTTTCAGCGTTTCCATTTTCGGAATTTACAGCACCATAAACAGCTTTAGCAATGAAACGGCATCTCACTCAGGACCTCTGGTCTTCTCGATCAATACATCTTCAGGTGAGCCCCTGAGCTATACAGTAGAGGTGAAGAGCAATACATCAAATAATTTCACAACATTCCTCAGGTCGCCAGATGGAAGCAGGTACCTCGAATCAAATTTTACGGGATCGGGCGTTTCCAAATCCATGGTTGCATCAGAAAGCGGGGAATGGCACCTCTATATCTATAACAATGGAAACAGGAATTCCAGTGTCAGCGTGCATCTGGGAACCCTGCCCTACTATCTTGAGGCGGGGGCCTATGCGGGACTTACGATCCTTGTGATAGGGATTGTGCTTGTCATCTACTCTTTCGACATGTCACGAAGGGAAAAGAACAGGCAGGCTGAGAGATTCAGATGAGATTTTAACTGGCTGAAAAATAGGAAGGTTGTAAGATCAATCTTCCAATGCGTTCCTTATGTTCGAATAGATTTCACGCATTTCCCTTACCCTGTTAATTGTTTTTTCGTATTTTGACATTCCCTCGGCTCCGCTTATAATGTCCAGGCTGCCCGTGCCATCAAGGGTTGAGAATGGCAGGGTGTTTTCCATTGTCCTGGTTGTTGTTCTTGAGGATTCAAATACAGATTCGAGCTTTTTCAGGATTTCCATGAAATGAGAGTTGAAGAACTGCCTCTGCCATATGTTCGTTCCAAGATTAAGGAAGTATGCTGGCAGATCCTGCTTCTTTATTCCTCCTCCAAGAACATAATCATACCCTTTCTGCAATTCACTGCCATCCTTGAGCCACGCAAGGGCACCTATCAGTTTCACCCTGTCCTCGTCATTTTCAGACTTCTCTATGGAACCTATGATCTTTCCTGAACTGCCATTCTCGGCTGCATAGGCCCTGGCAATCATCGCCCTTGATTCTGGTTCCTGCTCAAAGAATGAATCAAACCTGGAGGACATTTCCTTCCTGAACTCATTCCCGGTCCTGGAATAGAGTGAAAGAAGGGAATTATAGGCTATCTTTATATTTGGATCAGCAGGATCCTCCTTCTTCATGTTCCTGTGAATCCTGTAAAATCCCTCAACAGTCTTACTCACCACTGCTGCATTTCCTGAAACCGTGATTAGAAGGTCAAGCTCTCTCGCAATCTCCCTGATCACAAGAGGTTTTTCAAGATTCCAGAATGCCTTCATCCTCCGATTGTATTCATCAAATGATACCATCCCTGCAGAAAACATCGCAAAATTGTCAGAAAGGAAATTATAGGATTCAAATTCATTCATGTTCACTGCATTTCCCATCAGCAGATCTGCAGCTTCCCTGGATGGATGTATTCGATAGAAGCCTGCCGAATTCCCATTGAGGGATACAACGCCTTCAGAATCAATTTCCATTTCCTTCTCCTCGAAAAGACGGCTTTCATATTTCTGGCCTCTTTTAACAACAAGCGGTATGGGCCATGTCTTATCCCAGTCAACCCTGCCTATTCCATAAAACCTTCCCTGCCTGAGTCTTATCCTGTTCCCGGAGATGGACACCTCAATCAAGGGATATCCTTCTTCCCTGATCCATTTCTCCATGACCCTGGAAATTTCCATCCCTGATTCCGTCTCAAGGCTCTTCCACAGATCCTTTCCCTCCGCATTCGAATACTTGAATTTCTCCAGGTATGCCATTATCCCCTTCCTGAAGTTCCCGGGACCCATGTATGTCTCAATCATCCTCAGGATGCTTGATCCCTTGCCATAAGAGATTTCATCGAATATTTCCGCAATCTCTGATGGATCGGCAACCCTGGCGTCTATCGGATGGGTAAGCGTAAATGAATCATTCCTCAACGCCCCCTCTGTCCTCAGGAATATCTGATCCCCTACCGGATTCCATGATTCCCTGATTTCCTGTATGACCTTGTAGCTCATGAATGTTGCAAAGCTCTCGTTGAGCCATAGGTCGTTCCACCATTTCATCGTCACAAGATTTCCAAACCACTGATGGGCAAGCTCATGAGCAATCACCTCTGCAGTTGCCTTGTAGGTTGTCTGGCTTGTGGACTTCCCTATGCTGAGATATATTTCCCTGAATGTGATGGCTCCCCAGTTTTCCATTGCTCCTGCCCCAAATTCAGGCACGGAAATTATGTGCACCTTCGGGAGAACATAGTCGATTCCAAAGTACTTGTTGAATCTCTTCAAAACCTCTGAAGTTATTTCTATTGGAAAATTGGAATCTGTCAGGTGACCCTTCGGGGCCGTGAGTATGATTTCCGTCTTCCCTGACTTCTGGCTTCTTGTCGAGAAATTTCCAATTCCAAGATAGATCAGATATGTTGACATACGTGGAGTTTCCTGGAATCTGACAGCCTTCATTCCGTCCGGCCTTACCTCTTCTGATATTATGGGCATGTTTGAAATTGCGTCCCTGCTGGCGTCTATTATGAGGGTTATCTGGAATACTGCCTTGGATGAGGGATTATCCGCGCAGGGAAAGACACGCCTTGCACCTGTACTTTCAAACTGGGTTGTGAGCATCAGTCCGTCACTGTATTTTGCACGGTAAAGTCCTGAAAGACGATCATTTACTGTTCCTGTATAATTTATTGATACGTGCTTCACCCCAGGTCCCGTTTTAATCTCTACAGCCTTTCCCCCATTGATTATTTTAAACCCGGCCTCCTTTCCATCTACCTGGACTTTCCCTATTTCAATCTCATCAAGATCAAGATACAGATCATCCTTCCTGTTTTCAATATCTATGCTGACTTTCCCGATGAATTTCGCATTGTCCTTATCCAGTTCAATCTCGATTTTATAGGTTCCAAAGACCGCATCGTTTTCATTCATTGATGTCATTATCCTGCGCTTATACTAAATTTATTTGGTTATTTATTTCTCAGGAAGGTTGGAATCCGATGCAGTCAGACCCTGAAACCATATTCTTTCTCAACCTGGACCAGTTCTGCCTCACTGCCAGCTTTTGAATAATCCTCTAGAAGATTCCCGTTGAGCTCAAGGAATGTGTGACCCCAGTGGAATTTTGACATTATCTTCTTGGCCTGATCTGTGAATCCTGCAATGTAAAGTGCTGCAGACAGGGCCTCTGCAGATGATAATTTTTCAATCTTGCCATAATTCACTGGATTTGAGGCAACGAGCACTGGAAGCTTCCTTTCCACTTCAACATGGGAGTCCTGGAGGAGATTGTCCCGTTTCCACGAGCCTTCAATAATGCAGATCCCGATCTTCTCCATCACCCCACGATCCTTTGGCAGCAGGAAATTGCCTGCATCCATCCTCAATACAAGATGTCTGTTCATATTTCGTCCTGGAACTTCCACGGCCATTCCAAGGTCCCTGAGCTTCCTCATCGTGGATTTTTTCGGATCATCCTGTTTCAGGTCAACATAGAATACTTTGGGAAGGTCAGGCATTCATCTCACATTTCCACTGGAAATATAAATTTTGGATGTGTCAGTCAAAATATTCCATTACCTTCGGATCAGAGGAATCCCCACCGATATATGCTCCGGAATGCTCTGTGTCGTGCGAGAATAACACCAGCAGTTTTTCATCGATTGCCCTCCTCAGCAGGTCCTTCTTGACCCTGAGGGTACTCAGTGGCATTGAATCAATGGCCGTGATCCTCGATGGCTTGAGATGGAATGAGGAGGGAATCAGGTCACCAGCATAAAGTATCCCTGTTGATCCCTTTCTGTAAATGATGGCTTGATGTCCTGTGGTGTGGCCGGAAGTGCGGATGATGCTGAAATTCCCTATCTCAGTATTTCCAAAGAGTGGGCGTATATTTGCAGAGTGGAATGAATCCTTCCATTTGGTGTAGCTTGCCCTGGACAGCTCGTCAGGATGCCTCATATTCCCAATTTCTGTGTTTGATACATACACAGGTGTTCCTGGAAAGTCCGTGAACGTGTGGCCCATGTGGTCAAAATGAAGATGTGACTGGAAGATGCCATCTATTTTTCCTATTCCCCTTGAATGAAGTTCGTCCATTAGATCCTTGTCCTTCCTGCACTGGAACCATACTGACACTTTTTCATCGGGACTGCTTCCAAGGCCACCATCAATTATGTAGAACTTCCCGTCATCCTCTATTACCGGGATATTGGCCCTCAGATCCACCCGGTACTGTTCATTCACGCTGAATGATTTCGACCAGACATTCCTTGGAGTAATTCCGAAGTATGCACCTGGATCAAGAGTGAAATGCCCGTCCTTCGCCACAAAAAAATCATTTCCCCTGGTCATTGATGGTATAAAAGATGTCTGCAATTATTCTTTTCCTGCTTTTTTATAGCTTCTTCTGCCCCTCTTCTCCAGAACGAATATGTACTCATGCTTGAAAACATAGAAGTTCCCAAGCAATGCCCTGTATCTCCATAAATTTTCCATGGCGGTCTTTCCCCTGGTAACATCATAGTTCTTCACGATTATCGACTTCAGCCTGAAACCACATTCAAGCATCCTGCTCATTGTCATGAACCCAAGTGGGATGAGCTCTCCGTTTTCGTATTTGTCACCTATCACAAGAATTGCCATTCGTCCATCTTCAAGAACATCGAATGTTTTCTGGCCTACAGATTTCATCTTCATGAGAAATTCATCAAGGGATCTTGAATTTGAGAGATCCTCCTTATCTTCCGAGAACCTGATTATATCCCAGTATGGAGGATGGATGAGAGCAAGCTGGAATTTTTTTATGCCAAACTGGTTCATTATCCCGTCATATCCAATCTGTGTGGAATCTCCGCGGATTCCCTCTGTCACAACTCCATCCGGGTTTCCTTCACTGTTCACATTATTCATTGCTAGATCCAGGACTTTCTGCGAGAGCTCTATCCCTATTCCGTTCCTCCCGTTTCTCCTGCATTCTATCAGTGTCGTTCCGCTGCCCATGAAAGTATCCAGGACCCATTCATTCTTCCTCGTGAATCTCCTGATCATCTGCGATGGTATCTGGGGGATGAAGTTGCCCCAGTAATCTGCATTGTGTGCACCGGATCTGTCCCTCTTCCCTATGATCCAGAGGCTGTCTGTTATTATATCGTCATATTCACGCCACCTGTTCATGTCAATATCGTTGATCCTGCCTGTTTTTACCTCGATGATTGACTTGATTGCCCTGGATGCATAATGAGATGCTCTTTCCTGTGAATAAGAATTAATTATTTTTTCCAGATCAACCCTCAGATATGAGTTTATACGATCATCAGGATGCATGGCCAGATCCTCCAGAAGTACGCTTGCCTCATGCCTTGATTTATCGATGTCCCCAGAATCCCTGATTGAAACAAGACGTGAAACAATGCTTTCGGGCTGCAACATCTGGAGCTAATTTTTAAAAAGTATTTAAAATAATTATGTCCTGTATTTCAGAATACAGGCAACTTTTCATCAACGAACATCTGGGTGAGATCAAAAATGTGCTCAAGCTCGTTGTCCGCTATGGCTTTTATATTCTTCTTATGCCTCCCCTCGTCCACATTATCTGCATAAATCACCTGTATATCTGCAACATGCGGGCTGTCTATGCTTCTGCCTATCTGTGATACGATTCTTACATAAACCTCGAGAACGTCATTTCCCTCTTCCCTGACGATCCTGTCTGCTATCCTGTTTGAAAGGACATTATACAACTTTCCAACATGCGTAACCGGATTCTTTCCCGCTGCAGCCTCCATGCTCATGGGCTTGTAAGGTGTTATTATTCCGTTTACCCTGTTTCCCCTTCCCACCGATCCGTCATCTCCGTTTTCCATTGAAAGACCTGTTACTGTAAGGTAATGGCTTGTTATCTTATCTCCATCCTTGTCTGCGGTGTTGATGAAGATCTTCACATTCTCGTCAGTCACTTTTCTCGCGTGATCCTCGAGAAGATTCTGGAGCTCTTCCTTCACAGAGAAATATTCTGAACTGTCCTTCACGTATTTGTCCACATACGCAGCAGCAACAGTGAGGTTGATTACCCTGTCCTGCCTGTATCCCATAACTTTTATATCATATCCTATGGCGGGAAGTTTTGACTTGAGTTCCCCGTTTATGTATTTCTCAGTTTCCTTGACAAGCCTCTCGGTATCTGTAAATGGTGCAAACCCAACTCCAAATGAGGTGTCATTTGCCCTGTGCTTTGATGTGTCATAAACATCCCTGAGGTCCACTGATCCATGACCTATCCTCGAATCTATCATCACGTCTCCGTCCAGGTCAAGATGTTTGAACTGCCTTTCCAGATATCTCTTTGCAGCCTTTACTGCAACAGCCTTCACAGGGAGCCTTTCGTTATTCACCGTTGTTGTTGCCCTTCCGCTCAGTAATATATAGACTGGATCAAGCACGCTTCCTCCCCCAAACTTTGGAGCTGACTGCCCTCCGACAACTTCAACCTGATCCGTATTGTGGTGGAGGATTTTTCCAAATTCCTTTATGTAATATTTGCTAAGAGCCCTGCTTACTGCTTCTGCAATTCCATCAGATACGCTGTCCGGATGCCCGATTCCTTTTCTTTCGACAAGTTCGACTTCTCTTTTGTATGTAGGTACCTGCTTGATTGATTCAACTGCAATGTTTCTTTCCATTTATGATTCCTCTTTTGGAGGCAAGAACTCTTTTTTATAAAATGTTTTGTCAACTTAAAGAATAAATTACTTGACAAAATGAATAATTACTTTCAGTAATAATAAAACTATTATCAAAAGAATCACTGCTGATCCATGAATGTACTGGTAAGTGTCACGAACAGGGATGGGCTTGTTGATTTTTTCAGGAATGCCGGAGGCTCGAGCATTCAGGTCTATGCCTCATCCGGTTCCGCCAATTTCCTGAGGGAACATGGGATAGACTCCATTGATATATCTACCCTTACAGGATTCAGCGATCTTCTTGGAGGAAGGGTCAAGACTCTGCATCCTGCCATTTTTTCCGGAATTCTTGCACGTAATACAGAGAAGGACATGAACGAGATCAGGAGACTCAATTATCCACCTTTTGATGTGGTGATCTGCAATCTCTATGATTTTAAGGGCAACATGAACATGGGAACCGAGAGAATGATTGAAAACATTGACATAGGAGGGGTTTCACTAATAAGGGCCGCTGCCAAGAACTGGAGCAGGGTTGCGGTCCTTACCAATATTGAGGATTATCCCCGGGTATCCTCGGAAATCCTTGAAAATGGGGAAGTTTCAGAGGAGACGAGAAAAAATCTGGCGATCAGGGCCTTTGAACTTACATCGTCCTATGACAGCATGATCAGGGATGCACTCTCGGGCCAGAATCCGGGCGAAACAGAAGGAGCAGTTATAAATCTTGGAAACGGGAAGAAATTGAGATATGGAGAAAATCCGGATCAGTCAGGATACCTGTATGAGGTGCCAGAATACGGTAAACTGGAGATATTTCATGGAAAGGAAATGTCATATAACAACTACATGGATGCATCTTCAGCAATCGAGACTGCCCTGGAATTCAATGAGCCGTTTGCTGTGGTAATCAAGCACAACACACCATGCGGCGCAGCCACAGGAAATAACCATGAGGAGGCCCTTGAGAAGGCCATAAATGCAGACAGGGAGAGCGCATATGGCTCGGTAATATGCGTAAATGGCACGATAGATGAGAGAGTTGCATCCAAAATCAAGGACCTGTTCGTTGAGGTGATCATAGGGAATGATTTTACTGATGGAGCGAGAAGGATGCTCGAGAAGAAGAAGAACCTCAGGATGGCCACGTACTCAGGGAAAGGCCCATCGAGTAAAATCAGAACGGTATTCAATGGATTTCTACAGCAGGATGTCGTACCCGCATCTCCTGAAAAAATTGAAACTGTGTATAAAAAAGATGAATTCGATGAAAGTGATCTCCTGTTTGCATGGAAAATTGTTGCTCACTGCAGGAGCAATGCAATAGTTCTTGCAAAGGATGGTGCCACTGCCGGAATAGGAGCCGGGCAGACCTCGCGGGTCCAGGCAGCGAAAATCGCAGTGGAAAGAGCCGGTGAAAGGGCTTCAGGAAGCATAATGGCTTCAGATGCCTACCTACCGTTCAGCGATAATGTGGATGTTGCAGCATCTGCAGGTATTAAGGCAATAATACAGCCGGGTGGATCCATAAGGGATCAGGAAGTCATCGAAACCTGCAGGAAATACGGGATTTCTCTTTACTTTACTGGAAAGAGGGTCTTTCTTCATTGAGGAGTATAACATTTTTCCTGATGAGGGAAAACGTTCCTCCTTATTTCCATGCATCCTTAGATCTTCCCGGCCTTCTGAGATCTGCAGGAGGATCTGTATTGCATGAGAGGCATGACTTGATAATGTTTATATATGTTAGTAATATGCTAAGATAATATGGAAGGAACTAATGAACCCGTCGAACCTGAAATTAAATATGAAAATAGGCTCAAGCGTGGGGAGGTTGGAGTCTGGGGAGCAATAGCAGAGGAAATCTCTGCAATGGCCCCGGCATGCGATTCGGTCGCCTTTGTCGTATCATCAGCTGCCTTTGCACTCATTCTCACGCCCCTCGCCTTCATTCTTGCAACCCTCACCATGTTTCTTGAAGTTAACACATTATACCACCTTTCGAAGAGACATGCCAGTGCCGGTGGTTACTATGGATATATAGCAAATGCATACGGACCTGTGCCAGCAGTTACATCGGGTCTTATGTATCCAATGTACCAGATAGTGAGCACTGCTGCAATACCAGTATTTGTTGCTGGAGTTTTCCTTCCTGGCATCGTGAATTACTTTACAGCCTACACATTGCCAGCCTGGATATGGATCCCTTTCATACTTGTCTTCATCATGGTTCCTATCGCTGTGGCAGTGATAGGAATACGACCGCAGATGAAATACATCAAGTATGCGTCCTTCTTTGAACTGATATTTCTGGCCGGGATTTCCGCAATTGAGATAATACGTGCGCCTGACAACAATCTTAATGTTTTCAATCCTTTTGCGTGGCCACAGTACAGTTCCCTATTTGCGCCAAATGGAGGTGTGTTTGCCGGACTTGGCCTTGGAATGGTCTTTGGTCTCACAAGTTTCATAGGTTATGGAGGTTCCGCCCCTCTTGGGGAGGAGGTGAATAATCCAAATGACATAACGAGATCACTGACAATGGGACTTCTACTTGTCGGCCTGGTTCTCACGGAGGTTGCCTATGCACAGATTGTGGGATGGGGAACAAGTGTCCCACTTATGAAAGAATTCCTCAAGCAGTCAATTCCCGGTGTTCTTGTGGCCATTACATATACTGGAGTACTTGGTGGAGTTCTGTTCACACTTGTTGCATTCAACTCTGCCTTTTCAGATTCGGTTGCAATGCAGGCAAATGCAGGAAGGGTATATTTTGCAATGGGCAGGGATGGAATAATCCCGTCTTTCTTTGCCAAGATTCACAGAAAATACACCACACCTTCCAATGCTCTGTGGTTTGTTGCAATTACCGCCTCCCTTACGGCACTGATCTCAACATTCCTCATAACAGCAGGACTTGGGGTGCCGGTAACAGGATTAATTTTCGATAGGGCAACAAATCCCAATGTGGTTTCTTCCCTTGAGGCTTCCTTTGACTTCCTTACAACCATGGCTCTTACAGGACTCATATTGACTCATGTTCTCCTGAACACAAGCCTGGTGACTCTCTTCAGAAGGCTTAAGGAGAAACATGTTGGGATATTTGATCTGGTCAAGCACGATATTTTGCACTATTTATTCCCGGGTATAGCCACGCTTATTTTCATATTCGTGCTCTACGAAAGTGTTGCAGGCTTTGTGTATCCAATAGCCGAGGCAATAATTGTGGTTGCCTTATATGCAGTGTTCAGTTTCATATATGCACTCAGGATGAAGAAGATAAAACCGGAACTGATGGCCAGGGCGGGAAAATCGGTAAATCTCGTGGACGAGGAACACATCCATGCAAAGCAATCATGATTCCAGAGACATTCGCCCAAAACTCGAAATCAGGGATCTGAGCTGCGGATACAGGAACCGTGACAATTACAGGGAAATACTCAGGAATGTTGACTTCCACGTAAATAAGGGAGAAATGGTTGGAGTCATAGGAGAAATAGGCTCGGGAAAAACAACCATGATTCGCGCAATAGAGGGAAAGATCTACAGGAGCAGTGGAGATATACTCTATGATGGGGAAAGCATATTTTCGGGAAAAAATTTTTTCAAATTCAGGAAAAGGAGAGTCGTTGTCAGGCAGGATTCGTTGAATGCACTTCGGCCAAGATACTCTGTTGAGTTTCAGATGAGGAAACTATTCAGGGGCGGGAAGCTTGACATGGAAGATGTTGAAAGATCCTTTAGATACCTCGGCCTATCAATGGACATAATGGAAAAACTTCCAGTACAGCTAAGTGACGGAACAAGGCACAGGGTTCTTATTGCAATGGCTTCAATAGTCAAGCCTGACATACTGATAGTGGATGAGCCCACAGCAGGACTTGATACGCTTGGAATAAAAGGGATGCTCAGGCTTTTCAGGGAAATGTCGTCCTCCACATCAATAATCATTGTCAGCAGCGATATAATCCCTGTTTTTCAGGCATGTGACAGGATCTATGTGATGAGGAATGGCCAGATCCTGGAGGATGGAAAATGGCATGACCTTCTTGAGAAGCCGCATCACCCATATTTGAAGGATCTTATGAACTCTGTCCCGTCTGTAAAGAACAGGGACAGGGAATGCAGGGAAGTTAATAACGAGAATACCGGTGGATGTGTTTATTCTGGAAAATGCAGATATGTTAATGAAAAATGCAGCCATGAAATCCCTTACATGACGGATGGGGATCATGGCTACAGATGCATAAATTATCCGGAGTGGTACAGTGATTGAACTAAGAGATATCCAGAAGTACTACATAGAGAAGAGAAGAGTTAGAGGTGGAGAGAGGATTTATGCAGTTAATAATATAAGTGCAAAATTCAACGATGGAAATGTGTATGCAATTTTCGGGAATTCGGGTTCGGGAAAAACAACGCTTGGCAGCATGATATCCGGCTATGTCCAGCCTGACTCTGGCGAGATTTATTATGATAACTCCCGGATCAGAACGAAAAAAAGTGTCAGGCATGTGTTCCAGGATCCTTACGCATCACTGAATGGTGCAAAGGATGTGGCCTGGCATATAGAGACAACTGCAGGGCTTAACGACCTTGATGAGGAAAACGTGTGGAAAGTGTATGAGAATTCCGGCCTTTCCAGGGAGGATTACAGGAACAGGCTTGTGTGGACACTCTCCGGTGGCGAGAAACAGATACTTGCCTTCTCCATGGCCCTGGCCCAGAAACCATCGTGTATAGTGCTTGATGAGCCATTCTCATTCCTGGATACAATGACTCTCTGCCGTGAATTAAACCTCATTAAGCAAACAAGGGATAAAATTCTCTACATTTACCTGGATAATGACATGAACAGGTGTGCGTATGTTTCAGACTTCATTCACGTAATGAAGGAGGGAAAGATAATCGAAAGCGGTTCAACTGAAAGTGTAATTTCTTCGCCTGAAAATGATTTTACAAGACAGATCATTGCAAACATGCCTGATATTGAAAAAAGAATTGAATAGATCTTTCGCAAGTGGACTTCAAAATAGAAGTTCACGAAAAAATTAGAAATGAGCAAGGAGCAGGGCTATTCCAAATCCAATAAGCACCCCTGTGTTCAGGAACGGGAGCCCCGGTGCAGGTCTCTTGATGAACATGAAGAGAGTGAACATTGCCACGATTCCACCAGCAAGCGGCAGCAAATAAAACGGGTAGAACACGGAACCTCCGTACAGGAATGAGGATATCACCATCACGTTCGGGATCGCAATGTCGCCAAACCCTATGAGTATGGCACCCCTCTCCTCGCCAGGAGTGTCTATGTCAATGTCTGATGTTTCAAACCCTCTGGAATCCGGTACCACAAAGAAGAGCGGCATCTCGGAACTGGTTGATGCCCTGGCAATGTCCAGCATATGCTTTGTCTTGTAAACAGCTATATAGTCATATATTGCAAATACAAGCATAAGAACAACGGCTGAGTATACACCAAGATCTTCCCCCCATATTGCTGCGAGACCTGCCGAGGTTAAGATTCCCACTATATTTACTACAATCCAGTTCTGCCTGAATAGAAGGAAGTAGAGTATAATAACGGGTGTTGCGAGCGTAAGTACAACCTTTTCACTGCTTTTTATGGGAAGCAAGGCGTAAAGAAGTGATCCAACCACTAAAATTACAAATGCTATAGATATGGCAAAGATGTATTTCAAAATACCAAGTTTCTTCTTTCTGGCAATGAATATTATGAGTGCAGACATTACTATTACTGCAATTATGAAATATATGACATAACCTGCCCCTGCTCCCGGGTTACCTGTTGGATTTGTGGGCGTTATTTCCTCAAGTTCGAGTGCCAGTACCACTGCTATAAGTGATGAAATTATGAACAGTATGGCAGTACCTGTTTCAGACACCAGTTTTTTTCGCAACTTTCCTTGCACCTCCCTTCCTTTTAACGGCAACCTTCTTCTTAGGAGCTGGCTTCCTCCTGACTTCCTTTTCTCCCTCCTTTGAGGGTTTCTTCCCATTGAATTCGCAGCTAATCTTTGGGCAGAATTCTCTTGAATACTTGCCATTCTCAACAATGAGTATGGGTGCTCCACAGAACTGGCACGTCTTTCCGGTCTGCCTTATCTCCCCCTTCTGGGGCAGGGGATATGTCTGCTTGCATTTCGGGAAATTTGAACATCCAAGGAATCTCTTTCCATACCTTGACTGCCTAATTACAAGCTCCCCACCATCTGCAGGGCATTTTCCAGCAGATCTTTTCCTGGTGTTGTATTCGCACTGCGGATTGATACATATTACTTCCGGCGATTGCCCCCTTCTTATTACTGTAACCAGTGGAAGACCACAGACCGGGCAGTTCGTTTCGGATTCCTTTATCAGTCCTCTTATCTTCTGGTAATAATCAATCTGGCAGCCTTCTGTTTCGCACCTGAATCTTATACTGTCCCTTATTTTAACTGCCTGGACTGGAGTTCCATGTATGGGGCATTTCGCTATCACCACTCCAGTTTCAAGAGCGTTCCTGATTATACCCGAGATTTCATCCCTGTTCTTTTCGAGATCAGTAAGAACACTGCTCAGCATTGACCTGGAGATTTCCACAACCTGTTCCTTTGTCCTTTCTCCAGAGGCAATATTGTCCATGAAACCCTCAAGTTCGGCTGTCATGTCCGGCTCGGAAATCTTAGAATCAACGCTCATAACACCTTCAATCAGTGCCCTGCCCAGGGACGTTGGCCTGACGGGATTCCCCTCTATAAAACCCCTCATCTGCAGCTTTTCTATTATATCATGACGGGTGCTTTTAGTTCCAAGATTGAGACGCTCCATCTCCTTGATCAGGGAAGCCATGTCATACCTGTTCGGAGGTTTTGTCTCGCCTTCCTCGATTCTCCAGTCCTGTGAAGGAACTTCCTCACCTTCGGCGAGATCGGGATGATATATGTCAGCCACCTTCCTGTATGGATATATCTCCAGCCATCCAGGATCAGTCACAAGGGACCCATGCGTCTTGAATTTTTCTCCATTTATCTCAATTACTGATTCTCTGACATCCTTTTTTCCCTCCCTGTAAAGCGTGGATAAAAAACGCCGTGCTATCAGTTCATATATCTTCCATTCGTCAGCCCTCAGGTCCTTCTTTGAGGCAAGCTCTGTTGTATAAATTGGCGGGTGATCTGTGGCCTCCATCCTTCCCCTTGAAGGATAGATCTTTTCCTGCGCAAGTACCATTTCAGCCTCCCTGGCAAATTCTCCCTTTTTTAACTTTTCCACTATTGATTTTAAATTGATGCTCCTCTGATAAACAGTATTATCCGTCCTCGGATAACTTATGTAACCTCTAACATAAAGTGATTCGGCAATTTTCATGGCCCTTCCGGGCATTATTCCTATTCGCGAGGCTTCACGCATGAACTCTGTGGTGTTGAATGGAGATGGCCGGTATATTCTCTCCTCCTTTTTTTCAAAGGCCAGTACTTTTCCGTTCCTGCCAAGTATTCTTTCAAATATCTCCTCAACCCTTTCCCTCTGGAATATCCTGCCTTCCTCATTTGTGCCAGTGAAGAGACCGTCCTTGAAAAAATCAACCTTAACCTCCCAGTATTTTTCAGGTACAAATTTTTCTATCTCTTCCTCGCGCTCCACAATTATTGCAAGAGTTGGTGTCTGAACTCTTCCAATTGAAAGAAAATTCTTTCCCAGTCTCTTTGTGATAAGGGAAAAGAATCTTGTCAGGACTGCACCCCAGTAAAGATCTATCTCCTCCCTCGCTGCTGCAGAGTTTGCCAGCTTGTAATCCACATCTATGAAATTATTGAATGCATCCCTTATCTCTTTCCCTGTAAGTGCGCTGAATTTCGCCCTGTATATCTTCCCGCTGAAGTTTGCCCTGTTCCTTATTATATCCAGGGCTTCAGTCCCGATAAGTTCTCCTTCCCTATCATAATCAGTGGCCACCACAACCTTATCGACGCGGGATGCCATCTCTGTGAGGCTTTCATGCGCGGTCTTATTCTTGACGTTATGAATGAGCCCCGATTTTATCAGGTCATTCAATGTATCCAGTTTCCAGTCCTTAAGATCTTTTGGGAAGTCAAGTTCAACTATATGGCCACTGAGAGGTACAAGATAAAACCCGTTTTCATCATCATCAAATTCTATGAAATTCAGACCTTTTGATCTTTTCTGCTTTGACCTTCCATCTGATAGAAAGTAAGCAATCCTTCTCCCTGCGTCAGCCTTTTCAGATATGATCAATGTGCGTGACAAACAAGACCCTATTCATTTTTGTATTATATAAGTATTCCTGACAAAACATTAGAAACCTTTGAATTCCTTTGCCCGCCCCACAGTAATTTCGAATGAATTGTGCCATGAACTTCAATGCATACAGGTTCATGTATCCCGCCCGGATATGAATGCGATTTCTGCCTTCTTGGTGATTAAATGTGTTCCCGGAAAACAGTGCGCTATGTTACCACTCGTGAAAACCATAAATGTGGTTCATATATTTAATGAAAAGTGGATTTAATGTGACCAGTAATGTCAAACGAACCAAACTTTTTAAACATTGATAAGTATATGTACCCTATGTCTGGGAAAATAAAGAGCATAGATATCTACAATGTAAGTGAAAAAACATCCGAGAAATCCTCCCCATGGAGTTCGACGATGCTTATTGTGAAAATCACAACTGATGATGGCATGGTCGGATACGGCGAAGCACCAACAACCCTGATGACTCTTCCTGTCCTTGAAAGCATCAAGGAAGTCATGAGGATTTTTGTCGGCAGGGATGTCAGGAATGTTACCGCAAACGTGCTTGAATTTTACAGGCATTCTTTTTATCTCTCCAGGTCAATGGAGGCTACTTCAGCGCTGAGTGCTGTGGAAATTGCATCGTGGGATATTGTGGGAAAATATGCAGGAGAACCCATATACAACCTACTTGGCGGGAAGGTCAGGGACAGCGTAAGGGCATACAGTAACGGCTGGTATTCTGACTGTGTTACACCAGATGATTTTATCAGGAAGGCAAAGGGAATCCATAAGCAGGGTTTCACGGCAGTCAAGTTTGACCCTTTTGGCAATAACTATGACAAGATAGACAGGAAAGGAATAGACAATGCCGAGGCTATTGTAAGGGGCTTGAGGGATGAGTTTGATTATGACCTTGACCTCCTGATAGAATTCCATGGCAGGTATTCTTTTGAGGCTGCGAGAAAAATCGTTGAAAGGCTGGATCCTTACGATTGCCTGTTTTTCGAGGAACCTCTTCACCCTGAGCTTGAGATGAGACTCCCTGAGCTAAGAAGCCTTGTCCAGACTCCCATCGCACTTGGTGAGAGAGTGCTCAACGCAAGGGATTTCATGAGGCATATCGTGGAGGGCAAAGTAGATATAATTCAGGCTGATCTAACAAACACCAGAGGCATAATGGAATCTTTCAAGGTGGCTGCGATTGCGGATTCGTGGGGAGTTGCAATGGCATATCACAATGCATTTGGCCCCGTCCAGACCGCTGCCACACTGAACCTGGATACCACTATAAACAATTTCCTGATACAGGAAAGCTTTGAGGCATCATGGCCTGAATGGAAGAAAAATCTTGTAAAGGGATACGAAATAAGCAATGGTCAGTTCAGGTTATCTGGCAAGCCGGGTCTGGGAATAGAAATGGATGAAAAATCACTGAAGGATCATATGGTTGATGGAATGGAACCTTTCGATCCTGAATCTCCTCCGTGGGTTGTCTCAGGAACATATGTGGGTGAAGCGAATAATGGAAAAAAATGAAGTTGATAACAGGATTGAAGAACTAAGAAAGTTGAGGGATGCACTCGAGAAGACCATAAAGGATGCAGAGATCAAGAGGAATGAGGTTGACATATATCTTAAAGGCCTCTCAAACATAGCAAAAGCAAATTCAGACAAAGAAAAGGCTGATGCTGCTTCCAGGACAATATCTGAGGCAGCTGCAGTTCCGCAGGTGGCCGAAATCAGGAAGATAGACACTTCAAGGAAAATAATGACGGGCGTGTCAAAGGTTGATGATCTTCTGCTTGGCGGTGTTCCATTGACGTCAAATATTGTCTTATTCGGTGCACCATTCTCTGCAAAGGAGACTCTTGCATACAATTTTGTTGTTCGGTCTTTCAAGGAAAACATACCAATAGTAATAATATCAGCAGACAGGGACTTGAGGCAGATCAAGTCTGAAATAGCCAGAATAATGGGAAGTGATCTTTCAGCTGTCGACTCCTATGAGGACAAAGGGATTCTTAGATTCATTGATATATATTCCAGATCCATACAGATACAGTCTCCATCAAGGAATGCCATAGTTATTGATAGTATAACCAACCTTTCTGCTCTTTTAAAGGCAATGGAAACCCTGGAAGCGGAGATACTAAAAACATACCCCTATTACAGGCTCCTGTTCATATCTCTCACTGCTTTCATACCGCAGTTTGATGAGAAGATATTCATGAGATTCAGCCAGCAGTTTACCCAGAAGAGGAGATCAAATCCAAGTGTATCCATGTATCTCCTGGAAGAAGGTCTTTTTGATCAGAAAATATATGAAACAATAAGTTACATAATGGATGGTACAATAGAATTCAGAATTGTGAATTCAAAACAATACCTGAGAGTATCTGGGCTGAGCAATGTCAGGACCAGGGAGTGGATAGAAGTTTATTCGAGAAATACAAGCTTTGATCTGGGTTCCTTCTCTCTCGAGAGAGTGAGATAAGAGAATATCAGAAAACCACTCAGACTGCCTGTCATTCATCATTTATTCAGTCAAGGCTGAATTCATCATCGTGGTGGTTTCATGATGATGGGAGCTGAAATAATCTTTTCCAATTTTTCTGGCCAATGTTCCATGAATTCTATTATTAACATCAAAAGAACTTAAAATACATCTAATATATTATAGAATATGGAAAATCATTTGAAAGATGCACTGGAAATAAGGGATTATGCGAAAAAAAATAACGAAATGTTCAAGGAAAGTATACCGCTCATAGCTTCTGAGAACGTCATGAGTCCTCTGGCCCTCGAAATGTTACTCACGGATTTCGGCCATAGATATGCAGAAGGGCTGCCACATCACAGGTACTATCAGGGAAATTACTACGTTGATCTCATGGAGGACAAGGTAAATGAGATAGGAAAAAAACTATTCAATGTGCCTCAGATTGATCCCCGGCCTGTCTCCGGGACAAATGCCAATATGGCTGTGATATTTGCACTATCCAGGCCTGGAGAGACTGTGACTGCACCAGACCTTTCTGGTGGAGGCCATATAAGCGCAGCAAAGTTCGGTGCACTTGGATTCAGGGGGCTGAACATTGTTAATTATCCGTTCAATGAGGATACAATGTCAATAGATCCAGATGGCGCGATGAGGGTGATAAGGGAAGTCAAGCCAAAGCTGGCCCTTTTTGGACAGTCTGTCTTTCTGTTCCCCATACCATTGAAGGAGATGCGGGATGCGTTCCAGGAGGTTGGTTGCAGTGTGTGGTATGATGCAGCACATGTAATTGGCCTGATAGCAGGAAAGCAGTTTCAGGATCCATTGCATGAGGGGGCCGATGTAATGTCTGGCTCCACTCATAAAACACTGCCAGGTCCACAGCATGGAATAATACTGGGAAATACGGACGATGAGACATGGAAGAAAATACAGAGAGGAGTATTTCCTGGAGTTCTAAGTAACCACCATCTGAACACAATGGCTGCCCTTGGAGTTACAATGGCTGAAATGATTGATTTTGGAGAAGAATATGCTAGAAAAACCATAGAAAATGCCCAGACTCTTGGCCAGGAACTTCACAGCCTTGGAGTTGATGTTTTTGGAGAGAAACTTGGTTTCACAAAATCTCATACAATAGTTGCAGACATAAGAAAGTTTGGAGGAGGAAAGAAGGTGGCTGAGAGACTTGAGAGGTGTGGTATAATTCTTAACAAGAACCTGATTCCTGTTGATAAAAACAAGAATTCAATGGATCCAAGTGGGATAAGGATAGGGGCACAGGAGATAACAAGGATAGGGTTTGGTAAGGATGACGTCAGGACAGTTGCAGAATTAATACATAGAGCCATTTCCACTGAAACGCCTGATGACGTAATCAGAAAAGATATTATCCAGTTTAAGAGTAAATTCAATGAGGTTAAATACTGCTATGGAAAAGAAGCTCCGTATGATTACATCACTCTTTTTAAATAGAAATAAACCATAACAAATATTATATTTATACAGCATAGTTCTGGTTATTCATTAAAGTATTCAATTAACATGAAAACACAGGATGAAGATTAAACAATCAAGGAGTGTTTGTCACCAGTAATCCTTATAATATTTGCAAACAGTTTTTAACTCAATAATGATGGTTAGTTGTGAAAATAGGCATAGTAGGTTTTCAGGGAGATGTTGAGGAACATATAGAAATGCTTGAAAAGATTTCTATTAAGAGAGGCAGAGGCATTGATGTGATCAGAATAAGAAAGAGAGATGACCTGGATGGGGTATCCGGAATAATAATACCTGGAGGCGAAAGTACAACTATTTTCAAATTGATTCAGGAATATGGCATATATGATGAAATCAGGAGAATGGTGAAGGAAGGGAAAGTACCTCTCATGGGAACGTGTGCCGGGATAATAATAGCATCAAGAAATACAAATGATCCAAGGGTTAAAGGCATGGATCTTATTGATATAGAAATAGAGAGAAATGGTTATGGAAGGCAGGCTGAATCATTTATTCAGGAAATCGATATAAATGGAATTGGAAAATATACGGCCGTCTTTATAAGAGCCCCGGTTATTGAGAATTCAGGAAGTGCTGAAATCATGGGAAAAGTTAGAGACAAACCAGTAATTGTGCGAGAGGAAAACGTTCTCGGTCTTACATTCCATCCGGAATTGACAGATGATACAAGGATTCATGAATATTTCATTAAAATGATAGAGAGAGAGGGGTCCATTTCCAGTGGAGCATCTGCAGTTGGGGTGATGGCATGAGAACTCCACTTTATGAAGAACATTTAAAGTTGAATGGGAACATGGTTGATTTTCATGGATGGGAAATGCCGTTATATTATGAATCAATAATTACAGAGCATAATTATGTAAGGAATGGTTGTGGTGTTTTTGATGTTTCTCACATGGGAGATATATTTATTGAGGGAACCGGTTCTTTGAAAACATTACAGCATATACTCCCAACAGACGTTGAAAAGATCAATGATGGAGAATGTGTCTATACAGCGTTTCTTAATAATGAAGGAAACATGATTGATGATACAATAATATATAGATTCAATAAAGAAAAGTTCTTATGTGTTCCAAATGCAGCAACCAAGGATAGGATACTGAAACACATAGTTGACAATAATGTGGGAAATGCAAGTATAAGTGATTATTCTGACAGGCTTGGATGCATAGCTGTTCAGGGCCCAGAATCAAGTGAAATAATGAATGAAGTTGGTTTTAAGTTCCCGGATTTCTTTAAATTTTACGAAAAGGATTCCATCATAGTTTCAGGAACGGGATATACTGGAGAAAAAGGCTGTGAAATCATAGCTCGTAACAGTGATATAATTCTAATATGGAATATGATAATAAAATCATTAAGAAAGAAGGGATATGGACCATGTGGTCTTGGGTCAAGAGACACATTGAGAATGGAGAAGGGGATGCTTCTCTCTGGCCAGGATTTCGATTCCGACAGGAATCCTTATGAAGCATCAATCTCATTCATAATAACATCTGATCATGAATATATTGGAAAAGAAAATCTTATGAATAATACAAAACCAGAATACGTTTTTAGAGGTTTCATATCTGATGAGGAAAAAGTAATTCCAAGACATGGAAACACAGTGGAAGGCAATGGAAAAGAATCTGGAATAATAACAAGCGGTTCTATATCGCCAACATTGAAGAGGGGTATTGCGCTTGGATATATAGATAGAGAATTCTCCAAACCTGGAAATAAAGTGAATATAATAATCAGAAACTCAACACATCCATTCAAAGTTTCAAGACCGCGTATGGTTCCATGAGTTCCAGTGGAAACATACCCCCCTCTCCCCTCAGTATAATTGATTCATAATATCTTTCTTCCTCTTCTGCAATACCTCTTCCTCTTCCCTGTTTATTCCCTGTGAATCCCTGTTCTGTTTTATCTGTTCAAGCCTTTCACTTACATAAGCCATTTCTGCCTGTAACTTCATTTTCATCTGTCTATCAATGACTGGCATGATGGTTAATTGATAATTCCATCAAATATCTTTCTAAGATCATCAACAACGAGTCCTGAAATTTATGATTTACATATAATAGATATTAAAACTTATATTATATGCAGAATTTCTCAATCATACGATATTTATATAAAAAGCGTGATACACGATCACAATACTATGATACTATTCAGGTTGGCTTGATAAGTCCTTTTAGATATTCCTGGCACAACCCTCTGATATTCTCAAAATTCTGTTCTATATATGTTATCTTTTCATCATCATTTCCTGGAATTTTATCTATTATTTTATGTTTAATAAACTCAGAAAATTTAGCTTCATCAAATCTGTCTGCAAAACCCGATACATTTGAAAGGAACGGATTATTCTTGGCCAATGCAAGGAGTAGATATTGAAGTGGTGTGTTCTCCCTGAAAACTTCATCGGAAAGAAAGAGGAGTTTCCTCGATATTATTTCTTCCCTTATTTCGTTTATTCCCATTACTTATCGCACTTTCCATCAGGACATGCCGGATCAAACGTGGCCTCCAGTTTCAGGAATTTCGTTGAAACTTTTTCCTTCCTTTCCTTTGTTTCTGATGCTATCTTTTCAACTATTGCGACTGTTGGTTTTTCCTTCTTCTCCTTTTTTTCTGTGCCGGAATATAAGACCTGCTCCGACTTGCTTCTATCCCTATAAACGGTAATTCCCTTGCAATGGAGATCCTTAGCCAGGCGGTACGCCTTGCTGATATCATCAGGTGTTGCATCATGTGGAAGATTTATTGTTTTTGAGACTCCACTGTCACAGAATTTCTGGAAGGTTGCCTGCATGAGGACATGCCATTCCGGATCTATTTCGTGTGCAGTTACAAAAATCCGCTTGATGTCACTTTCTATTTGTACATCTTCAAGATTTCCTGTCTTTGCAACTTCCTGCATGAGTTTTTCTGAATATATGTTCCTCTTCTTTGTAATCTCCTCAAATAGTGGATTCACTTCTATAAGCTCCTGTCCATTGAGTACATGTCGCATGAATGCTATTGCAAACAACGGTTCTATTGATGATGAGCATCCAGCTATGATTGATATGGTTCCAGTTGGTGCAATTGTTGTGGTTGTTGAATTTCTCATAAGGATTCCTCTTGCCTCGTATTCTGAACCGTACCATCCAGGGAAAACACCCCTTTCTTCAGCAAGTCTCTGAGATTCCTTGTGAGATTCATCATCCAGAAAAGACATCACCTGCTCTGCAAGTTTCAATGCATCCTCGGTATCATATGGAATTCCAAGCATTATCAGCATATCTGCAAAACCCATGACACCAAGACCGATCTTCCTGGTCTTCCTGGTCATTTCCTCTATTTGTATAACTGGGAATTTGTTTGCATCCACTACATTATCCAGGAATCTCACCGATAACCTGATCACATCCCTCAACGAATTCCAATCTATGGTGTTTCCAACCACAAATTTGCTTAGGTTTATTGACCCGAGGTTGCAGGACTCGTATGGCATGAGTGGCTGCTCTCCACATGGGTTTGTTGCTTCAATTTCGCTTATGTTTTTAACAGGGTTTGCCCTGTTGATTTCATCAAGGAAGATCAAGCCTGGATCTGCTGTCTTCCATGCCTGTGTAATTATTGTGTCCCACATCGTTCTTGCTTTTATCCTTGATACAACCTTGTGGGTGTTTGGATTTTTGAGTTCAACATAGCCATCGTTATCTAATTTATCAAAGAAATCATCTTCCATCCCAACAGATATGTTGAAATTTCTCAGTATTGTGTTCTCAGAATCCTTGCTTGTTATGAATTCCATTATGTCAGGATGGTCATATCTGAGTATTCCCATGTTGGCTCCTCTCCTCTTTCCACCCTGCTTTATCACTTCAGTGGTTGTGTCGAAGATTTTCATGAATGAAACTGGACCTGAGGCAACTCCCTTTGTTGATCCAACAATATCATCCTTGTTTCTCAATCTTGAAAATGAAAATCCAGTACCCCCTCCAGATTTATGGATCTCTGCTGTCTGCTTGACTGCCTCAAAGATTTCTTCTATGCTGTCTCCAACTGGGAGGACGAAACATGCTGAAAGTTGGCCAAGTCTGGCTCCAGCATTCATCAATGTGGGAGAATTTGGCACGTATTCCAGTCTTGTCATCATCCTGTGCATCTTCTCAATTGTATCCTCGGCGGTTGTTGGCTTTGTATAAATAAAGTCCATGAACTGGCCAAAGGTTCCTGTAAGAGTCCCATCATCCTTGAGCTTATTGAATGCCCTTTCAAGGACCTCTATCTGGGTGTTGGATATGTTGGAAAGCTTCTTACCATCCTTTGGAATTGTTCCTTTCTTCTGGAATTTTGCATAATCATAAAGTGCATCAATGATCCCGACATGATTTGCAACCCTCCTGAACATCTGGCTTGGTGTCTCTATGATTTTACCCTCCTCATCCTTGAGAAGATACCTTGCCTCAAGAACCTTGACTGCGTTGAGTGAAAGTTTCAAATCATCATTAACTCCAAGTCTCTGTTTCTCTTCCCTGATGAATCTCCTCTTCTCCCTGTATAATATGTATGCCTTCGCAACATCATTAAATTTCTTTCCATCGAAACTTGTTGACATTAGAACAGATTCTACGGTATCCTGTATTTTTTCAACAGTAGGAGTTGTCCCGTCATTCTCAAGTATTTCGACTACTTTATCAGAAACAACTTCTGCGTCTTTCATTGTTCCAAGTTTTACACTTAACATAGCCTTGTATATTGCCCTTGTAATCTTTGTCTTATCAAAATCTGCAGTAGAACCGTCTCTTTTTATTATTTTTGCAATTTTGTTCTGTATCAATCTTTTCACCTCAGTTATATTCCTTTCTTATACAAAAGTTTTTTTCATATCTATAAAGTTTACTTCACGAAGATATGGAAAAACTTTTCCTTGATGAGTCAAAGTATTAGGATGTTTAAAAATCTATTGTATATGAATTCATACAGATCATAATATTGTAACCCGGTTAGATTCAAATTTAAAAAACTGGTAATTTTTGGTTTCATGAGAAATTGTATACTGGATTCTTTGAACGGTTTTGTAATTTTTATTGCTAATTTTTTAGTAGGAAGTATAATGTATTTTGTTTCAGTTGTAGGCCCAGCATTTGAATCTCATCATTACATTTTTGTGCGGGTAATTACTATAGAAAACTCACAAGAGTTAAGGATGCAAGGGTTTTTTCTACACATTGAGGATTTCGCAGATAAAAGGGCGTTCTAGAAGTCGCATATAACCCAGTCAAAAAAACGTATCTTCATTTTCCAATTGAAAGTATGAAGAGCCAAAATTAATTATTAAGCAGATATCTCACCCTTATGGAAAAAAAAGTAGTTGCATCCCTGGATTTAACTGACAGAGAAAATCTCCTTAACCTGACAAAAAAAATAAAAAATGAAATTTTTGCGGTAAAGATAAACTGGCCTACGATACTCTCCTGCGGTGTAGACGTCATCAGTGATCTTTCACAATATGCGAGGGTTATATGCGACCTTAAGATTGCTGATATACCCAACACAAACCGAATGATTATGGAAATAATAAGAGAAAGAGGTCCATTTGCAGTCATAGCGCATTCTTTTCAGGGAATGGATTCTATAAAGGCTCTTATGGACGCATCAGAAAGTGTTAAGGTGATAGGGGTTGTTTCAATGAGTAATCAGGGTGCCAGCAGATATCTGAATCCTCTTCATGATAGGATCCTGAATGATCTAAAAGAGGTTTCTGTATATGGAATAATAGCTCCAGGCAATGATTATGAATTACTTGGAGAGATTGCAAAAAATAAGGATGGCCTTAAAATATTTTCACCTGGAATTGGGGCCCAGGGAGGTTCTCCGGTATCCGCGTTGGTGAATGGAGCAGATTATGTTATAATCGGAAGAAGTATTTACAACTCTACTGAACCGGTGAACTATGTCAGGACCATAAATGAAGAGATTGAAAAGATTTCAAATTGAATTCAATAGAAAATGATTTCTGAAGACAATCATTTGTCTGACAAAAACAGAAAAATGGGCTCATGAAGAATTTAGATTGCGGGAAGAATAACGGGATTGTGAAAGTGAAACAATACGAAAGTTATATATTATAAGGAAAAATAAGGGTTGTAATCACTGCGATGTCTGATCATTATGAGTGACGTTCTTCCTGACCTTGAACAAAAAAGAGAGCTTTTGCGAAATCTGGTAGAGGATCATATAAAAAAGCGAGATGACCTTTCTCAGGAGAGCCATTATTATGCTGAAGAAAGAGATAAGCTGAACCAGAAATCCAAGAGCATGCGAGAAGCTGTTATGAAAAAGATAGATGAGAAGGGGCAACTTATAGAGCAAATCCAGAAGATGAGGGATGAAAAGGAAGCCAACTATAAGGAATTCTCCGACTTGAGAAAGGAACTTAGGAAAAATAAGGAAAATTTCAAGTCCATCGGAATAGATCCTGCTGAACTGAAGAGGAAGGAGCGAGAACTTCAGAGGCTTGAAAAAGTCCAGCAGACCCAACCTCTGGAAAAGAAGGATGAACAGAAAATTGTACTCGATATCCGTAAGCTGACTAACGAGATAAGGAAATCCAGAGAAAAAATGGAAAGTGAAATTAAGGAGAATGAGCAGGTGAAGGAGATATCGGCCAGGGTAAATGAAAAGAAGAAGGTGGTCGATCAGCAAAAGAAGGAAATAGATGAAATCTCAAACAAGATCAATTCCATTGGTGAGGAGATAAATAAAGGCCTCCAGGAACTGGATGAAACAAGAAAGAAAGCAGATGAATTTCACGAGCTTTTCATAAAATACAACAAAGAATCTGAAAAGGAACATGAAGAGTTCATAAAGGCAAAAAACGAACTCAGGGATATAGAAAAAATGCTGGGCGGAGTCAGGGCTAAAACCAGAGCAACCAGGAAGAAGGAGAAGGAAGGGGAATTACAGGATAAAGCGAATGACCTGTTTGAGAAGTTTAAGAAGGGAGAACAGCTTACAACAGAAGATCTACTTATCCTCCAGAAAGCCGGTTTCCTCTGAGTTTTTTAGAAAACCCATAAATCTTTTATTAGTTAGAAACTTTATTTGAATTGTTTGTTGTTCTCATCTTTGCTTGTCAAAAAGGTTAATTTTGGGGCGGTTTCGTGCAAGGGGTCAATCGTAGTTATTGGTTGTTTCTGAAGATAGGCTGACATCATATATCCTTGAGCCATTCTGTATATTGAGATTTGATGATAGTGCACTATTTGACACTATGCATTTGCTGCCAATGTTCGTGTTCTTCATTATTACTGACTTTGAAACATGACTCTCGCTTCCTATTGAGCACCCATCAAATATAATCGAATCTTCAAGCGTAACATTCTCATTTATTACCACGTTTTCATAGATTGTACAGTTCCTGACGTTTGAGTTTTTTCCAACTTTGATGTTTTCTCCGAGATAACAGTTGCCTTCTATTTTATAGTTATCGCCTATGGGTTCCTCCTTCATTATCATCTTTCCGTTAATTGAATCCTTCCTGATCTCTCTTCCATATTTTGAAACTATGAGATCGTTGGCCAGAATCAGTTCTTTAGGTCTCCCTGTGTCAAGCCAGGTTCCCTTTCCTTCATAGGTATTGATCACTATGCCTTCCTTCAGGAGCTTCGGGAACAGGTCCCTCCCAAAATCATATTGAATCCCTTCAGGGATATGCCTCAAAACTGCAGGTTCCAGGATATAGATTCCCGAATTTACCTTATTTGAGAAGATCTGGTCTCTTGTCGGCTTCTCGAGAAATTTCGTTACCTTCCCATTCTCTGTTTCAACTATTCCGAACTGAGTTGGGTCCTCAACTTCCGTCAATATAATTGTTGCAATGTTTCCACTGTCCTTGTGATTTTGGAGAGCGTTTAATATATTAAAATCTGCCAGTACGTCCGCGCTTCCCACGACAAATGTATCTTCTAGAAAATTCTCTATGATCTTGACGCTTCCAGCAGTTCCTGCTGGCTCTCTCTCCACAGAGAAAAGAACCTTCTGACCTCCCTTTCTTTCCTGTTTAATGAGACCATTTATTAACGACTCAAACTTATATCCGGTTGTGATAATAACATCGTCTATGGAAGCCTCGTGGAATGACCTCAGTGAATATTCAATGCAGGGAAGACCTGCAATTGGAACCAATGGCTTTGGGATTGCATACGTAATGGGCCTTAGCCTTGTTCCCTTTCCCCCTGCCATCAACACTCCTTTAATTGTCATAATCAGTAAGCAATAATGGGTTTTAAAATCTTTACAATTGACATATGTTTAAAAAATGAGATTTGAAAAATAAGAATTTTCATTCGTTCTTATAATAAGGTGTCTTGAATCTTACTCCTTTCCTGATCAGATCCTTTGAACTCTCATAGCCTGCATCTGCGTGCCTTATTACGCCGATCCCTGGATCTGCATTCAGAACCATCTTTATCTTCTCGTCTGCTTCCTTTGTACCATCTGCCACGAGAACGAAACCCGCATGAATAGCGTTTCCTATTCCAGTACCACCACCATGATGTACAGAAACCCACGTAGCACCTGAAGCAACATTCAGGAGTGCGTTGAGGATTGGCCAGTCCGCAATCGCGTCACTTCCATCCTTCATTGCTTCAGTCTCCCTGAATGGAGAAGCCACCGAGCCTGTATCGTGATGATCTCTTCCTATTGCAACGGGAGCACTTAATTCTCCGTCATGAACCATATCATTAATGATCTGTCCTATTTTTTCCCTCTCACCATATGCAGCGTAGCATATTCTTGCCGGTAGGCCCTGAAACTTTACCTTCTCTTTGGCCAGTTTCAACCACTGCACAAGATGATCATTATATCCAAGATGATACATGATTGCGTCGTCTATTTTATAAATATCAGAAGTTTCTCCAGATAGAGCCACCCACCTGAACGGACCTGATCCGACTGAAAACAAATCCCTTATATATGCAGGAACGTAACCCGTTATTTCAAAAGCCCGCTCTTCACCAGACTCTTTAGCTCTGGTCCTAAGGTTGTTTCCATAATCAAATACCTTTGAACCCATTTCCTTGAATTTGAGAATTGCCTTTACTTCCTTTACTATACTCTTTCTTACCTCTTTGATGTAGTTTTCCAGGTCCTTTTCTCTGAAAATTTCAGCAGTCTTAACGTCATATCCCTCCGGTATGTATCCAAGGTTAAGATCGTGCGCAGCCGTCTGGTCAGTAACTACGTCAGGAACTATTTTTCTTGTGGCCAGATAGTCATATACCGTTGCTGCGTTCCCAAGTACCCCTATTGATACTGGCTTACCTTTCCCAATATATTCGTCCTTGATTTTAAGCGCTTCTTCTATATCTTTTGCCTCCAGATCAAGGTATTTTCCTTTCAGTCGTCTGTCGATCTTTTCCTGATCTACTTCTATTATGATTCCGACACCATTATTCATGGTTATCGCGAGCGGCTGGGCACCACCCATTTCACCCAGTCCAGCTGACAGAACCCATTTTCCTGAAAGATCAGGCTGGTGAAACTCCTTCCTTGCAAGTGCGAACAGGGTTTCATAAGTTCCCTGCAGAACGCCTTGAGAACCTATGTATATCCAGCTGCCAGCTGTCATCTGGCCAAACATCGTAAGACCTCTCTTCTCGAGATCCCAGAATATGTCATCAGTAGCCCATCTTGGGACTATCTGGGCATTTACTATAAGAACCCTGGGAGAAAACTTTGTGGTCCTGAATGCTCCCACCGGTTTTCCAGATTGAATTAGAAGAGTCTCGTCAGAGTAAAGCTCTTTAAGCATCGCAATTATCTCATCATAATCCTTCCATGTTCTGGCGGCTTTTCCCTTTCCTCCGTAAACAATTAAATTTTTAGGATCCTTTGCAACCTCTGGATCAAGATTGTTCATTAACAGTCTCATTGCAGCTTCCTGTTGCCAGCCTCTAGTGTTAAGCTCCTTCCCCCTGGGTGCATGTATAATTCTTTCTTCAGGCATGGGCACAATAATGAAAATGGGTTTAACAATCTTTTCATATTTTAAATCAACCGAATTTTGGTTTTTTCAAAAAAAATTCATATTGGCCTTTATATCATGGAAAAATTTTATTACATGAATTTAGTTTACATCCAACTAATGTTTAAGATCAAGATTAACCGAACTTACTTGGGTTTGGCTCTAAACGCAATTATTTCCTTATTGCTGTACCTAGTATATCAGGACATCTATAACTCCATCACGACAAAGGAACTGACTGCTTTCGGTTCACCCATACAAATTGACGGCTCAATGGCGTTCGTTGCCTTTGTCTTTTCAATAGTTACCCTTATTTTACAGGTCATAATCTTTGCTTTGAAGAAACTGGCAATAGTTCTTGGACTCACTGAATAATTCTCCATTATTTGAAACGGATACCAATCCTTTTTATTATTTCATTAAAAAGAGTCCTGATAAGAGACCACTAAGGTTTGTCAAAAGAATATTGGTATAAAGCAAGAAATGCCATCTGCCTTAACAGGCAGTAGCATGCTGTGGACATCATGATATTGCTAGGCATAGATTCAATTTTTCGTCATATGGCTATTTTATTATGAGAATTTTGCATAATAAGTAACGAATGACATAAAAATTTTTAAATAGTATAATTTAACTATGGATTCAATGAACAAGAAAAGAATTTTGGTAGCCTTGCTTCTAGCCCTGATCATGGTAGGATCAGCATTTGCGGTCCTGGGAAATGCGACGGGAGTAGCAGGAAATGCAAAAAGCACGAATATTTTAAGTGCTAATGTAGGTGGCCTTAATCTTAAGGTCAACGACCTTGTACAGTCTCAAGCATCCAGCTCAACGCCATGGCTGTATCCAACCGATAATGCCACGACTGAGCCGCACTATACAGGTGGAGTTTTCAAGATAGGCCAGATAGGAAACGCAGGATCAATGAGTCCCTTTGATGAAACGACATACTGTGATGCATTCGTTGACTGTCAGATATGGGGTGCAACAGCATTGTTCGAAACTCTTCCGAACGGAACAAATGTTCCATGGATGGCCAGCGGATATACCGTAGCAACAGCAGCACCCGGAAGTCAGACATACGACATAACAACAAACAGTTACCAGAACTATTCATACGTTTATACAGTCAATATAAGACCATATGTAAGATGGACTGACTGGTCCCCTGCAAACAACAGCCAGACATATGTCTTCTCAAACCACACAGAATTCTGCTATAATGGGCAGCTTGTAAACCATACTTACAAATCATACAAGCCAACCGTCATGAAGAAGTATTATCTTCAGTCAGCCGATGTTGTTCTGAACTACAGGATAAAGAGCTACTTCGGTGACTTCCCAAATGTGGTTAATGTAGTTCCAAACGGAAATCTTTCAGTGAAGTTTTTCGTAACCCAGAAAACACTTCTGTTCTTTTCCGATGTTCTCGCCTGTGATATCATTCCATATCACATATGGGTACATCACGACTACACAACAACTGGCGTAGGAGATTTCAACTGGACCAATGTGTCCAATACTTCAAGCCCATTCGTTCATACCGCAGTTCCAGGTTATGGATATTGCGGTTGGAACCTTGGCTGGAATCCAACCACTGGAGCAGTTCCAGGCATGGTTGGAGCAGGTGCATTCATGGTAACGAACGGTTTTGGAATGCCTCAGGGCCAGATCATAACAGGTCAGCACGAAACTCTATATGTAAACCCATATTACTTCACGCAATACACCAATGCATCAAGCGGGTTGAGACAATTTACACCAAAGATTTACGAAATTTACATGCCAATATATGATTCTGTCTCGTCCGAGGTTGCTGCATTCCAGAAGGGTGAAATTGACACAATGACACTTGCACCACCACCGAACTTCCTCCCACAGTTGAGCGCTACTCCAAACAGCTTCATATACAAAAAGCTGTCAAGTGCATACGGATACTGGGAATTGAATACCGCAGTAACTCCACTTAACATCACTGCGTTCAGGCAGGCACTTTCATACGCGGTTCCATACAACTACATAAATCAGGTTATTCTGGATGGTCTTGGATATCCCTCATCAAGCCCGATAAACCCCGGTAACACCTTGTATTACAATGCCAGTGCTCCTGAATACACCTTTAACATGGCAAAAGCCAAGTCACTCATCGACAGCATCCCAGGGATGACCTATTCCTCATCTGGACAGTTGATGTACAATGGAGCCCAGGTTACTCTGACAGTTCAGATAACGACTGGTGCTGAAAATCCAACAGGAGTTGCGGCAATAGAGAAGACATTCCAGTACTGGAATGAGCTTGGAATAAAAACGGTTCTCAAGCAGGAAGCTTTCACAACCTTGCAATCCAATGTGGATAATACCATATTGAGCCATCATAAGAACAACGAATTCGATATAGCCTCCGAAGGAGAGAGCACTGCACTTAGCAATCCAATTCTGGACTGCCTGGCTCACCTGTCTCCAATCGTCGGAATACCGGATAAAAGCTACCTTGGACCATTCTCCTCCATGGAAGTTAATGGCAAGATGCTTACCGGCTCACAGGTACAGCAACTCTACTGCACTCTCATAAACGAATCAATAAGCACGGACAGTTTTGCAGTGGCATCCCAGGTTGCAAAGAGGCTGGATTCACTCATAATTGAGCAGGACCCAGTAATAGCAACAGGATACGCAACAGATCTAATACCTCTGTCAAATGCATTCTCAAACTATTCAACCACGTACTCAGCCGCTACTTACCTGTACTGGTTCTGGGAGTACACAACAATATACAAGAACAGCTCTGTGGTACATGTTGTTGATAAATACAATCTTACAGTTTCCCAGTCCCTGACATATGGAAACACTTTCAACGGCGATGAATACGGAAATATAACCTTTACAGTAATGAACGGCACATCACCTGCAAGCGGGGTAACTCTGTTCATAGGCGATTCATCCACCTATGGGGGTCTTGTGAACATAACTCCTAACCAGCTAACAACAAACTCAGCGGGACAGGCCATATGGGAGTTTAAGACTAATTCATATCTTAGCGCACTCTTCACAGGGACAAATTCAACAACTAATGCTACATATTATGTGCATAATGAAACAATGGAAATCGTGGCATCTGCTTCACAGCCTCATGCAACTGAAACCGGACCCGGCTTTGGATCAACTGATCTATCAATCATAAACGGACCAATCTTGAAGTCAACATACTCTTTCAAAAATCTGGATTACAGTACTGGACATGGACAGATTGTGTTCAATGTTACTTACAACGGAACAGCATACAGCGGAGCCACTGTCACGTTGAACACAACTTCTTTGGTTGGAGTTAGCTTTGCCTCTCTCAGCACAAACACGAATTCAGCAGGACTGGCTGTCTTTAACTTTACCGTAAACCAAGGCGATCTTTCATCCACTTCGCTGCTTGGAGCACTGAAGAACACTACTGTTACAGCAACAATAAATCCGCACAACACTTCAATAAATAACTTCACAATACAGCCAACAATAAGCCTTGCCAATTTCGTTACTCCATCAAGCAACTATGATCTTATAGTAATAGCCGGGCTTGTTGTTGCTGTTGTTGTGGTTGCTGGAGCTGCATACTACTTCATGTTCTACAAAAAGAAGAATAAGGCAGCATAAAATTTTTAAATAATATTTTATTTTTATTTTTTAAGATATAAGGAGATTGCTATGAACGTGTATTTACTTATGAGAAAAATCATTCAGGACGTTTCTTTGGTTCTGATAATGACGGTCATCATCTTTATTGTTTTTAGGTTGATGCCAGGGAATCCTGCTGAATTATTTATTACGGTATCAAGAACAGGATATACAAGTCCAAACGCTTACCATAACAGGCTTGTTCAACTAGGTTTACAAAATGGAAAGTATTCCCTCACAGACTTTGAAACTTATGTCTATCAAATGTTTACTTTCAACTGGGGAAAGGATTATGTGAATCAGGGTGAACTTGTTTCAACCGAAATCGCCCAGGCGCTTCCATATACCTTAGTTTTAATAGGAACAACAGCAATTCTTTCTTTTGCGTTTGGGATACCTTTGGGAATTTGGGTATCCCGGATAAGAGGAGGAAAGAAGGAGGGGGTTATACTTTCACTGTCACTTATCATCAATTCAATTCCTTACTTCATCATAGGAGTTTTTCTTTTCCTTTACTTCGTAGTTGCCCTAGGATGGTTTCCGATTAAAGCTCAGATACCGTTATCCTATATTGAATCTCCTACGCCATCCACATTCCTCACATTGCTGTATGATATGGCGCTTCCATTCTTTTCCCTGCTCCTGATTGAAACTGCGGGACATATGATAACTATGAGAGCAGCAATGGTCTCCACTCTCGGAGAAGACCATATTACAACTGCCAGGGCCAAGGGAGTTCCAGAAAAAAGTATATTGAGGAAACATGCAGCACGTATAGCGGTAATACCTGTGACTACCAGGCTTGCACTGCAAATAGCATTCCTGATGAGTGGTTCACTTATTGTTGCCATAATTTTTAACTGGCCGGGTATGGGTCCACTTCTTTACAAGGCAGTCCTACATGAAGATTATCCCCTCAGTGAGGCGTCTACTTTTATTATTGCACTTCTTACCATACTTGCATATTCCATGATTGACTATATTCATGCATGGCTTGATCCAAGGATAAAGGTGTGATACTTATTTAGGTGTTTAAAAATGATTAATAAAAAAAATAAATATGCTATAATTAACCCTCCTGTATACTGGAAAAGGCTGTATAAGCAGTTCACAATATTCTACAAGAGCAAATACGGAAGGGCAGGGTTTTACATCCTCCTCGCATTCGCAATTGTTTCGATGATAGCACCATTTGTTGGTGGAAATGTGGGTTATTATACATCAGCACCTGCGATTGATTCAACTCTCGCAAGCCCGATCGCAAATGTAAGTCTGTATAATCAGACCCACAGCAGTGGCGGAATCTTCTATGGACCAATGTCATCCTCTGTAGCAGGTGAAGGTTATACTGGAGCAATTTACGTTGGGAGCACAGACGGATCGATATATTACGTGGGTCTTGGAGAACCGGGAACTCCACTTGGATCTGTTGGGAATATTTACAGTTCCAATTTTGCCGTAAAAGGAGAAAGGATGCTTCAACCATTGATTTTCGATCTGATAAACGGGAAAATTCTAAATACGTCGCAGGGCAGTGATGTGGTTATACATAGATTCGTGGTGCTTCCCTATACAAACAATTCTTTCACCGTGGGTGAGATCGAATACAGATCTGAAGGGTATTCATCACCTCATTTTGTATTCCTTTACAACGAGAAATTAAACGGAACAATAATAGGCAACATAACCTCCAATGCAATCGCCTTTGACAGCACTCCAAGTACTCCAATGCCTGAATACTGTTTTAACAGTGTGGCAGGTTTTCCTAATGGACAGATATACGTCATTACCCAAAATGCAACTGGCATATACATGAATGAGTTTGGGGTGTTTCCACTTTCACACTATCTTTCCTTCAAAATAGGCATGAAACATATTTCAGGAGTAAAATTCTATGGCAAGCAGCTACTTTCTAATAAGGCGGAGAATTATTCCAGAATCCTGATATATAATGATACATCGGTTGTATCATATTCATCATTCAATGGAACGCTTATGTGGGAAGACAATTTCACTAACATAAACACGCAGAATGGTCTCATTGTTCCATCATTTTACCAGGTTTCACTTAATACCAATAATTCAGTATATCTTATTTCCAACAATCATGATGTTTATGCTATTAACATCGAGACTGGAAGGCCAGGCCTCATCTATAAGTTCCCATATGTTACATATTCTATTTCAACAAGCCAGGGATTATACGGACCACCTACATATATAATAGGAATGTCAGCAAACTATTTCCAGATACTTGCTTACAACTTAACCCAGGGAAAGTATGATTTCTATGAAGTTCCATTTTCCTCCTCAATTTCAGGAAGGGTGTTGACTCATGGTGTTTATGATGCTGTAACAAACTCGCTTATATTTGTGGCCCAGAAAGGTGTTGCTATCTCGTTCAACGACTCAGCGAACTCATCTGCTACTGCGTTCCTGTGGAGTTATACTGTCTCACCTACTCCAACAAACGTGTCCTCAATACTGTACTTCTCAAACAGCAATACAGGAAAGGGTGCAATTGCCTTTACCACAAGTGCGGGTTATGTTTATGTCATCAGCTCAACTGCTTCATCTTATGCACCTCTGCCTCCCATGATCAAGACCCCAACAGGTCAGTCCTATCCCTTTGGCACCACTTTCTATACGAAGGCCGATCTCTGGTCAAGATTTCTGCAGAGCTTTTACAACGACTGGATCTTCGGAATAACCATAGGATTCTTTTCCATAGTTATTTCTCTCGCCGTTGCCATGTACGTTGGTTATAAGGGAGGGCTAGGTGGCCAGATCATAGAGACAATGTCTCTTGCCCTCTTTCTTGTCCCGACTCTGGCCCTTCTGATAGCTCTTTCTTCGGTTATTCCAGGCAATGCCAACTTCATTGACCTGATTCTGATCGTCAGCCTTACTGGATGGCCGTTTGCGGCGTTTACACTGATTGGAGTCGTGAGGGGAGTTTCATCAAGGTCCTTTGTGGAAGCTGCCAGATTATTCGGTTCAAGGGATTCATCCATAATGAGGAGGCATATCCTTCCAAATATAGGTCCCCTGCTCTTGTATCTCCTTGCCCTGTCCATTGGCGGCGGTATTGGAGCAGTATCTGGCCTTGAATTTCTCGGTCTTGCTCCACTGAATACCGCGACATGGGGAGGCATGCTAAACGCAGTTCTCAAGGATGAGTTTTACCTGATAACTGAACCGCAGTGGATCATTCCACCCGCGATTGCACTTTCCGCATTCATATTCTCGCTGATATTTGTATCACGTGGGATGGATGAAGTCGTGAACCCGAGACTCAGGAGGAGATAAATATGCAACACCAGGAATTTGACGTAATAAACAGAAAAACACTTATTGAAATCAAGGACCTTTCGGTTCATTTCAAGACCATGGATGGCAGGGTACAGGCTCTTGATCAGGTAAATCTTGATCTGAAGGAGGGAGAAATACTGGGCATAATAGGTGAAAGTGGCTCTGGAAAGTCTACAACTGCCCTTGCCCTCCTGGGCCTTCTGGCTGACAATGCTGAAACCGAGGGAGAGATAGAATATCTTGACAAGGAGATCATCAACTCAAAGGAATACCCCAAAGAACAAAAAATGAGAAAGAAGTACAGGAGAGATCTTGATCAGAGACTTGCTGAAATTAGATGGAAAGAGATTTCCATGATATTTCAGGGCGCAATGAATGCCTTCAATCCAGTGCATACTATAAGATCCCAGCTGTCAGAAGTTTTTGACATCCACGGTACATTCTCTGACCTTTCAGAATTTTCTGATAGCGATCTTATTGATGAAAACAATCTGAGGGCGGATGCTTATGAACTGGCCCTCGAGCAGATGGAGGTTGAGGAGGGTCTTGAATTCGAGAGCCTCAGGCAGGAAATATTCAACAGGTTACTGAATGATCTAAAGGCCAGAATACCCACAATGAGTGCAACTCAAAAGAAGAAATTACTTGAGAAGAACAGGATTGAAGAAAGCTGCAGACTTGCTGGTTTCAACAGGAAATTTCTTGATTCGTATCCCCATGAACTGAGTGGAGGAATGAAGCAAAGAGGAATTATTGCGATGGCCCTCGCTCTAAAACCAAAGGTTGTGATTGCAGATGAACCAACAACAGGCCTTGATGTGATTACGCAGGCCAAAATTATAAAGGAATTGAAGAATCTGAAGGATAACGGGACAATAAAATCCATGATCGTGATATCGCATGATGTCGGGGTAGTTTCCCAGCTTGCCAACTTTGTTGCTGTCATGTATGCAGGCAGAATAATGGAGTATGGAAAGCCGAAAGATATTTTCCTTAATCCGAGAAATCCCTATACTTATGCGCTTATGCACAGTTACCCTTCCATTGAAATGACCAAGAAAAGAATTCGAGGCATTCCCGGATCGGTGCCAGATCTCATAGATCCTCCAAAAGGCTGTTATTTCGCAAACAGGTGTTTCATGGCTGAGAGCATATGCTTTGATAAGAAGCCCGAACCAAAGATGTTTGATTCCAGTCACTATTCACTCTGTCATTTCGATGTGGTAAGGGAGGAAACATATAACTCTTCACAGAACATAGAAGATTCTGCTAAACTACCTGGCGTGGAAGATCTGGAGGGGATACTCGTTGACGTAAAGAATCTTACGAAGTTTTTTACAGTCCATTCAACTCTTTCTACAAATCTATTTGGGGGTCCAAATAAACCCATTGTCCACGCAGTGGATAATGTTAATCTAAGGATACCTCGAAAGGCAATAATAGGTGTGGTGGGAGAGAGTGGTTCCGGGAAAACCACACTTGGTCGCCTGCTGGTTGATTCCATAGCACCAACGAATGGCGAGATCAAATTCTCGATCCTAAGAAGCAATGGCGAAGAGTTCCAGATTGATCTGGGCAAGGTTAGCAGGTACGGCTCAGACTATAGAACTTACCGGAAGGAGGCACAGCTGATTTTCCAGGATCCATTTGATTCAATAAATCCAAAGATGTCCATATTTGACATAGTGGCTGAGCCTCTTTCAATCCAGGCAAAAGAAATACAGGCCAGGAGAAGAAGCACGTCTGGAAGTGCCATCGATCATCAGGGTGGAAGCTATATGACTGATGAAAAGTTCGATCTGAAACAGGAAATTTACAACGCACTTAAAATTGCCAATTTAAGTCCGCCCGAAACTTACGCTGAGAGATTTCCGCATGAGCTTTCCGGCGGTGAGAGGCAGAGAGTGTCAATAGCAAGAGCCATAACCCTGAATCCGTCATTCCTGGTAGCCGATGAGCCTATTTCCATGCTTGATGTTTCCATAAGGGCCAATATAATGAATCTCCTGATTGATCTCAAGAACGAGAAGGGTATATCGGTCCTCTACATTTCACATGATATAGCCTCAGCGAGATATGTTTCGGATTATATCGTAGTAATGTACCTCGGCCAGGTACTTGAATTCGGGAAATCCGAGGATATAATCAGGAATCCGCTCCATCCCTATACAAAGGCACTAATTTCAGCAGTACCGAGCATCGATCCCTCATGGGTAAACAAGCAACTTTCCATCGTGGGAGAGATTGGCAGTGCAATAAACCCAAAAGAGGGCTGCAGGTTCTATGGGAGGTGTGTCTTCAGAAAGGATATCTGTAAGGAAGAGAACCCGCCAATGCTCAATGTAGAGGGCAGGTATTACCTGTGCCATTTCAACCAGGATGAACTGACCCCAAATAATACCATGGGAGAAATAGAACATCTGGAAGAGGGAGAACTGGAAGACGAGAAGTGAAATGATAATGGACGATGACAGGTCCACAAGGATCGATGAGGTCAGGAGAACAAGATTCTTACTTACACTCCCTCTTCTTGCGATCCTCCTTTCACTGATTCTTGCATCAATACTCCTTTACATTGCAAACCGGAGGGGATATGCAGATATTTTTCCTCTTGCGCTAGTACTTCTCGGCATAGGTGTAATCTTCTTCGGTGCATTTTATGATTTTGGTGCGAACAAATATCTGGAAAATGTTTTCATTGCAAAGGCTCCCCTGAGGGAAGGGGATATAACACAGATAAACAGGGAACAACTAATAATGACGGTCATTTATGCTGGAGTTGGAATTCTCTACATAGTCATTGGATTAATCATGAATTTTGTGTTTTCACTGTTTTAAACCGGATACAGGTGAGTAACTCACCAAGGCCTTAGTCTTAAAGTATTTCTAATAAGAATGATTAACCCTTTATCGCCACTGTAGCTCAGGTGGTAGAGCAGCTGACTTGTAATCAGCAGGTCGGGGGTTCAAATCCCTCCAGTGGCTTATATTGCAGGATATTGATTCCTTACATTGTTAAAGACACTTATATTCTGGATCAGATCTTTTCGGGTGCTAGAGGGTGTTGGGATTTATATGGCGAATGGCAGGATGAAATGGAATTTGTTGTGTGTCAATGACAATCGTTCATTCATTTACCCCCTGATAAACTCAATTCAGATTGCCAGATACTATTATTTTCCACGGTATTTTTATAAACCTCATGAAACTAAGGTCTTAATAATAACGGGAAATACTGAGCATATCATAATGATCGCAGGAATTGATAAATATGAAGTTGATTACCTTTTGACATCACGAATTGCAGGAAGCGCTAGTGAAGGAGAGGATGATGAGATCAGTATCATAGCAAGTTCAATAACGCATGTTTCAGAATCGTTTCCCACTACATTTTAGAGAGGGGAGGACGTAAACAATGAGCTTGAATGCTGAAAAAAACATAGATTTTGCGAAGATCGGGACGGATGATGCGTTCAGGGAACTTGGTTCCAGCCGTGAAGGTCTTACGACCACTGAGGCAAGCAACAGAATAGCAAATGAAGGGTATAACGATATATCTGAAAAGAAGGTGAACCCGGTAAAGAAATTCCTTCTTTATTTTTACGGGCCTATGCCTGCAGCTATAGAGGCTGCGGCGATTGTTTCTGCAATTATTAGCCACTGGGATGATTTTGCACTGATCCTGATCCTGCTTATTACGAATATCATAGTCACTTTCCTGCAGGAGCGGAGTGCTGGCAATGCAGTCAAACAGCTGATGCAGAAACTTGCGTTAAAGTCTAGGGTACTGAGGGATGGTACATGGCAGACTTTGGAGGCTAAGAATCTTGTCCGGGGAGATGTGATCAGGCTTAGAATGGGCGATGTGGTACCTGCCGATGGTAAACTGATTGATGGAAAATTCTTATCAGTTGATCAATCTGCACTTACGGGAGAATCTCTTCCGGTTGAGGCTCACCTCGGAGATGTGGTGTTTTCAGCATCAATAATAAAGCAGGGAGAAATGAGTGCAGTTGTCACCGCAACAGGGGAAGACACATTCTTTGGGAAGACAACCCACCTGGTTGCAACGGCATCCAATGTGACCGGCCTATCAAAGATTGTTTCAAAGATTGTTTACTTTCTGGTTGGAATTTCACTGGTCCTTGGTGCGTTCGTATTTTATTATGGTGTTCATCTGGGATATCCCTTGCTCAGCGACCTGCTTTTCTTCCTCATCCTCCTGGTCGCAAGCATCCCTATTGCGCTTCCAGTTGTTTTAACGGTCACCATGGCACTGGGAGCGATCTCTCTTGCCGAAAAAAAAGCAATAGTGACAAGGCTCGTATCAATCGAGGAGCTTGCGAGCATGGATGTCCTTTGCTCAGACAAGACAGGAACCCTGACAAAGAATTCCCTTACGGTAGGAGAAATTACGTCATTTGGCGAGTTCAGCAGGAATGATGTTCTTCTGTATGCATCTCTTGCTTCTACGCGTGAGGATGCTGATGCTATAGACCAGGCAATATTTGTTTCCCTTAATGGAACACCGGATAAACAATATGAGAGGAAAGAATTCATTCCCTTTGATCCTGCTAATAAAAGAACTGAGGCAACTGTATCCTTGAATGGTAAAAACTTCAAGGTTATGAAGGGAGAGCCCAACACTATTCTTTCCATCTGCAAGCCAGACCAGAAGGACTTGATAATTGCAAAAGTAAATGAGTACGGGCAAATGGGATACAGGATCATTGCCGTTGCTAAGGAGAGTGAGACAGGGTGCCAGTTTGCCGGTCTTATACCTCTTTCTGACCCCCTGAGAGAGGATTCGAAGGAGACTGTTGCCCGGGCTGAGCAGATGGGCATAGACATAAAAATGATAACGGGAGATAATGAGGCTATAGCCACCGAGGTTGCTAAGGAGCTTGGGCTGAAGCCAAGAGTGTTAAAGTCTAAGGACATAAAAGAAGCCGTAGGAAGTGGAAAATGGGAGGAAATAGAAGAAGCTGGCACATTTGCAGGAGTATATCCAGAGGACAAGTACCTGATTGTGAAGGGCATGGAAAAGCTGGGCCACATTACAGGAATGACTGGAGATGGTGTCAATGACGCTCCCGCACTAAAGGAAGCCCAGGTGGGAATAGCTGTTCAGGGAGCAACTGACGCAGCCAGGGCAGCAGCTGATATAGTTCTTACAGATTCTGGGCTGTCTACCATAATTACCGCGGTGGAAGAAGGCAGGAGAATTTTCCAGAGAATGCAGAGTTATGTTCTTTACAGGGTAACGGAAACACTGAGGATACTTTTGTTTGTTACTGTTGCAATAGTCCTGTGGCACTTTTATCCTGTCTCTGCCTTTATGCTTATAATTCTGTCTCTCCTCAATGATATCCCGATAATAGCAGTATCAACAGATAATGTGATTTACCACCACACGCCTGAACGGTGGAGGATGAAATACATAGGAGGACTATCCGCGGTCCTGGGTACCATGGGAGCCTTTGAGACTCTACTGCTGGTATTCATAGGGCTCTCTGTTTTCCATCTTGGAATACCTGAAATCTTATCCCTTGTATTCCTCAAGTTGATCGTTTCAGGGCATCTGACCATGTTTGTAACCAGAACAAGGAAGCCGTTCTGGAAGGTAAAGCCAAGCATTCAGCTTTTCCTTGCACTGATGTCAACCATGGTTGTTGGGTATTTGCTGACAGCATTCGGACTTGGAGTTGCACCAATTGGAAACCTCATAGCCCTGTTAATTGTTGCCTATTCCTTCATATGGTTCCTGGTCGAGGATGGATTGAGATTAATTTACGATAAACTTAATAAATCAGGTGCCTAAGATGGTATAAGCAAGAAGACTATGTAATCGGATTGACGGCTGGAATTCCATCAGGCAGAAATGTGAAATTATTGCCCTATAATGAACCATGGCAAATCGCATTTGTCTTAAACTCAATATGGTGGATTGATGATTACACGATCTATCTTTCCAGATACTGCCAGTAAATGAGATGACGATAAAGATGGGTGAGAAATTGTCCTCATTCAATCACTGTACATGACTGATGAGGTATACCCCAGAGCCCACATTACGTCAGGTATTAGTATCATCCTCTCCATCCCTCCCTCTCCCAGACCAAAGTAGAAGAAGGTATCCTTTCCGAGTATTCCTATTCCAAATAGTATCAGTGCAATAATGGAGATTGTTCCCAGAATTGCCCAGATTACGGTGATCGGCTTCCTCTCCCTATACAGGATTATGTAAGATGCTGCAGCTCCCAGAAGGAATGCAAATACAGCAAACACAAAGTGTATGTACCCATAGTTTTCGTTGAAGATTCCCACACCCGCTGAACCGATGCCAGCAAGGAACATGAATATGAAAAATGCCATGCTGTACTTCCGGAAGAAATATCCACCCACAATTTCACAAATTCCTAGAACAATTATTGCGCCGTTGAAAATATAAGGGTCAGTTGCTATGCCCAGATGACTTATGGAGTTGTGTGACACACTGTATACCGGCTGAACAAATTCTGCAATATTCGTAAAAATATAAAATTCCAGCAGGCCAATCAGTATCAGAAATGCTCCCATTTTCTTTTCAGAATTTTCATTCATTGTAGCCAATTATAATTATGTTTCTTATACTTTTCACATTATGTTGTAAACTTATAAGCCATTGAATTTCCTGGAACGACTTCTCATCCACATCCATTATCATCTGATGATCAAACCAGGTTCCTTATTAGAATCTTCTAAACTGGCCTTCTTTTGGCGCAGGCTATTTTTACTAAAAACATGATTTCTAAAAAACAGCGGTGAGTTCATGTCATATTAAAGGGATAGGAAGTGTGAAAACAGATAATTATAATGTTGCAATCGCAATATTATGGAGATCAAAAAGGTGGGAATTGTAGGTGCAGGAGCGATGGGTTCTGGAATTGCAGAAGTATTAATTCTTAATGGAGTCCAGGTCATCATTAAGGATCAGAATATACAGCTCGCAGAAAAAGGAAGGGAGAATGTAAGGAAGTACCTGAAGGAAATGGAAAATTACACCAGGAATCTTCCGGAAAGGGAAATCAAGAGGATGGAAAGATTTGGTGTTGATTTATCTCCGGATCAGGTGAAAAAACTGAGGGAATCGTTTCCATCACCTCCTGATGTTGAAAAATTAATTGAGAAACTGAAGGTTACGGATACTTTCGAAGATTTCAGGGATGTGGATCTGGTCATAGAGGCAGTATTTGAGGATCAGGGAGTAAAAAATAAACTCTTCAGGGAAATATCTGATTTTCTAAAAGACAATGCAATAATGGCCTCAAACACTTCCTCGCTTAACATTACTGAAATGGCATCCCATTATAAACACCCTGAGAAGGCAATTGTAATCCACTTCTTCAATCCTGCATACCTTATGCCTCTCGTGGAGGTTGTCCCTGCACTTCAGACTGATGAGAGCGTCGTGACCAGCGTCATGGAATTCTTCAGTGGAAAGAGAAACAACCGGGAGAATATTGTAACCATAAGAGCCAGGGAATCCCCAGGGTTTGTTGTAAACAGAATTTTGATACCCATGATAACCGAGGCTGTGAAGGTGGTTGAGTCTGGAGTTGCTGATTAC
Organism: Thermoplasmatota archaeon; assembly: GCA_023381355.1. Classification (GTDB taxonomy): domain Archaea; phylum Thermoplasmatota; class Thermoplasmata; order Thermoplasmatales; family Thermoplasmataceae; genus Cuniculiplasma. The sequence goes on along the minus strand of JAMCUL010000008.1, from coordinate 39,902 downwards.
AGAACCGTCGATATAGGGATGAAGAAGGGTGCTGGAATGCCCATGGGTCCATTTGAGCTTGCCGATTATGTTGGCATTGATATACTGTATCATGTGATGGAAAGCTTCAGAAGAGATCTGGGAGATTTCTACATGCCTCCAAGAACAATCAAGCAGCTTGTGGATGCTGGTTGGATTGGCATGAAGTCAGGGAAAGGTTTCTATGATCACAGGGAAAAATGACATCTGGATAGACCCTGATCCAGAGTGATAAATTATTTTTAGTCGTTTTCAAATTCTGACCATTATTAAACTGTAATGTGCACAGCAATGAGAAAAAAGCAAAATGTCAGGGAATTTTAAGAGAACTCATGAGATTTACCTGATTCAATTCTCTTTCACTTCGCCCAGAATATCAGGGCTGAATATTCAAATGGATCACCATATGATTATATCCCTGCAGTAAACCGGCTTATTCAGACCTCCGGTGGATTTGAATGCCCTGACAAATTCCGGATGGTTATACAATGGAACCATTCCCCTGAACTTTCCAGGTGAGTGGGGATCGATGGATATTAACATCCTGGCCATCTCCTCCCTTATGTTCTGCCTCCATATCTGTGCACAGGAAAGGAAGAACCTCTGTTCAGGTGTGAACCCATCTATTTCCCTCCTTAATTCAGGATGGTTCGCAAGATGTTTTTGCAGGGCTGCATAGGATATACTTATTCCGCCAAAGTCAGCAATATTTTCTCCCAGAGTCAGCTGCCCATTTACCCTGAAGCCGGGAACCGACTCAAGGGAACCATACAGATCAGAAATCTGCTTTGCCTTTTCCGTAAATTTTGCCGCGTCCTCTTCCGTCCACCAGTCTCTTAAGTTTCCTGCATCATCATATCGCCTGCCCTGATCGTCATATCCATGGGTTATTTCGTGGCATATAACACTGCCAATACCTCCATAGTTAACCGGATCATCCGCAGATGGATCAAAGAACGGTGGCTGGATGATCCCAGCTGGGAATACTATCTCATTTTCTGTGGGATTGAAATAAGCATTGACAGTTGGAGGAGTCATGTACCATTCCTCCCTGTCGACCTCATTTCCCACTCTTTCTGCCTGTCTTCGTATCTCAAACCTGCTGGCACGCATAACGTTTCCAGCATAATCATCAGGCAGTATTTCCACAGATGTATAATCCCTGAACCTGACCGGCCCGCCTATCTTGGCCCTGAACCTGGAGAATTTTTGAAGTGCTTTTTCCCTGGTTCCATCACTCATCCAGTCCAGTGATTTTATCTTCTCCCTGAATACATCCTTTATTTCCTCTATCATGACATTCATTTTTTTCCTTGAATCCTCCCCGAAGTATTTTTGCATGTAAAGTTCACCAAGGGCTTCGCCTATTGACGTGTCTACGGTACGAACTGCTTTTTTCCATCTATCCTCAGGTTCCTTCTGGCCCATTATTTTCCTGAAAAACATGTCAAAGTGAAGATCCTCAGCCTCCTTATGCAACATTGGCATGAAACTGTTCAGAACAATCCACTTAACATAGATTTTCAGCTCCTCAATTTCCCCTTCCTTCAGGAATCTGGATGCAAAATCAAGGTATTCAGGCTGCCCCACTATTACATAATCTGCTTTCCTGACACCGATTCCTGCGAGGTAATTTTCAAGGTTCAGGGAGCTGTACCGGCTGTTGAAATCCACCACGGTTAATTTATTGTAATTTCTTTCTGCATCCCTCAGATCCTCCTGTTTTCTGCTGGCCTTTGCTATTTCCGTTTCAGTTTTCACTATAGATGATGCTTCCTCCTCAGCAGTAGACCTACTGTGGCCATACATCTCCCATGCCTTTATTACATACTCTTTATAATAATCCCTTACTTCCCTGAATTTTTCTTCAAGATAATAATCCCGGTTAGGAAGAGAGAGTCCACCCTGATAAAAATAAAATGCATATACTGAACTGTTTTTTTCATCGTTATTGGAAAATGTGCTGAAAAATGGAAATATTCCAGATTGATGCAGATGTACAATCTCCTTAAAAAGTGCCTCCATCGATGTTGCGCCCTCAATTTTATCAATGTATGGACTGACATCGTCAAATCTTCTCTTCTCAATTTCTGCAGTATTCATCACAGACTTGTAGAATCTTCCCACTAAATCAGTGTTTGATTTGCCCTCGTCTGTACATTTCGTTGAACATTCTTCAAGAATTTCCTTCATTCGCTGAAGATTCATGTCCCTGAGTTCGGAGAATGCACCCCACCCGGTTTTGTCTGGAGGTATTGGGTTTGAGTCCAGCCATTTTCCATTTGCATACCTGTAGAAGTCTACATACGGATCCACGGTTGTATCCATATATGATCCTGAAAACCCTATGTTTTTCCCGACTGATGCGTTTCCTTTTCCTTCCTTTTCCATCATATAACATGGGTAAATTCTATTAAATCTTGACGCCTTCTTATGTAAATATGAGGCATGCATCTATTGAGGATCTTAAAAACCTGGAGGATCTCCTCGATAATATCAGAAAAATTCGAAATATCAGGGAAAAGACACCAGGTCATTTCTATTTCAAAGGAAAGGGAATCCTTCACTTTCATACAGACTTCGGAAAACTGTATGCAGACCTGTATGACATGCGCATTGACATGGGATCTATGGAACATCCTTCGGAAGAAATGAAAAGATACCTGATACTCCTGATTGAAGAATATTCCATAGAGTAAGCTATATCTCCAGGGGAATTCTTTACCATATTACTGCGTGTTACAGGTTCTGATCTAAATGGAATGATGGTGATGTCCCTGTTCCGAGGGCCCTGTCATTTCCGGAAGCCCACCGGCGACGAATTTATTCATGGCATCCTCCGTCTTCATCCCATTTCCATTGTAAATTTTTATCCTTCCCTTTGTGTAATTAAATGCTGGAGCACCAGCTTCTCCAAGTATCAGAGCCTCGCAACCACGCTCCATTGCTGACTTTATCATGAATATTCCCTTTGTGTGCTCAGCCGTCAAAGCCGGATTCCTGTATTTTTCAATGAGATCCAACCTGCCGTCTGTTACCTGGAAAACCTCAACCTCCGGTGACTCGCCTGGGCCCCCCACATATCCGTTTTCTGCTGGAATTGCTACTTTCATGATTTCAAATTAAATTTGAAGGAATAAAACCGGTAGCTTAACTGTCAGTGATCCACGGTACTCCAGATCTAATAACTTTCACAATCCTCTCCTGTCCTTTAAAAAACGAGCTATATTTAACTTCAATTCTTCAATATAGAGCCATATGGATCTGGATGAGATCTTTGAGCTTCGCTGCAGGAATAAATCGGTGAAGTATATATCCAGGAAAACAGGAATGCGGGTTTCGGATATTGAAAGGGAAATTGAAAGGAACATAAGGCAAACAGACGATTTCATTAAAAGATTGATAGAGAGCAGGGGAAGGATTGGATCATTCAAGACCATGAATTTGATCGATTTTGCCCCCGAAAAAATGAGTCTCGAAAGAATTTTGAATGAACAGGATATAATTGATTATATCTGCCTGAAAGCATCAGACCATCATGACAGGTATATGGATTGTATCAGGTACTTTATAAGAAAGAGTTTCAGGAAATAACCGGGAAAAAATTTAAACACTGACTCATGATGTTAAATAATGAGTTTAATGGATTATTTCAGGGAGCCTCCAGGCCTAAAAAACCTGACTCCTGAAGATGTAGAAAAAATAATGCAGGAAGGTTCAACAAAAGTGATTGATGTTAGGACGGAAATGGAATACAGGAGTGGACATATACCAAATATTGAACATATTCCGCTCTCTGAGATCAAGAAGCGGCTGAAGGACCTCGGAACAGATGAGAATTACCTGTTTGTTTGCGCTACCGGACACAGAAGCAGGAAGGCCGCCTGGATCCTCAATAGAAAAGGATACAGGAATATATCGCATCTTTCAGGTGGGATGGGAGCCTGGAAGGCTGCAAACAAGAAAATTGAAACTCACAGGAAGTGAGTTTATAATAGTTTTTATTTTTTAAAAGAACATCTTATGAATCCATTATCTTCCACTATCTCGTATTTTACATTCAGTTCCTTTCCTATTTTTTCAAACAACTCTCTTTTGACGGTATGAGACCTGACAAATCTCCTGCTCAGCTCCCCGTTGTATTCAACCTCATATATGTTGAAGACTCCGCCACTGTTGAGATGTTCCATTACGTATGGAACTGATTTTTCCCTGTCTTTCCAGTGGTGAAATGAAAGCGTCGTATATATGAGATCGCCCTTCAATGTCTCGGGAATTTCCCTGCTCGATCCAGCAACAAATTTCAATCTTCCTGGTGAAACGTTCCTCCACTTTCTCGATGAGACATATACCATGTGCGGAGACGGATCAAGCCCTACGAGGGTCTTCCCCTTATCAATTGAAGCCATACGCGACAGTACATAACCATCACCAGAGCCGATATCGATAAGGGTTTCAAATTCAAACTTCTTCAGATCGTTAAGCACAAAACGGTAAAAATGACGCATTGTTGGGACAATTCGCGATATTGAATATCCCCGTGATGTAAAGAAACCAAATTTTTCTTCACCTTTCTCATAAAGATCCTTTTCTTCCATGGTATAATTATGTTTTATTCATAGATTATTTTTTTCCCGGTTTTTGCGGTTCTACTGTTTCAGCTTTTCTATAAGTGTGCTGGCTTCACTGGACGATAGATCATCTATGCTATCCTTTTTGAGTTTCCCAAGATATTCAGATACGATCTTCTTTTCCCTTTCTGTAGACTGCAGTTTTTCAATAAAATCTATCTGTTTAGGCGAGGCTGGTTTTGAAACTGGGGACGTATTTTCACCGGATCTTATGTTTTTCAACCCGTCTATAAGAATAGATGCTTCCTCCATAGAAATTTCATCAAGAGTTCCCTTTCCATGTTCCTTCAAAAATTTTTCAGTGAATTCAAGTCTCTCCCCCGAACTCTGTAAATTCTTTATGAATGCTATCTGTTTCTTTGTAGCGTTTGATACTCTCCGTGAATTTGCAGGAGAACCGGTAGACTTTAATTTTTCAATCAGGACAGAGGCGTCACCAACTGACAGTTCATCGATTGACCCAAAACCTTTTTCAACAAGAAAATGCTGTACAGCTTCGACTTTGTCGGGCGATTCTTCACTTAATTTATCAATAAAATTTTTTTGGCTTCTTGTAAGTTTCCCGGGAGGCATGCCTAAATATCATTTCATGATTTATAAATCATGTTACCTGTCGTGAGACCGGGCCCTGGAACATTCATTCGATCTTATCTAGCTTCTTTTTCAGGTCTGCAAGTTCTTCCTGTAACTGCTTATTCATCGGGTTCTTCTTTATCTTTGCTTCCAGTTCTTCCATTTTTCCCTCCAGGCTCTTCTTCTTCCTGGTCAGGTCTCTCTTGCTCAGCCCCATGTGTATGTATTTTCACCTACAAAATAAATATTTCTGATAATCTTCATAAATATCTTGTTGATTTTGTGCAAATATTATATAGGTTCTTGACAATTTTGAAACTGTGAATGATTTGAGACAGAGAATCAGGGCAATGAAAAACCTTCCATCCCTCCTTGGAATCCTTGCCATAATTGCTGCATGGATCACAATAATACTTGCAATATCAGTGAATCCATGGTTCAGATTAACCTCCAATGCCCTGAGTGATCTTGGAGGTGGAAACCTTATTAATAATGGACATCCATCCCCTGCTTACCCTGAAATTTATAATTATGGAATGATCATTACAGGAGTCCTGATAGGGTTTTTTTCACTTTCCATGATTGAAAAAGTTCAGAACAAGGGGGAGATAATAGGATTTTCTTTCTTCATCATTGGAGGCCTGTTTCTTGCACTCATAGGCATTTATCATGAAGGCACATATCCTCATGACTTTGTGTCAATATGGTTTTTCATAATAAGTTCCATCTCATTTTTTGTTGTTGGAATTGCGTCTTTATCGAAGAAATATTATAGATTTGGGATAGCTCTGATAGGCATCAATCTTCTTTCATGGATTGCATATTCCGTTATTCCCTGGCAGTCTGTTGCGGAGGATGAAATTTTTGGTGTGCTGGTAATAGATCTCCTGGTTATCATTACCCTCTACAGTTTTTCAAAAAGATGGGCAGCAGATGGGACCTTCAAAATGATGTAGTAAACTCCACAACCTTTCAAGATCTTGCTGAAAAATGAAATGAATAATCCATATAAAACACCTGTAAATCAGTTAAAATAAAGCAATGAAAACGGAACATAAACATGTTCCCTGACATTTATATCTATGCAGAGGGAGGGATTTGAACCCTCGTATCCCTACGGAACCAGACCCTCAATCTGGCGCCTTTGACCAATCTCGACAACCTCTGCCTTCATATCTGAAATTAAGCAAGGCTTATCTAATTTGTCATTGTTGCTGGCCTTTCATGAGGAATATAATAATCTCGTCGTTATGAATTCCTTTTGTTTCATATGGATTCTGGAAGCTGCCATTTGAATATACTGAAAGAGGTATTCCTCCTTTGGCGATTATTCTGCTGAATACCTCCTCATAGGGTTTTCCCTGCATATCCTGAAAACTGTCCTGGGAAACCATAAATTTTCCAGATGAAATCAACATCTTGCTGAGAAACATCCCGGCCTCAGGCTTTGTCAGGGCTGAGATGATGGCAGCTGAACTTAAATCACCCCTAACTATGATGTTATCAGCGCCTGCTTCTTCTGCGTGAATCCTGCTGCTTTCGTTAAGGAGCTCAATGGTTATCTTCAGATTCCTGTTCATTTTTCTGGCTGTTAGCAGTATAAGTATCGACTCTGCGTCGAGCGCAAGAGAATCCTGAGAACCATATCTCTCGTTCGGAAATATTATCATGGAGATGGCCCTTTCTATTCCCGCCATTTTCAAGTCTTCAGAATTCAGGGGGTTTCCCTTGACAAATTCTCCCTTGTCTTTTATTTCACGGGACTCCTCATTCCCAAGTATCAGGATTGGGAATTTTTCCTCCATAAGTCTCTTAATTATCGTCGACTGCTTTTCTGTATAATTACAAACAATTGCATGCTTTTCCATCTTTGTTCTTATCCTCCCTAATCTTTTTAGAAGCTTGGCATCCACTATCTCTGCTGCAACGGTCACAAGAAGAAGACTGAATGTCCCGATTCCTATGATCATGATAACCATCGCATTCACCTTCCCGTAAAATCCAACAATGGCAACATCGCCATATCCCACGGTGGTTATTGTCTGCATTGTCCACCACAGGGATTCGAAGAGGGAATGAATGCCTGCAGATTTTATTGGATTCTCAATGAGATATTCAGAAATTACGCTATATAGCACCACCCCAAATGCTAGCAATGTGGTTCTTCCCACATTTTTCCTCAAAATATTCTTGAAACTGCTGACAAGAGTCCTTAGATCGACCAACGATCACTAATTGGAGAGGCGTTTTTAATCCTTTCCAATGTTTTTTTAAACGATTCAGTCTTATTATGGTAATATCAAAAACCCTGGCAACAGTCCAGAAAAATAGTGTGGCCACATCGGGGACATGCAGGATTGTGCCTGAACCGGTAACATTCATCACATTCACAGTTATCTTCAAAACAATCAGAACACATCGGATTACAATGCATAAATAATATAAAAGTGTGTGTATTCCATCGTACCCAATTTTTCTTAAACACGCCAGATTTTTAATTAGAATATATAATATAAAATGAATCTATTTCGATTATGATGGTAAATCCCGGAATATTTTTGGCCGCCATGGGAATCATGCTACTAGAGATGTCAGAAGCTTCAGCGGTATCAATGGCGCTTTCCGCAGATGCCAGAAGTGCCAGGCCTTTCGTCGCTGCCATTCTTGGAATCTTCGTTGTTCTCGGACCGGCAACTGTGCTGGGAAAGGAAATTGCCGTGTTTCCTATTTTCTATATTAGGCTTGCTTCTGCAGTACTGCTTCTTTATTTTGGCCAGAGATTGATGAAGAGCGCCAGGAGATCAATGAAATTTCAATACCTGAAACATTTTCCAAAGTCCCAGAAGGAAGAACCGAGGGAAAAAGGTGTGAATACCACAGCATTTCTTGTGGGAGCAACGGAGGCTTTTGAAGCTGCCATTGTGCTTGTTGCGCTTTATCCGCAGGGTTTCATATCGACTATTTATGGTGCAATATTTGGAGGCATCATAGTTATACTCGGTTCATTTATACTGAGAACAAAAATAAGGCAGATCAAGCAGGCAATAATGAAGGTCGTTGTTGCTTCCCTTCTACTGACATTTTCCCTGTTCTGGTTCATTGAGTCTGTAATTGTGATAAATGACATCTATCTCATTCCTATATTTCTGTTATTCTTCGTTCTTGTTTATGAATACTCCATTTATGGACTTGGAAATCTCGTATCTGAAAAATCAGAACCCGAACAGGACTAATATTGCGACTATCCCTATGACGGAAATAACGGAAAGAAATGTGGCTATTCTCGCTCTCCCAGTCAGTATTGCCAGAAATGCGCCAAGGATTCCTATTACAATTAAAGGAGACATTGCTGCCGCCGAATAACTCTTCTCTGCTCCATATTCTGGTATGTACTGAATGAAATGAAAACTGAGGTAAGTTGAAATGATACCGATGGAAAGCATGGTAAGGGAGAAAATCACAAGAGGGCTTACTTCCCTCCTTCTTTCCTCTTTCTTGACTTTCAGGTCCTCAAGCCTGTCTGATTCGTTAACCTCCCTTATTTCTTCTATGTGTCTCCAGGGGATGAATTTTTTATGATCCCTGTAAGCAACAATTATCCCCATATCATCGTATCCAATGAGGGTGCAAATAAGCTGCCCGGTATTCCCTTCATATACAACCGTAACGGTCTGATTCAGGAAGTTTTCTATTGCCAACGGAACTTGTAATTCCATATGCGAATTAAAACCTTTCCTAATTTGATGGATTGTTCATGAAAGAATTTGGCAAGTGAAAAAAATCTAAAAATGGCTCTTCAGACTTTCAAAATGACAATCAAAGATACAATAATGTTTTTTTGACTGAGTTATGCAAGACTCCAGAATGCATTTCTATCAGCGAGGTCATAAATGAAGATAAAAATCCTTTGGATCCTTAAACCTTGTGAGATTCACGTAGTGACCACCCATTAAAGTGGAATTGGTTCCAGGCCATTCCAAATATGAAATCGATAGAACCACGGAAGAAGGAGCCCATGGTTTCGGTTGATTCAAACTACTGAATGGGTTCTATACCTTCTTCATCTTCTCCAAAGAGCTTTCCCGTCATTCGTTCACCAGATCCAATTATATATGGGGAATCGACTCCAGTGAAGACAAAGAATATTTTTATGTTGCTTCCCATTTGCTCTTTGTTCTCAATTCCTGCAATAATTTCGCAGTCTTCATTCATCATCTCGTGAACCTTTGTTAGCGCCCTATCAAATTCCTTCATTTTGATATCCCCACCTATGATCCTCATCAGGCATCCTTTCGCTTTTGATATGTCAACATCAATCAGTGGATTGTTCAATGCCTTCTCAATTGCGAAGTCTATTCTATTGTCACCGCCTGTTGAATCACCTATTGCTATATATGCAGCCTTTGATTTTGAAAGAACCTTCTTCAAATCTTCAAAATCAATATTTATGTGGCTTCTTTCGTTTATGGTTCCAACGAGCCCGGTAATTTGCTCCATTATGAATTTATTTGTAATCTCAAAGGATTTCTGAAGATTAGAATCAGGGGAAAGTGATTTTAGCCTATCATTTGGAATGACAATTATGGTATCTGAATTTTCTGCAAGATAGGGAAGCCAGTTCTTAGCGTTCATCATCTTTGCCTCACCCTCCTCCTTGAATGGTAGAGTTACAAAAGTAAAAACCATAGCCTTGTTTTCCCTTGCAAATTTAGCGACAACAGGTGCGCTGCCTGTTCCAGTCCCTCCACCAAGGGTTGCTACAAGAAAAATTATGTCGGAGCTGGAGGTAGCCTTCTTCAGGACCTCCTGTGTGTCCATGGCGGCCTCCTTCCCCTTCTCCGGATCATTTCCCGCCCCGTATCCGTGAGTTACTTTTTCTCCGATGAGTATTTTTGCGTTTGCGTCGGTTTCCTTCCGCAGATGGGAAGCATCAGTGTTAATTGCAATAATTGCAGCTCCCTGCATTCCACTTCTTTTGAGACTTGTCACAGTGTTGGACCCGCCTCCTCCACATCCTATCACCCTGATCTTGATGCTTGCCTGCTCCGCTAATCTATCGATTTCGTCATCTTCCATTACACTTTCCATGTTGGACACCTGTATGACAATTGTCATTGAGGTATTTTAATATTGTGTTATTCCATGCAGCAGGTGATATTAGAATCGATGCTCTGCTTGATTTATATGATAAGTTTTCAATATATTAGTCCGTAATGTTCAAATATTAACTATTCTTAAATAATTGACAAAGTTGTTGCATCATATATCTGAAATTTCTGCTGATGTAAGTATGGATGAAGCCATTGAAGCACTCACCAATCCAGATATCTTTTTTAGGAACGATCCTCACACTTCATACGCCGCCAGAACTTCACCAAATACATATAATATAGTGCTCGTTATGAAAAAACTCGGCGTTACAAGAAAGATACCTTTGAATATCTCAGTCAAAAGGATAATGGATCAGATAATTTATGAAAGTACAAAGGATTCAAAAGTATCTATGAAATTTGTATTCCACATTAAAATAATAAGCGAAGGAGTCACCTCTATAAGCCTGGATGCGAAAATTGACCCAGGCTTCCTTACGAATGTCCTTGGCAAGGAGGAATTCATGGGATTTGTTGAAGGCTTAATAAACAATGGAATATCGGCATATATAAGTAAGAGATCTGGAAGTGATGCTGAAACTCAGAGCAGAGAGGTTGAAAATATTCAGCGAATCTGTCCGACATGTGCCTTCTTCGTTCCAAAAAGCCTCTTCTGTTATTCTCTATTTACTCACATAAAGGATATGGAAAAACCGGCGTGTGGGGGTGAGAAATATTCACCATATGACCCGGATTAAATAATCACTTCTGCCATTTACTTATACATGACATTTTAATAAGAGTAAAGGAAATACTGGTTCATGCTTAGGGATTTGCTCATAAAGGAAGGTGCAGTAAAGCGAGGGCACTTTGTTCTGACCTCTGGGAAGGAGTCAGAATATTATGCAGATATCAAGGATGCCTGTGCTAAACCGGAAATATTAAGGGAAATAGTCAATGAAATATCTAAGAAGATAGATGGAGATGCAGTAGCAGGGGTAGAGCTAGGTGCGGTACCAATTGTTGTTGCTGTCGCCTATTCAGAGTCGATCCCTTATTTTATCATAAGGAAAGAGGCAAAACACGGCTTGAAGAAGATAATAATCGGTAACATCTCAAAGGGTTCGAAGATAGATCTCATTGAGGATGTTGTCACTACTGGTGGATCTGTGATGAGGGCAATAGAAATACTTCGCAATGAAGGCATGGAAGTGAATAAAGTGATCACGGTAATCGATCGGGAGGAAGGGGGGAAGGAACTCCTCAGCAGATCTGGGGTTGAACTGGTCTCCCTCCTTAAAATAAAGGAGATTCTTTAAGAAAGAACATCGTCTATACCACCTATCTCAATGGAGGTGGTCTTTTCCCCAACAAGGACCCCCTTGGTGTTCGCAATCAAACTTGCCCCAACCATTGGACTTCCAAAATTTGCGGTTCCCACGCCTACTGGAACCTTGAATAAGTCCCTGAGGATCTCAATATCATCATCTGAAACCTCAGGATTCACGATCATTCCCCTGTTTGTGGCAACGCTTCCTGAGCCGACTGTCAGGAATATTCCCATCATCCCCTTCACAGTTTCAACTCCAAGCGCATCTTCAATCATCCTGACGTTCTTATTGTCAAAATGCTCATGAACCATTGCTCCATGGTCATTAGCAACAATATCATTGCCTACAGCATTTATAGTATCCTTCAGGTAAAGCACTCTTCTGTTTCCAGGATCAAAGTCAAGATCCTTGCCACCTGCATTTCCTCCAATGATGATGCCATTTGAATTCATCACTGAAAAAACGCCATACATTCCTGATGGGTCTATCCGGCTATCAAGCACTTTCACATCAAGAACCTCGCTTATGGTGCTTCTATAAGACCCGTCCATATTTGCTGGTACAATTGCAATGTCATCCCAGGCCCTGCAATAAAGCCCAATGAATTCACTTTCAAAAATAGAAAATTTTCTTATCATTTCAAGGCATTAGAACTTCTGTTTCGCCGTTCTGGAGTTTTAAGACTTTTACCTGAATGCTCCCTGGGATCTTTGATTTTCCCCTCTTCCAGACCTCTTCATTTATTTTTCCGTCGATCCAGACCTGGGAAAGCTCGGTTTTTGTATATCTTGAAACATGCTCACGTATCATCCTTATGGCGGTATCTGTTCTTCTCTTCTTTGAGCTCCTGAAAGCTTTCCTGAGGGGAATGTTCATCAATATCTCGTTACTTATTTCATCGTCTGCCATTTGAAACACCTAAAGTTTTAAATTATTCCTTCTCCAGTTTCTTCTTGCAGGGTTTTGAGACACCTTCCTGTCGGTTCTCATTATTACCCATCCCGGTACTCTTCTGTTCTGTACAGTCTTCTTCATCAATCTGATTTTTCTTCCCGTTTCCTTATTTCTACTCATTTCTATCTCCTCTCAATATGTGTTTCTCTTCTAGTTTCTGTCATTTTAGACAGTATCTGCTTAATTTCCTGGTCTGTAATTATTCTATTTATCCTGCCCATGGTATATAGCTGGACCAGCTGATTTTCAACGTTGTCGGCTATGTCAGGTCTTACAAGCCTTACATTTGCCAATCTTTCTCTCGCTTCGGGATCAAGGATTTGTCTCAGTATTTGCAACCTCCTTGCCCTCTCGGCATCCTGCTGTTCCCTTTGTTCGTTCTCAAGCTGCGATTCGTTCTGGGACCTTTGAAGTTCCTCCATCTTCCTCCTTCTGAGTTCCTCAAGTTCTCTGTCCCCTTCCATCAAAACCATCTCCATTAAAGGTATTTCTTAAGTTCAGGTCTTTCCTCAGCCAGTCTTTCCATTACTTTCTTAGATGCCTTATCAAGCATTGCCTGGCCATTAGGAGTCACTACTCTCCCGTTTTCCGATTTCTTAACAAGTCCGAGTTCCTCAAGCTTATTGAACATGTGCCTTACAATAGATCTGCTTCCTGAAGCAGGATGATATGGCTTTGATCCTCCATCTTTCTTTCCGCCATACTCCTCGCTAAGTCTCTGAATCCCAATATTCCCATTCACGTACACTTTTCTCAGGGTTGATGCCAGTCTCCTGTAATACCAGTCCTCCTGAGTCCAGCCTTTTTCCCTGTGAACTCCAGACTTTGTATAAAGTGTCCACTCTGGAATCTCAATATTCTTCATATCCCCAAACTGCAGCGCCAGTTCATTTACCAGTAGGTCTGCAGGTACTTCTTTGACATTTACCATGAATTATCACTCAGTCTGAGTGCATTTATATACCATTAATAAATTTTCCTTATACTTTTGCCTTATCGTTCCCTGAAAGGTATGAAAGACTCAATCTGATGAGAATCAGGCTTAATATTAGAATAATTCCCAGAAATATGGACGGGAAATCTATTCCAGGAACGACGAGAAAAGCGCTCACAGTGAAAGAAATGATAGGGGCAAATGCCCCGGAAAAGGCAGATATCGCGAAAATTATTATGAGTCCAATGATCCCATCAAAGGAATAGATATTGACGCTGGAAGCCTCCTCAGGAATCCGGGTCATCATGAATGACAGTGTTAGCAGGGAAGAGAAGAAAAATGCCAACCCAGCGTCCACTATTATTATGGCTGCATATGGAAGATCCCCTATATTTGCACCGATCATTACAAAAACAATAGGTATGGCGAAGAACATGAAAATTATTAATGAGGAAAGCGTCTTTGAAAGGATAATTTCCCTCTTTGGGATGAGCCATATCCTCATGTTGACAAAGCTCTTCCCCTCCATGATCAGTGACTGCAGTGAATAGAATGATACGGAAACTGATGTGAGGACAAATACGGCAGCAAAAGTGTAGAGTGGGGGGAAGGTCCCGAATTTCTTATTCACAAAGACCTCAAGAAGGGCAGGAAGGCTGAAAAAGACCGGAAAGAAGAAGGTATAAAGATTTGTTATGTCCCTTGTGGCAATTTTCAAATCTTTGGAGGCCAGCGAAAATATTGAGCTGTAATGGTTTCTGAAGAGGTTACTCCTCATCCTCTTCCCTGTATCCATATTTCTTTCAAAAAGATCTGCCATTATTTTCTTAGACAGAAAGTACGCCAGATAAACAGAGGAAATGAGATAGAAAATACTCCAGGAAAATGAGGCGATCAAGGAATCTATTGTAGCATGCAATGTGAAGGCTATGAAGCCAATATTAAGAACAGGAAAAATGTAATTCAGTGGATAGTCAACTGCAAATGAAAAAATGGAAATATATCCCGGAAAGAAAATTGTAAGATCGAATATTATGAAAATGCCTATCAGTCCGATCATTTTCAGGGAGTTATAGACTCCCGATCCGATCCTGCCACTCCACCTTCCGTTGTGTGTTATTATTGACATGGCGGAACCGAGGGAAAATCCCAGGACTATGCACGCGCCACCCCAGATCATCTGGAGGAAAACATCATCAAGATTCTTGTTAATATAGTAATAAAATACAATAGGAGGCACATCCAGCAGGAGTGTGTACGACCCGGTGCTGAGAAACCATGATACCGGAAGTGCAATTCCGCTATCCTCTGTAAACATGATCTTTACCGGATCAATGACTCTCTCGTTTCTCAGTGTCTGAAGCCACATGAAGCTTCCGAACGTATTTATTCCAAACTGGTAGAGAAAAATAGAAAAACCGCTGTCATAAATTCCAGTTGAGGGCACGTTCCTGCCGCTAAGTGAAAGAAGTGTTGAAAATACCAGAAAAATGGCCCCATAGATAATGCCGGAGCGGAGGACCATATTCTGGATATATTTTCTTGAAAACGATCTTTTCTCAAATTCATTATTAAATCTTTCTGATGATTTGATTGCCTGATACCTGTACTCAATGTTGATCAGGTTTGACTCATAAATTACCTGTCTGATTGAAATAATGAATCACCCAATTTTTTCGCCTTGTCAAGAACATCTTCCTTTCCTGTTATCGCAAGAAATAATTTTTCAAGAAATCCGTTTTCCTCATCTTCCTTCAGTTCGTCCATATTGCCATCGAGGACCTTTTTTCCAGAGTCAAGTATCTGGACTCTCTGGCAAATGATTTCAGCAATATCAAGAAGGTGAGTGGAGAAAATTACAAAATGACCGGCTTTTACCATTTCTCTCATTATTTCCTTCACAACTATTATGGATGTAGGGTCAAGCCCATTTAAGGACTCGTCCAGTATCAGCACTTGCGGGTCGGAAGAAAGTGCAGCAAGTATTGACACTTTTTGCTTTGTCCCAAACGAAAGCATTCCTATCGGTCTATCCATTACCTCCACAAGATCAAGCGCATCAGCAATCCTTGTTTTTCTTTCGTCATAATCATCACGATCTGCGTTTCTTGCATTAGCATACAGATCGCAGTATTCATTTCCTGTAAGTGTCTCATACAGTATTGGGGTTTCTGGGACATATGAAATGTTCTTCCTTGCGAATTTGTCATAATTCTCAACATTCTGATCGTCAATCTTGATTGTTCCTGAATCATACCTGATAATCCCGGAAATAATTCTCAATGCAGTCGTCTTGCCGGATCCATTAGGACCTATTATTCCTTCAACAATTCCACTGCTAAATGTCAGATTGAGACCAGACAGAGCAGTTTTGCTGCCGTATTTTTTTGAGACATCAAAAAGTTCGATTCTTTCCGTAATAAAAGAATGTTTTTCAACTTATAATAGTTTTCAAATATTATGAATTCATCTTTATCCCAAAAACCACCCACAAGGTTGAACACATATCACGATGGCTGTCTTCATATTACCACACAAAGTTGTGCCAGGCACCGATGTATGAAAAATTTTGGTAATTCTCCCCTCATGTTATGTAAAGATGGAAGTATGTATGAAAAACAAATCCCACCAGAAATGTTATTGTCGCAGCCAGGAGGGAGAGCAGTGCAGCCCGTGAGGATGATTTCAATATTGAGGTATTCAGTGCAATGGCAATCAGACCGTTGCTGATTGCCTGTACTATGGCCACCAGGGCAACTGCTATGAGCAGTGATAAAAAGCCAAGCGGAAACAAGAACGGGGCTATCGGGAATATAGCTCCAAACACATAGGAAAGACCTGTTGTCACGGCTGAATCCTTAGATCTGCCTGCCTGCGCATTTATCTCAGACTTTTTCGATCCTTCCACTGTTTCATCAACAAGCATTTCCCTCTTTATTGTGGATATCCTGAACTCGCTTTCAGAAGCCTTGGAAAGATAAGCACCAAGCATCATGCTTATAGTCCCTCCTATACCTATAACGAGGCCACTCATAGCTATGATGAAATTGTTCTGTATGATGGCAGTCAGTCCTGCAATGGCTGCCAGGACTTCCACCAGACCGTCGCTCATGCCATATATGAAAGACTGTATCCTGTCCAGGAATTTCTCCCTCCTTTCATTCATGTCATTGAAAAGATTTTCATGACTGATTTCATCCTCTATTATCCTGTTGAGTCCTTCCGCGAGCTCACTGTCATTTATTCGTTTCAAAAATTCCCTGTACTTTATGATACTTTCGACCTCGCCCCTTTCCATCAGATTTATGGTCAGATTCAAACCTATTATCCTCGTAACAAAAAGAAGCAATACTAATTTGAACCTGTAAGGAAAAAGTTGTTTGCTCTCTTGGCCTAGCATAGATAATCTTGACGCCCAGTAATCCGCATGATAATCCTCAACCTCTGAAAGATGTTTCAGGCTCTTCTTTATCTTATCGTTCTTTATCCTTACAGAAAGCCTCCTGTAAAACTCTCTGTCAGTAACCTCATCTCTATAAAATTCTTTGATGAGTTTTATTTCGGGACCACTTTCCATTGGAAGTGTAATTCCTTTAATGATAAATTTCTATGCATGATGATTGTTACGATTTTCGTATTTCATTTTCGATTTTCATTGCATAATCTATATATTTACAGTACACATAGTTAATAAGGTGATTTTATGCAGGAAAATTATGAAGAAAGTTTCAAGCCGGGAGTCAGAATAAAAGTAACTCCCCCTGGACCAAATGCAAAGAAGATAGTGGCAGATGATGAAAAGTATCTGGCTACAAGTACAAAGTCGCTCCCTGTTGTAGCAAAAAGGGGGAAAGGAGTATACGTAGAGGATGTAGATGACAACGTGTTTATTGATTTTGCAGCTGGTATAAGTGTAAGCAATATGGGACACATCCACCCTTACATAACCGGGAAAGTACAGGAACAGCTATGGAAACTATGGCATTTCGCAGGTACTGATTTCTATTACAGGGAACAGGTAGACGCAGCCAGAGCACTTGAGGAAATAACTCCTGGCAGGTTCTCAAAAAAGGTCTTCTTCACAAACAGTGGAACAGAGAGTAATGAAGCTGCCATAAAATTTGCAAAGGTGAACAAGAAAAAACAGCAGTTCATAAGCTTCATCGGTGGATTTCACGGGAGATCCCAGGGTTCTCTTTCATTTACCGCTTCCAAAGGTATCCAGAAGAAATGGCTTTTCCCGACGATGCCCGGGGTGGAACATGTACCTTTTCCCAATCCTTATAGGAACGTCTTCGGAATAGATGGATATGAGCACCCTCAAGAACTGACAAACGCAGTTCTCGACTTCATTGAGAAATATACTTTAAAGATGTACATGCCTCCTGAAAATGTTGCAGCAATTATGGCTGAACCAATCCAGGGAGAGGGGGGATATATAGTCCCTCCGATGGACTTCCATAAGAAGCTGATAAAACTTGCTCATGACAACGACATGCTTCTTATAATGGATGAAGTTCAGGCAGGCTTTGGAAGAACCGGAAAATGGTTTGCATCTGAACACTTTGGGGTTGAACCTGATATCATACCGCTCGCAAAAGCCATAGCAAATGGAATACCAATGGGGGCAGTGGTTATTAAGTCAGAGATTGATTTTCCTGAACAGGGTCTCCACTCAAATACATATGGCGGGAATCTCCTTGCATCAGTTTCATGCTCTGCAACAATAGAGGCAATGAAGAAGGAGAACGCTGTTGAAAATGCTGCCAAGAGGGGGCTTCATCTCAGGAAGAGGATGGAGGAACTTAAGGAGAAGTATGATGTGATCGGAGACGTGAGAGGAATAG
The DNA here is from genome assembly GCA_023381355.1 of Thermoplasmatota archaeon. Taxonomy (GTDB): domain Archaea; phylum Thermoplasmatota; class Thermoplasmata; order Thermoplasmatales; family Thermoplasmataceae; genus Cuniculiplasma. The sequence goes on along the minus strand of JAMCUL010000008.1, from coordinate 21,524 downwards.
GATTGATGCAGGCTGTGGACTTTGTAAAGGACAGAAGGAGCAAGGAGCCGTTTGCAAAATTCAGGGACTCAGTCGAAATGAATGCCTTCAAGAATGGAGTGATTGTACTCGGAACAGGCGAGAGTGCTATCCGGCTCATTCCTCCTCTAATCATAACGGATGAACAGATAGATGAGGGAATGGAAGCATTCGAAAAAGGAATAAAACAGTCAATGTGATTCCTTCAGATAGGAAAGAAGATCGTGGAGTGGAAGGCCATTCTTCCATTTCATAACGAAATTTTCATTTTTGCTTATTTCAATTCCCGGTATTATAGAATAAATATTTCTGAATCTTCCCTTAGGTTCCCCAGGAACCTTGAATATTCTCCAGGGATCGCCAACAGCGTTTTTCAACCTGAATCCGTAGGTAAGAAACAGGCCAGCATTGCTACATTTTTCAGCAAGTCTTTCTGCCTGTTCCTGGTTCTTTCCTGAAGATGCAGAAAAGGCTAGTACATCACTCACAGAACTCTTTATCTCTATGACAAAAGTAATGTCAAATCTCACTGCAACAAGATCTGCTCCCTTCGATCCGGCCGCCCTTGTTACATAGAAAGGATATTTTATCAGATCTTCAAGGGATTCCCTGGCCAGGAAGTCCATCTTCTTGCTTATCCTCTCAATAATCTTGCTGTTTCCAGAGAGAATTCCTACAAGCTCCCGTTCATATATGCTTCCATTCAATGAAGCCTTAGATCATCACTGTATAGAAATATTTAGCCTGGTGATGTCAGATCACACACACAATCTTTTGAAGCCAAACAGTTTTTAAATTGAATAATTAAATTATAGATCATTTGGTTATCCCATTATGGAAAGTGAGGATGAATTTGTTTATTTCCCAACCAAAGAGTCAATCGAGAAGAGCAATCTTGATTCACTCAGACGGTATCTTAATCTGGACAGCTTCACGGATCTTTATGATTATGCCGATAAGAACATGGAACAGTTTTATGATGGTATTGTAACACACATGGGCATCTGGTTTTTTAAAAAATATGAAAAAGTGAGGGATAGAGAGGGTGGAAAGGAATTTACCAAATGGTTCACTGGTGGTGAGATAAACATTTCATTTGACTGTGTTGAAAGGCATAAGCAGCGAAAGAAAGATGCGGTCAAGTGGGAGACTGAGGAAGGCGTCAGGGGTAGCCTTACGTTCGGGGATCTCGATGAAAAAACAGGAAAACTCGCGGGAGCCCTCATCGACCTTGGCATAGAAAAGGGTGAAAGGGTGGGGATATACATGCCCATGATTCCCGAGGCAATAATAGCAATGTATGCAATAATGCGCATCGGAGCTGTTGCGGTTCCCATGTTCTCAGGTTACGGAAAGGAGAGTGTGGAGGTGAGGGCAGGAGACGCAGATATCAGGTTCATATTTACAGTTGATTCTTACACAAGAAAGGGAAAGAACATAAAAATGGCAGAGTCCATTAAAGACATAAAGAATACGGAGCTGATTGTTGTTGGAGGAGAAGGATGGAAATATAATTTTGGCAATCTTCTTGATGGGGGTCATTACGTCAGCAGCGTACATACTAAATCTGAGGATCCGGCAATTATGCTTTACACATCAGGAACAACTGGCAAACCAAAGGGAACAGTCCACGTTCATGGTGGCGCACTTGTAAACATAACGAAGGAGGTATACTATTATACAGACCTGAAGGAGGATGGGACCATTTACTGGATAACAGATCTCGGCTGGATGATGGGGCCCTGGGAAATTATTGGGGCAAACTGCATAGGTGCCTCAGTATTTATTTATCCTGGCGCCGTGGATTATCCCAACATGGAAAGAGTCTGGGACATGGCTGAAAGAAATAAAGTAACGGTCCTTGGGCTTTCTCCCACATTTGTAAGAACGGCAAAGTCGAAGGGTGTTGATAGGGTGTTCAGGGGTGTCAGAGCATTTGCATCTACAGGAGAGCCCTGGGACACTGAATCATGGATGTATCTCTTTGAGAAATTTGGCAGGAAAGAAATTCCCATATGCAATGTTTCTGGAGGAACCGATATAATAGGCTGTTTTGTAGCCTCCACTCCTGTAATCCCTCTAAAACCAAGGTGTTTATACAGAGGACTTGGAATGAATGTTACCGTTCTTTCCCAGGACGGAAAGGAAGTCGTAAATGAAGTTGGACTCCTTGCAACAAGGGAGCATCTTCCGTCAATGACGAGAGGAATTTGGAAGGATGAAAGGAAATATATTGACACCTACTGGAGCCAGTTCAGGGGCTACTGGGTACAGGGAGACTGGGCAATACAGGATGATGAAGGCTACTTCACACTTCTCGGAAGATCTGATGATGTGATCAAGGTAGCTGGAAAGAGGTTGGGGCCAGGTGAAATTGAAGATGCTTCCAACAGGGTGGAGGGAGTTGTTGAAAGTGCCAGTTTCGGTATTCCGGATCCGATAAAGGGTGAAGCCGTGGTGATATTTTACACTGGGGCGAACGATGAAAAGGTTAAGAGCAACATATACAAAAGCGTTGAAAATTTTCTGGGTAAGTCATTCCGGCCGAAATATGTTTTCTGTATAGATTCTCTCCCGAAAACAAAGAATGGAAAAATCATGAGGCGACTTCTAAAATCAGCATTCCTGAATGCAGAGACCGGGGACGTTACAGGTCTTGACAATGGTGAAGTCCTTGATGAAGTAAGGAAAACAGGGAAGGATCATTTGAATGAGAGTGATAAATAAATTAGTTTAAACCATGGAAATTTCCATGAAGACAAGAAAATCTTGGAAACTCTAAAAATTCGATTTTCCCAACACTGCTTGAAAAAGGAAAATGATGTAATTAATATGGTTCACCTGAGCTGCCCAGGGATGTAATGTTCTGGATATCCCCGTGGCCCTCCTTTACGACCTTCCACAGGTATATGAACGCAACGCCGATTAGGACCACCCTGGCAATGCCGAAGGGTGTTACAGATCCATATATGCCGCTGTCTATGGTACCGGTAGAGTTTATGGAAGTGCCATTCGATGAATTTTGAACAATGGATGTTATGTTGATCCCTGAAATACTGATATAAGTTCCAATTACAGAAACAGCAATCCCTGCGAGAATCAGGAGTGAGAATATCCTTCTTTCAATATCCTCGACAATACCAACGCCCATCAGCAGGTAACATATCCCGAAGGGGACTATCTCTATGGCTATAGCGAGACCCATCAAATCACCTAGAATTGAACCAATCAGTGCTGGTGACACCGAAGAACTACTTGAGCCTGATGGGAATGTCTGGCTGAATATCGTGGTAAAAATAATGGCCACAAACCCGACCATGATTACTATCAGGGAAACTATGAAAATCACAATATCAAAGGTTAATAACCTGCGCTGGAGGTCACCCATAGCGTGTCTCTTAAGGAAAAGAAGGATGAAAGCTATAAAAACTATAAAATATCCTAAAAGCCCTATAATGGGGACAACAGTTATCAGGACTCCTATCCCGATAAGGAGGTAATAGGATGCTATGCTATTGGAGTCGGGTCCCGTGTTCAGAACCTTTTGCATTCCGCTTGTCGAGTCAATACTGTCCATATAGGGATAAAAAAATAACCCATATAAATATATCTGAATAATTAATAGTTGGGCAGTATACAAGTTAAAGCAATTTTATAATTTCCTCAGTTGTCAGGACTCTTCCAATCCTTTTGAGCACATGATTTACCGAAACATTATGGCTTTCCTCAGAAATGTCACTGATTGCATCGGAGGCGAATACCTGGTTATACCCATATTCATAGGCGAAACGGGCTGTACTTTCAACCCCATATGTTGTCGCTATGCCGCAAAGTACAATTGTATCTATTCCCCTGCGCCTTAGCTGAAGATCAAGTTCAGTACCGTAGAAAGCCCCCCATTGTCTTTTTGTGATTACCACATCATCACTGCAGACATTTAACTCAGGCACAAAATCAGCCCAGTCATCAGGCATTGGTCCTGATCTGAGCATATTGCTGTCACTCTTCGGATGTAACCCGGTCTCCGGTGATGAAATGACGTGTACCGGAAAAACAATCATGTGCTTTTCCCTGAATCTGGATGCGAGAATTGATGCGTTCTTTATTACCTCGCTTGCGGGATTTGGTTTCGCATCCATCATTACAATTCCCTTCTGTAAATCTATGATCACCAGTGCTGTTTTCTCGGGTACTATTTTCTCTATTTCACTCATGAAGCCAGAATTAAATGAAAGGATTTTAAGATATTGAGGAAAAATGCTCAAATTCCATCTGCACCTTTTAAAAAATAGGAATGGAATGAGTCCTGCAAGCGTCAGGATTCATTTTGTAATTGGATCTTTCCCTCCAATCCCTGTCTCAGATGACAGTACTATACCGAGAATCAGGAGAATGGAGCTAACCACCATGATCAGGAACCAAGCTGCTGACATCGATACAGAATGAAACGAACTTATGAAGTATATGGCCGATATGCCAAAACTTGCTGGTATTGCGGCACCATTGTAAATGGTTCCCATTGCTGTCGTCCTGTGGGATTTGCTGAAAATCTCTGCGAGATAAGCAGGTATACTTGAAAAGATGGCGGCTTCAACAAAAGCAATTGCAGAGAAGGCCGCCAGAGTTAAGAAGAGGGTATTGGAAGTGGTCAGGAGATATATTGGATATAATATTACTATGAATATAACAGAATACACTCCAAGGGTTAATTTCCTCCTGAATATGAAATATGCAACTATTCCTCCGATCCACACTCCGACAAGGGATATCAGGTTGATTTCTGCATTGTAGTCATCTATCAGAGGGCTGTTGGCAAGTGATGCATATAGATCCCCGAGGAAAGTTGGATAGAAACTTAATGTAACATTGTTGAGGAGTAAAAGGCCTGTGAGAAGGATAAAGGAGGCAACGGTTGAGTCTATCTGTTTCAATATGCCCTTGGCGGGTACATTTTCTATTTCATTTTTTTCACTCATATCAACAAATACCTCGCTCTCAGTGGTGAAGAGCCTTATGATGAGCGCCACAATTCCAGGGATTATAGTTGTGAAAAACATGACTCTCCACACAAGATCATCATACTGCGCAATTCCAAAAACAGATTTTAGATAAGCGAGTACAAGTAGCATTATGAAGAACCCAACACCGTAGCCACTCTGTACAAAAGCACCCACCGGAAGTCTTGCCTTCTGCGGGACGGCTTCCATGGAGAGTGTTGCGCCTCCCGAATACTCAGCACCGGCAAAAAGTCCCACTATGAAAAGAATAAAATAAAGGAGCACAGGTGCAAGGTAGGAAACCTGGGAATAAACTGGAAGAAAACCGATGAAAAAGGACGACACGGAAAATCCCATTATGGAATAGACAAGCATCTTTCTTCTTCCCAGTTTGTCTCCAAGGAAATTTCCAAGGATTATCGATCCAATGAATCTCGCAATTGCCCCCACAACCAGCCCAAGGAAGATAAGCAGTAGGGCATACGTGTGCGAAAAGGTTGACGGGAAGAAAATACTCGCAAGTATTGGAGCCACGATCACATAACCAATCGAAACATAGCCATCCATCAGCCATCCGCTGAATGCCGAGAGTACCTGAAATGCGGCACTGAAATTATATCTTGAAGTTGACACGGGACGTAAAGTAGCATATGATATATATAGATATTCAGGTGATATAAAGGAAATTTATTTTCTATTTTTCACTGGATATTTTCATTTCTTCTTGCCTTCCCGGACGCACTTTATGAAAATGAAACCCAATCCCGGTTTTGTCAGGATATATAACAGATGTAAGCAAACATTAAAAATAATAAAGCAATAAACTATTAATTTGTCACACAATAATTTTTTCAGTAAAATTACTGGGGTACTCCAGCCTCTCATCTTTTCGCTTAAATACCTCAAGGGCAAGAGATGGATAATATATATTCTGATTATTTCCGCTGCACTGTCCACAGCAAGTCGGTTGTATGTCCCAATCGTTATCGGTCTTATTATTGATTCTCTTGAAGCAAAAGCGTTCAGTGCCATTCTACCGGCGATCGAACTGATAATGCTTCTGGCAGGCGTGTCCGCAGTCTCTACATTCATAACCAATTTTGGATCACAATACTCAAGCCAGATATATGCCTACAATTTGAGGAAGAAATTGGTAAACAGTCTTACGAAGAAGAAGGTAAAGTTCTTTCAGGGAAATTCGTCAGGTGACCTCCTGTCAAGGACGACAATGGATGTTGATGCAACGCGAAATTTCCTCATGAACACGCTTTCCCAGCTGATACCCACAATAATGATCATTATTTTTGCGCTCATCTATCTTTCATTTCTTAATTTCTTTTATGCCCTGTTCTTTCTATTTACGGTTCCTGTACTTGTCTATATAGGAATAATCTTCCAGAGAAAGCAAAGAAAACACTGGATGAATATAAGAAAACAGTATGGAGAGATGACGGAAAGACTTCAGGAAGATATAAATGGACAGAGAACCGTAAGGACGTATTCTCTTGAAGATAGCCAGATAGCCAAATTCCAGGATACCACCGACTCTTATTTCAACGAATATATGGAAATAGCGCATCTCAGGGGGTTCTATAACAACCTGATGCCGTTCATCATCAGTCTTGCAGCAACAGGAGTAATTCTCTATGGAGGCTACACTTCTATAATTGCAAGGTCCCAGGTGGGAAATCTTGTGGCGGCTGTAAACATATTCAATCTGGTGACAATGCCTATAAGTTTCCTGGGAAGGCTGATAGTATGGTCAGAGAATGCAAGGGCTGGCATTGGAAGAATAAATGAAGTCCTCAAGGATGATATGGACGAGGAATTAACAACATCAGGAAATTTCCCTGGAGAGAATGACGTTGAATTGCGAAATATAAAGATTATAAAGGGAAAGAAGGAAATAATCAGCAATCTTAATATGAAGATACCCAGGGGAGGTTTTGTATGCATAACTGGGGAGACCGGCTGTGGAAAAAGCAGTATAGTCAATCTCATACCACGACTGGAGGAGCCAACCGCAGGTGAAGTTTTCATCGGTGGAATTGACGTCAGGGAAATACCACTCGATACCCTGAGGAAAAATGTCTCCATTGTACCTCAGGAAATCAACCTCCTCTCAGGAACAATTGAGGAAAACATAATTTTTGGAAGATCGGCTATAAGCCATGAGGCTGTTATTAAGGCTGCAAAGATAGCCAGGATTGACGATTTTATAGATTCCCTTGAAGATGGATATGAGACATTGATTGGGGAGAGGGGCCTGACCCTTTCAGGCGGACAAAGACAGAGGATGGCCATAGCAAGAGCTATTGTAACAACTCCCTCAATACTGATCCTTGATGACGTCACTTCAAGTGTTGATCCTGAGACCGAGCTAAACATATTTTCTGAAATTGTAAAGAATGTAAAAGGGATAACTGTAATCCTAGTATCACTGAGATATTCAGCCATGAAATATTCGAATGAGACTTATATAATAAAAGATGGACAGGCAGAAATCCTGGAAGATCTCGAAAGCCTTGACATATTTGGTTATGGTGATTCCCGGTGACTGAAAGTTATGAGAATGCAGAGGAAAGGGTAATCCGGACACTGAAGGGCAGGAAAGCCCTATTCAGGATGGTCAGTGATATCGCGAAAAACAGGAGAGGACTTTCAATTCTGGTAATTTCTGTCATTACCACTGCAGTGGCAGGCACTTTCATTCCACTCACAATCGGCGAAGCAGTTAATAGTGTGAATAACAGGAGTATAACAGGAGTCATATTATTCGCCTCCATTTTCCTGGGGCTTGCAATGGTGCAGTTTGCTTCGAATAGATTCCGTGCCATAAGTTCTACAGAAGTTTCACAGAAGACCGTGAAGGATATGAGGGATAACGCCTTCAAGAGTATACATAAAGTTCCAGTATCATTCTTCAGCATTGTGAAATCAGGATTCCTGATAAGCAGGATAACCAACGATGGTGAAACAATAGGTGACTTCCTCACCTTCCAGATTCCCCAGGTGGTATCGGGTTTCACGACTGTCATTATGTCTATAGCAATAATGCTGTATCTGGATTTCAATCTCACACTTTATGCCCTTATAGTCCTTCCATTCCTTTCCCTTTTTACGATTTCCCTGCAGGGTAAGGTCAGGGCTAACTATCTGAAAACCAGGAAAACAATAGCTGCGATAACAGGAAATCTTGCGGAAAATATAGGCTCAGTCAGGAGTATCAAGGCCTTCAATGTTGAAAGGTATGTGGAGGAGAGATTTGATGGACTCAATGAGGAAAACCTGCGAGCCAATATAAAAGCCTCAAGGCTGTCTTCTTTCTATGGTGCAGTTGTAAGAGTCATAGAATTCCTTGGGATCGTGATCGTGATTTATGCGGGGGCGCTGCAGTTGCAGTCAAGCCTGATATCGATTGGTATACTCGTGGCGTTTATTTTTTATGTTCAGGAATTTTTCGATCCTGTCATTCAGCTATCACAGCTGTATAATGCCTACCAGTCCTCTATCGTTGGTGCAGGAAGGATATATGGAATAATAGACAGTGAAAAGGAGGAGGTACCTGAAGGGTCAAGAGACAAGGAAGATTTCACAACGGATCTATCACTTAAGGATGTTGATTTCACCTACGGAATGGGCGATACATTAAAGGAAATAAACATGGAAATCAAGAGGGGCGACAAAATCGGCATTGTTGGACATACGGGAGCAGGAAAGACAACTCTTTCCAATCTTATACTGAAACTGTACCTGCCGAAAGATGGGGAGATAGATCTCGATCTGGTCAACACGAAACTGATAATGACCAAATCCTACAGAGACATAATCGTTCCAGTGCTGCAGGAGCCATTCCTGTTTCGTGGTTCAATATATGAGAATGTAAGGATTGCAAAAAAGAGTGCCACTGATGAAGAAATAAGAGAAAAGGCAAAGGAATTTGGCCTTTCGAGAATATTCTCGCGACTTCCTGATGGAATGGAGACTGATGTGGGTGAACTCGGAAGGAATCTTTCAGAGGGACAGAAACAGGCCATTGCTATACTTAGGGCACTGATCAGGGAACCCGATATCATAATAATGGATGAGCCAACTTCAAACATAGATCCTTTCTCCGAGAGGGATATATTCATGAGTCTTGGGAAATTTGCAAAGAACAGGACGCTCATTTTGATAACTCACAGGTTCTCTATGATATCACTCGTGGACAAGATAGCGGTTGTGGACGCTGGAAGAATAGTGGAGAATGGAACTTTTGAACAGCTGATGGAGAAGAAGGGCCTTTTTTACAATATGTATAACATCCTTTATGGCAAAACTGATTCTGATCCCCTTTAATCCCAATCAGATATTCTTTGTGGAATGACGTTATTCGTGTCTTTGGATATACATTATCATTCAAGATAAAGAAGCATCATGGACCATTGCCTGAATTTCGTGAAAGCAATATTTGTGGGAATAAGACAGGAATATGCAGTTTAAGAAATATCTTCCAGAAGTGCATTCTTGGTGACTGGCAAAACCCATTCATTGCTTTCAGTATTTTTTCGTGGGCGTCAAATCTCATTCAAAATTTCCAGACTCAACTATGAGATGGAGCACCATAAGTTTGCTGGAGAAATTGCCACTAAAATATAATACCTCACTTTACTATATTCATATATGGATGCCAAAAAAGTTGTGGTGGCTGGTGTAACTGGGGCGATTGGATCAGTGGTGGCAAGGAGCCTTATTTCCGCAGGATATGATGTTTATGGAGTTGCCCGGGACCCAGAAAAAGCAAATTCCATGGTCAATGGAATGTCATTGTGTATTAAATGGGACATCAACAGGCCCGATGAATTATCATCGATTGCGGAGGGAAGCAGAGCTGTCATAAACCTGACCGGAGCCCCTCTTCTTACAAAATGGAAGGGGGATTACGAGAAGGAGATAGTCTCAAGCAGGGTTGAGGGAACCAAGTATGTCGTGGAGGCAATAAAGAACTGCGAGGAAAAGCCGGAGGTGCTTATCAACGCATCAGCTGCCGGATTTTATGGGTATGAAGGAAACAGGGAGGCTGTTGAGAGCTCCCCTGCAGGAAAGGATTTCTGGGGGAAGTTGGTTTCAGACTGGGAAAATGCAGCGTTGCAGGCGGAAAAATCAGGCCTGAGGACTGTCTTGATAAGGACAACTCTTGTCCTCATGAGAGGCGAGGGAGCCCTGAAGGTTCTGGAGCCATATTTCAGGAAAGGCCTTGGAGGTTATGTGTCACCAGGTGACCAGGTTTTTCCATGGATTCATATAGATGATGAGGTAGGCATAATAATGAAAGCAATTGAAAATGACAGGTTCCGGGGTCCAGTAAATTGCGTTGGTGGCACCATAACATCAAGAGATTTTTCCCGCCAGATTGGGATGGCTCTTGGCAGGGGTTCCAGGCTTCCAATACCGAAGGTAATCATTCGTGCAATGTTTGGCAAAGCCTCAGATCTTGTTCTCCAGAGCCAGATCATAAAGAGTGAAAGAATGGATGAACTTGGATATGAAATCAGGTATGGGAAAATAGGTGATGCCCTTAAAGAAATATTTAAGCAGCCAGAGCGATAATTCCAGCAGGTCTAATACCCACTCCTGTTTTCATCCAACGCACCAGCTGGAGAATATCTCTGCTAAGTGCATCTTTTCAAACGCCCAGTGAGGAATCGTTAACAGGCAATTTCAATTTTCATGGGAATTCAGATAATATTTACATCGAAGGAAAAAATCTTGCATGTCATTACTGGAGACATGGCTGCACATAATCAAGCCACTGAAAACAATTATCATTATAGAAGAAATACCCAGACTATATATGACATATGATCCCAGGATATTCTGGAAAAAAGCAATTTCCGACGTACTTTCACGGGGAAAGATAAACCTGAACAAGGTTGACAGGTATGGAGAAGAAATTCCTAGGCCAGAGGATTCAGGGTTGTTCAAACGATCGATTGGAGAAATTAGAGGCCAGATGTCAGACTGGAGAGCTTCATTAGATGGTTCAACAAAAGGAATCCACGTTGTCGAATTCAGGGACCATTATGAGGTCCATGTTGACAGGTTCGATCCTTACAAGAAGCCAGTGGAACATCTCCTGTATGATAGCCCAATATATGGGGCCGTCTTAACTGGCGTCTCAATAATTTCTATCTCAATCCTGAAAAGGTTAATGGGCAAATGATAAGCAGATCCAGCTTTAAGGAACAGACCAGGATAATACTTGTTGCGATTACCCTGGCTTTCTTCATTCGAATGACAAACAACATGGTCAACACTACCGCTCCAATTCTGGCCAAATATACATACACACTGAACAGTACGGACGTTGGTCTTACCGGAACTGTAATCTACCTGGCAACTCTCATTTCCACAGCCTTCGTAAATCCAAGACTCCAGGGGCTTGCAAAGAAGAGAGTCTTCATAATCTCGATGTTTGCAACATCCATCTCGCTGATCGGCCTGTACTTTCAAGACGTGGTACTCTTCTGGTTGTTCCTTTCAGTTTTTGGATTTTTCACCGGCTTTCTTTTCACAAATATCCTCACCTCAATTTCTACAAACGTTGAGGGAGTCTCAAGGGAGAGGGGACTTGCCGCATACTCAATGGCCCTTTCTCTCTCCCTCCTTATAGGGCCAGTCATAGAAAGATTTTCGCTGCCTATTGTGGGTTATTACGGAATATTCATTGAATTTCTTCCGATGATGTTCATAGCTTCGGTTCTTTCCTTCAAAATCAGGGCTCCAGAGATAACGGAGAAACGGGACGTCCGTGGTGCTGTAAACACCCCGGGATTTCTAGCGTCAATAATATCCATAACGTCATACAATGTTCCATTTGCAGCCTTCACTGTTTTCATGGATATCTATACAAAGGAGAAGTTCGGGGTCAGCTCCTCATTTGCATATTATGTCTTCATATTCTTCTTCGGGGCTTCACTTCTTACGAGGATATACATGCAAATTCGACCATTCAGGCATCTCCGAATCCCACTTACTTTTTTCATCTCGATCACAGTCGTAACATTTCTTGTTATCGGTTTTGTCAATAACATCTACCTTTATTTTGCACTCATTGCTATTATGGGAATACCTCATGGTGGGATATTCCCAATATCCACAATACTCATCTCACGAGGCACCCCAAGGGAAAGACTCAACGCGGCAAACTCATATTTCACATCCTTCAACAACATACTGTTCCTGGCAGTTCCTCCCCTGTTTGGGTATCTGTCAGGAGAAATAGGTTTTACAATATCCTTCATTTCGCTGTCAATAATATCATTTGCAAGCCTGATCCTCATATATGCAAAGTTTTCAAGAAACAGACAGGTTTTCTATAAATAAAACATTAATGTTCAAAATGTATACATAATTGGGAAAAATACATCTTCGATCATGCAATTTACCACAGATGCTTATACTCATCTATGCAATAATTGGCATAATTACAGGTATTCTTACCGGCATTACTGGTAGCAGTGGTGTTGTAATTGTAGTGCCTGCGCTATCATTCCTTGGTCACACATTTCAGCAGGCTGTGGGCACAAGCCTTCTGGTTGACGTGATTACAACTGTATCCGTCACATATGCCTATTTCAGGAAGAAAAATGTAAAGATCTACCTGGGCCTCAGCCTCGGGGCAGGGGCGGTCCTTGGTGCGCAGATTGGTTCCCTCATCGCGCTCTCACTGCCTGAAGTTCCCCTGGAGATAGCATTTGCAATATTCACCCTCCTTATGGCTGTAAGGGCATTCAGATCAGGGAAGGGAAACAAACCCATAAGCGATAAATCAGAAGATACACAGAGGAGCAGAATCTGGTATCTCGTTGCTGGTGTCCTGTCAATATTTGTAGGAATTGTTACAGGGACGATGGGGGCGAGCGGTGGAATCATGTTCATAGCAGTGATGATGTACCTCTTCAGGGGAATGGAAGTCAAGAAGATGGTTGGAACAGCAACCCTGGCAATGTTTCTTTCCGCCGGAAGTGGTGCTTCAGCCTATGTAATATCAGGAACAGTTGACATAGAGGCAGCATTCATAATAGGGATTGTCGGGCTTATATCCGGTTATGTATTCGGAAGAAAGGCAAATGAACTTAAGCCACGCACAATATATCTTTTCCTTGGTTCTGTATTTGTTCTGGTTGCGTTTAGTGAATTTTTCAGGGCACTCTACTGAACAGTTCCCTGATGTTCAATCATCTTGAAAATCTCCTCATATTTTTTCTCTATCTCTTCTTCCTCCCTGACATTCTTGGAAAATTCTTCAATCTTGTTCTTCCGGAGCTTCCACTGGTTAACCCTCCATACTTTTCCCTTTGGAAGTGTTATTTCCTCCCTGTGCGTCTTCAGAAATCCATTTTCCTCAAGATCATAGAATGCATCTCTTTCAGGTGATGAAAGAACGTTGTCCAGGACATAATCCTCATATCCAAAGAACGCCAAAAGAAAGTCCCCCAGCTCCACAACATCTGCCTTGCTAACTCCCTTGCTCCCATATACGTTTTGAAGGGCTTTTATCAGAACATTTCTTCTAAGGACGCTCATTCAAATCGAATGAGTATCACAACTTATTAATTAAATTTCGCTCATTATAGGTAAATATAAATATTTAGTGTCGGGAGTTAATCTTTATGGAAAAATTCAAAATATATAATTTCAAGAAAAAAGGATGAAAAGTGTTATTCAATATCATTCATCCTCCTCATCCTCCTCTTTAGCCTCCCTGAGAGGTCTTGTTATAAATTCAATGCCCCCAAGATTATTTTTCCTCTTTCCGTATTCCATCTCTTTCAGATCTTTTCTCCTTATTTTTCCTGAAATCGTTTTTACCTGGTCCAGGGAATCTATGAACTGTATCTTTCTCGGGTGTTTGTAAGGACCTGTTTTTTCAGCCACATACTGGCTGAGTCTGTCAGCAAGTTCCTGTGAGGGCTCAATTCCCTTCTTCAGGACAACGAAACATTTCACAACAGCTCCCCTGACCTGATCAGGGGAGGCGACGGCGGCTGATTCAACAACAGAACCGTGTTCCATAAGTGCACTTTCTACTTCAAAAGGGCCAATCCTGTATCCCGAACTCTTGATCACATCGTCGCTCCTGCCCACATACCAGTAATAGCCATCATCATCTCTGAACGCTCTATCCCCAGTAAAATAAAGGCCTTCCTTGAAAATTTCTTTGTTCTTTTCCTCATCATTCATGTATCCTACCATGAGCGGGATAGGTCTTTCTGGATCGGTCTCAACAACAATGTTACCCTCCTCATTATTACCAAGCCTTTTCCCATCATCATCCGCGATGGACATCCTGAAGAATGGCGATGGTTTCCCCATTGAGCCTGGCTTTATCTTTACTCCGGGGAAATTTCCCACCATGAGAACAGTTTCAGTCTGCCCGTAACCGTCCCTGATCTCTGTTCCGCTCACATCCCTGAATCTTGCTATAATTTCAGGATTCAGAGGCTCTCCTGCACTAGCGGCTGTCTTCAGCGATTTCAGGTTCACTGCTGTCATATCCTGAATTATGAACATTCTCCAGACTGTGGGAGAGGCACATATTGAAGATATTCCAAGTTCTCCAATCAGCCTCAGATGCTCTGCAGGATCAAATCTCCCTTCATAATGAAAGGCAACGGTTGCTGCAGCGACATTCCATGGCGCAAAAATGGAACTCCATGCATGCTTCGCCCATCCGGGGGAGCTAATATTCCAGTGTACACCGTTCTTTTCAATGCCAATCCACATGGCTGTGCTGTAATGACCCAGTGGATAACTGGAGTGTGTGTGAAGAACCATCTTGGGGAGCCCTGTTGTCCCACTGGTGAAATATATCAGGGCCGGTTCATCTGATCTGGTTTTTTCGCCCGTTTCAAGTTTCCTTATACTGGATAACGAATTATGATCAATGGTATCCCATTTTCCGTCATTTCCCCAAGCACAGACTGTGACCTTGAGCCTGCTTTCCATTCCACTGAACTTGGAAATATTTATATCATCTGTAATCACGCCAGAGATATCTGCGGATTCTATCCTGTATTTCACATCATCGGAAGTCATTGAGGTTGCAGTCGGAACTATTACGCCACCAATTTTCAATATTGCTACAACAGAGATCCACATCATTGGAACATTCCCGAGCATAAGCAATATCCTGTCACCTTTCGTGACACCCTTCTCACTCAGATAAAATGCAAATCTTGAGGAAAGATCAGATATTTCCCTGAATGAGAAATCACGCCTCTTCCCCTCATAATAAAATATAAGGGCATTCCTGTCACCCTGGGTCTTTGCAAGATAATCAATCCAGTCCATGGACCAGTTATAATATTCAGGTACCTTGAACCCCTGTAGATTAATGCCTGGATACATGTCATAAAGCTCTTTCATATTTTTACTATGTAATTTATGTTATTTAAATTTGGTCAGGTGATCAAGATTTTGATATATTGTAATTAACCGATTTTGTGTGAGTTTTTGGTTATAATATTTCAATTAGAGGTTATTTGTTCTTCTTCCATTTCCTGAATTCCTGTGATGCCTTCCAGTCCTCGGTGAACTTTTCCATGAAAATCTTCTTGTCTTTTCCCTTCTTTATTAAAATTCCAACCTCCCTGTTTTTCATCAGGCTTGTCGCAGTAAAATTCTGGGAACCAATGAATACTGACTTCTTATTATGTATCATCTTTGCGTGCATATATTTGGCATTGGCAGGCATTATTCTTACCTGTACATCACGTGAGACTAGGGATTCAGCATTCTTCACATCATTTTCAGATATGCTTGAGGGCAGTATCATTCTGAGTTTCCTGCCCTTGGTGCTCAGGATTTCCAGAAGGATACTGTCATCCCCTATCTCCTCAGTCTCAATAGACATTTTTTTGCTGTTCCTTAAGAAATCGAACATTCTGTTCTCAGAATCAGGAGAAACCATGAGCAGCTTCCTGTCATGCTGGCCTGCCCTCTTTCCCTCCCAGTCAGAGTTGAATATATTCATCAGGGACTTGTGAATCTTCCTTTCATCCCCCCTTACAAAATATTCCCTGTTCTTCTTGAAGGCTGCGTCCGTAAGGTTCATTGTTCCAACAATAAACTCTTTCTCGTTAAGCATGTATTTCGCGTGATCAAAAACATCTGCTCCCTCGAATCTTCCTGGGGCTATGTTGACCTGTGCGCCGGTTCTTCTCAAAGCCTCGAGGCTTTCCCTTCCTGAGCCATCATATGGGTGGCCGTCTACTATTATTCTCACGCTGATCTTTCGGGAAACTGTATTTGAGATTGCGGTCATTATATCCGGATCATCGATAAGATAGGAGTTTATGTGCAGTTCCTTCTGGGTGTTTCTTATGAATTCCAGCAGTGGTTCTTTTCCGGCATCAGGTTCAGAGTATATGATCATGATAAGCTTATACGTGCCTTTTATTAAATCTTTTCAAATACGGCGTAATATATGAAGCAGGGAGAAAAGGAATGGTGGCTTGAGGTGGAATCCCTGATCAATTCAGGCTTCAGATGTGAGGTTGAAAAGAAGAAGAATGAGTTCCTGAGATTCAGGGACGAGTCGCCTGAAAATATTTTCTTTGAGCTGTGTTTCTGCATTCTTACCGCAAATACATCTGCTGTTCTCGGAATAAAAATGCAGCAGGAACTTGGGCCCTATCCATTTATATATTATGGCAGAGATCAGCTCAGGGATTCTCTTAAATTGGCAAAATACAGGTTCTATAATACAAGATCCAGCTACATTGTGAGCAACAGGTGGATCATGGATGAGCTTCCTGCCCTCCTTAATCATCCTGATCCATGGACTGCAAGGGAATTTCTTGTCGAGAATTGCGTTGGAATTGGATATAAGGAGGCATCTCATTTTCTCAGAAACTGCGGGATGTTCGATTTTGCAATTCTTGATATCCACATAATAAGACTTATTGAACCTGATATGGCAATGTCAGGAAAACCAATCACAAGAAAAAAATATTACGAGTATGAGAAGGCTATAAAGAAGAGGGCAAATGAATTCGGGATTGAGCCCGGAATACTGGATCTTTACATGTGGAAGATTGCCAGTGGACAGCTGATTAAGTAGATTGTAACACGCTCATTCATTGTTCAAAGATCACATGTATAAAATTATTTGCCGAAGCCCCTTCTGATGGCAAGATTGAGTGTTTTCTGTCCAGTTTCAGTAAGTTTTCCATGCCTGTCTATCAGCCCCATTTTCACTATCCTCCTGTCACAATCCTCAGGTTCAATAATCCTGTATCTTCTAATATAAAGCCTCTCAATGCAACTGTCATTCAGAAGACTGAGATAGGATCTACAATCAGCCATTTTCAGGATTATCTCGCCAAGCCTGGTTATCCTGAAATACGTGTGGTGTTTATGTACCTCAGCGCTTTTTTTGAGCTTCGCATCCGTTCTCTTTATTGAAGTGTTCCCGTATATCTCAAGCAGCCCCATTTCCTGAAATTTTTTAAGGTACTGAAAAACTATGAGTTTATCGATCTCAGTATAACGCATAATATTTTTGGCATAATCAACCTTTGCGGTTTCCATATGCCTGAGTATCCTCATGTTGTTTACGTCTTCAAGGAGCTCTTCCAGGATCTCTTCTTCTTTCATTTCTCCTATTTTTTCATCCTTCTCATCACATACTGAAGTATCCCGCCATTCCTGTAATACTGGACTTCCACAGGGGTGTCAAGTCTTATGTCAACATCTTCTGTCGCTTCTTTTCCATCAACGTGGTGGAATACAAGTTTCGCTTGCTGATGTGGTTTAATGTCTTCAGGCAAAAGTATATTGATGGGGCTGTATGGATCTATATTTATGCTGTCAAAGGTACTCCCTTCCCTGAACTGAAGTGGAAGTATGCCCATTCCTATAAGATTGCTTCTATGTATCCTCTCATAACTCCTTGCCACGATCGCTTTCACGCCAAGAAGATAAGGACCCTTTGCTGCCCAGTCTCTTGATGATCCAGTTCCATATTCCTTTCCCGCAAAGACAATAGACCCACCAGCGGCTATGTTGTTCATGGCAGTATCAAAGATCCATTCCTCTTCTCCATTCCTTTCCGCTCGTGTGTAGGGACCTTCTTTCTCAACAAGCCTGTTACGGATCCTGTTGTTCCCAAACGTACCTCTCATCATGACTTCGTGGTTTCCCCTCCTTGACCCAAAGGAGTTGAAATCCTCAGGTTTTACTCCATGATCCATCAGGTACTTTCCGGCCGGGCTTCCCTTGGAGATTGACCCGGCTGGAGATATGTGGTCAGTCGTTACAGAATCTCCAAAAACTGCAAGGACATGGGCATTTTCAATTTTGCCTTTATATGCAGGAACAGCATCCTTGAAATCCTGGAAGAATGGGGGATTTCTGATGTATGTACTGTCTTCGTCCCATCTGTAAAGGCTTCCAGAAGGAGATTCCATCTTGTTCCAGAGAGTGCTGAACCTGTTTACGTCAGAGTAGTTATCCGTATAGAGTTTCTCGGTGACGTTCTTCTGAATTATATTGTCAATCTCGGAATTTGAGGGCCATATATCCCTTAGGAATATCTTCTTGCCATCCCTCCCGACTCCAAGAGGTTCCTTTTCCATGTCAATATCGATTCTTCCAGCTATTGCAAAGGCGACAACAAGAGGGGGAGACATCAAATAGTTCGCCTTTACATTCCTGTGTATTCTTGCCTCAAAGTTCCTGTTCCCAGAAAGTACTGCGACGGTAAACAGGTTATTGTCAACTATTGCATTCTCTATTTCACTTTTCAGAGGGCCTGAATTTCCTATGCATGTAGTACATCCATAACCAACCACCTCGAAGCCAAGTTTATCAAGGTATTTCTGGAGTCCACTGTCTGTGAGATACTGCGACACAACTCTTGAACCAGGGGCAAGACTGGTCTTAACCTTTGGATTCACTGTCAGCCCATATTCGACAGCCTTCCTTGCAAGAAGTCCAGCTCCAACCATAACCCTTGGATTTGATGTGTTTGTACAGCTTGTAATCGCAGCGATAACCACATCCCCATCCCTGATTGTCTCTTCCTTTCCTTCAAGTTTTATTCTGGTTGCCTTCAGGGAAACCTGAACTGGTGAATTCCTCCCGTCCTGGAATTTCTGATCATTTTCTTCCATGAATTTGAGAAAGCTCTTCCCGCTATCACTGAGGGAAACTTTCTGCTGGGGCAATTTTGGACCTGCAATTGTACTTTCAATGGATGAAAGATCAAAATCTATCAATTCACTATAGTCAAGTCCCTTCTGATTGCCAAACATTCCCTGCCTTGTAAGGTATTCCTTCACAAGTGCAACGTGATCTTCACTTCTTCCCGTTAGCCTGAGATAGTTAAGTGTTTCTTCATCTACAGGGAAGAGTGCACAGGTAGCCCCGTATTCAGGGCACATGTTGGAAAGCGTTGCCCTGTCTGTAAGTGAAAGTGAGGAGACACCATCTCCAAAGAATTCCACAAATTTTCCGACAACGTTACTTTTTCTCAGAAGTTCTGTTAGAGTAAGAACAACATCGGTTGCAGTTACTCCTTCCTTAAGTTTTCCGTGTATGTTCACACCAACTACCTTTGGGGCCAGAAATGTAACGGGTTGCCCAAGCATGGCAGCCTCTGCCTCTATTCCCCCAACACCCCAACCCAGGACGCCCATGCCATTCACCATGGTGGTATGGGAATCTGTGCCGACAAGAGTATCAAAATAGGCATGAACAACTCCTTCCAACTCCTTCGTATGAACCACAGTTGCAAGATACTCAAGGTTGACCTGATGAACGATCCCTGTGGATGGTGGAACTATGCGAAGATTCTTCATGGATCCCTGGGCCCACTTCAGGAACCTGTACCTTTCTCCATTGCGCTCAAATTCCTTTTCTGAGTTCAGCCTTAATGCGTCACTTGTGCCATAATAATCAACCTGGACTGAATGGTCAATAACAAGATCAACCGGGACTCTTGGTTCAATATCTTCAGGGTCTTTTCCCATCTTCTTGAATATGTCTCTCATGGATGCGAGATCAACCACTGCAGGAACACCTGTGAAATCCTGCATAAGAACCCTGGATACTGTCAGTGGAACCTCAAAATCACCCTGGGTTGAGCCACTCCACGACAAGAGATTCTTGAGGTCTTCTTCACGTACAGTCTCACCATCCAGGTTCCTTGCGAGACTTTCAAGGGTTATCCTTATTGAAAGTGGAAGCTTATCCAGATTCTTGCCATATCCGGAAAGTTTCTTGAGTGATGTATACCTGTATTTCTTCCCGTTAAGGATAAATTCATCTTCAAATTCCTCTGATTTCATGCCTCATGATTGCATTTTATTTTATAAATTTTGAAAGGATTTTTCATGTTTATATGTATGAATTATTTTCCTCTCTTCAATTTTCAGGAATCCCATGTCACTTTTATCGTCTCAATGTCCTTTATTCCATTTTTTGAAACGCTTTCGACAAATCTTTAAAAGTCCTTTTTTGCAAGATCATCTGTAAGTCTCCCTGCATCCATCCCGGCTTAGATAACGATATTTGTCCTATTTATGTAAATTTCCTCATAGTTTGTCGCAATATTGAGTTTCTCAATATAGTCGCAGGTTCCTTCGTAAAAGATTCTACATTTATCTGTCCTGATCGAAAATGTTACCCCAAACAACCTTGTTATTCCAGGTTTTTTCCAAATGAAGTTTATCGTGTATATTCGTTGTCGGATATCAGTTCTATATTTTTTTGTATACTCTTGGTCTGCCCCCTTAAATAATGAGACAAAGTTGTCCAATAGTAATAGATATATATTAAATGACGAATTGAAAGGGGTCTGAGGGGGGAACAGTGACAGAACTGCGAAGATGGAAGGCGGAAGAGAAGATTGTCATCATAAAGGAGGCAAAGGAGAATGGCAGGATTGTTGAGACATGCAGGAAATACTTCATAGATCCTGGAATGTACTACAGATGGAAGGAATCTTATGATTCCTTTGGCCTGGATGGCCTGAAACCACACTACAGGAGGATGGAACCAAGAATGAGAAGCTGAAGAGGCTGCTTGCTGAAAAAAAGCTGGAGAATGCACTGCTAAGTGATGCTTTAAAAACAGATAGTGAGGAAATAATGAGCATGGCTAATGAATACATAGACACGGGGGGTTAAGGGTGAGTGATGTTGCGAATATCCTTCATATCTCAAGGTGCAGTTTTTACAGGAATGATTCCAGTGAGGGACCTTCAACGAGAAGAGGAAGACCCAACTCATCATTCACCATGAGGGATGATGGTGATACAGCAGTGGTTGTTGATAACGGGATCATTGTAAACGCTCATCGAAAAGTATCTAAAATGTTCCAATTGGAGGTGCCACTTGCAGTTGCTTGTTTAAATGCTCTCAGTAACCCTTTATTGTTTGTAATTATGGTTATTCGTAGGAGATCATTTCACTTATGCACTCCAAATTGCTTAAACGGTGAACTGGCTCATCATAATCATTT
>JAMCUL010000007.1 GCA_023381355.1 Thermoplasmatota archaeon | reverse complement strand
GATTATGATAATGCAGTTGGATTAAGAATCCTTGCATATAATCTGATGCTTGTATCAAACATCAGGATGGGTGAGAATCCAAGGGAGATAATGAAGATCGTCAGTTGCTGAAATATGAGACACCCTAATATCTCAAATTTGAGAGGAAAGAACTTCAATGTAGATATTCCCTCGTTATTAAAAGAATGGCTGCTAACCGAGGCTGATGCGCTCGAACACGTTAGACTGCATGGTTAGATAGAACGAATGATTTTAAATAGTTTGATTCTATTGTATAATGTTAAAATGGTGATCTCGTATATCTAAAGAAATAACATTAAGTATCAAGATAGTAGCGATTGTTATAATTATTTTGTTTGTCGGTGTTTATTTTACCTCGTTTATAGTTCAGATGGATTCTATGATGTCTTTTAATAATGGTAATATGAATGTAAGTTATACACAAAGTAATGCGACTCCGTTGAGCGGATCAAATTCAAAAAATCCGGTACTGGATTATTATAAAATAGTAGGTCAAAATAAGTCAATTTCACTCCCTAATGGAAGCCAAATTTATGTTTTTGGAGAAGACAATGGTGGGAATGGCCCTCAAAGTCTTCTCTCTAGCGGAAATGTAACGTATGCGACAACCGCATCAAATGATACGGGTGCGCAAATATCAATTTCCAAACATAATTCCTCTTCGATTTCGAATTCACCTTCTAATTATTACACTTTAGCTGGATTTGGAGTGTCAGGGTTTAAAAGTTATTCAGTTCACTTTGGTTTCAATAATAATACAAATTATAAACATTATCAGGAGTATTATAATAGAACGCTAGTCTATAATAATTTTACTGTAAACAGCTATTCCTTGGTAGTTTTCATGGTACTTGCTTCCAGTCAGGATTTTATATCTCTTAGTGGTATTTCTGGCTTAATTATAGATAAAAACACATCAATTGTAGATCCAGTGGAAGGGACCACTGGTAATAATACTGTTGCTGTTATTGCTCACGCATACCTTGAACCGGGTAAGTATTCTCTTGTTGCATTAACTGTTGGTTATACAGATGGCCAACCTTTAATACATATGGCTGACATTTTAGGCGCTTTTATATTTTCATCTAATTCTCAATCATCGGGAATATCAATAACGGAATTGTATGCCATCGTAGGGATTGTGATTGCAGGTTCCGTTATAGCTGGGGCGATAATAATAGGGAGTAAAAGACATCAGAAAAATATAAAAAATCCCTGAGATAATTGTACATCAGCCTTTATTTTTCCTAATCATCGAGTGTGAGGCATTATTCTACAACCTGCCCTTATTGACCAGATTGTATCCATCTCCATCAGGTATATCTTGAAAAGCAGTGAGGATATGACGCGGCCCTGAGGGGTGCCCTCTAGGGGATAACTAGTGTTCTGCTGGAAGACGATGCCCGCTCTGAGCCATTCCTTATGAGCTTTATCACGTGTAAACGCTCATCCAAATTTACCCATTTTCGTCCATTTAATGGTTCCACTTTAATCTGAATTTTATCAATGGTTTTTGTATCCTTGCATTTACTGTCTCAATGATCTCATGCGGCAAATGGAAACAATTATGCTGAGCCCGTTCACCGTGTCTGCAATTTGGAATGCCATAAGAAAATGATCTTTCACAAATCATCATAATTAAAATCAACAAAGGGTTACTATCTATCTACTAAGCTCAATTCAAATAATCAACCGGAAGTGGTACATCCAATTTGACGATTTTGTATACTTTTCGAAGAGCGTTTACAGAGTTACTCTACCAGCATAATGAACTATTTCAACCACAGAATAACAAACGCAAGGGCAGAGGATATAAACTCAAGGATTGCTTTGATAGGGAAGATAGCCTTCGGCTAAAGGAATCGAGGGCATTTGAAGACTGCAATATAATTCAAGTGTAGTAAATTACTGATTTTTCCATGAACCCGCACAAAAGTGTGATGAGCCATCAATATATATCCCGCAGCAGTGATAAAATTTGAGATAAATGATGCGTCAAGATTCGAATCAAAGGGAGAATCTTGCATCATATAATGAGCTCTGCTCCCTAACAGGATCAGTCAGGTACAGGGACATCAGAGGGCACCTATCTAAGAGAGTCCCCTCAATGTTCAGATTTGTTCTCTTCATGGTTTCTCACACAGCAATAAGGAAATAAAAGGGATTGATGATCAAATATTTGATTATTATGGGAATTGTGAGAAGGATTGGAAGGAAAAGAGCCATAGTTGTAATTGTCAGAATTCCAGCTGAACTTATTTACACAGTGCTCAAAAATAATGGAGAATTCATGGAGAAGACAGACTCCCTCATGCAGAAGAATATGAAATCCGTGTCTAAGGTGTCATGAAAGAAGTCTTGTTGACTTTGAACGAATTCCAATATCCTTAATTACATTTTCCATGTCTTCCCTGCTGAATCCATGAGATATTGCAGATCTTTCTGCCATGTTCTTCAGCTTCTTCTCCTTCAGTGTTTTAAACGCATGTTCCTCCACGAATTCTTTCTTCTTTTCAAGCATGTTATATATGACAACGGCAAGTTTCCTTGCCACTGCTATAATTGATCTGTTCCTTCCGATCCTCTTCTTCATCTTTCTGTATACTCTCTTGAATGTTGGCGATAGCTTGATCAGTGTATGTACCGAATTCACAATGAAATATCTCAATACAGATGGACCGGATTTTGTTATGTGCCCATAAATTGCAGTTTCTCCACTTTGATCCACACGAGGAACAAGGCCTGCATATGAAGATAGATGATCCGTGTCAGGAAAACGTTTTATGTCTCCTATTTCAGAGTATATTGCTATTGCACTGTAGTAATCTATCCCTGGTATTGTCATGAGTGTTTTCACCTCTTCAATGCCATTTCCCATGGATGCAAGCTTATCCTGCATCTTTTCTATCCTCAGTGACAGATCACTGAACCTGGAGATCAGATCTGTCAGTATGATGCTGTCTGTTTCCGGAAGCCCGTCCGAAGAGGCAAGTATTTTGCCCAGTGATCTCTTTCCGAAAATGTCTGAAGCCTCTATGCTGATGCCATGAATTGCAAGGAGAGCATGGACCTTATTCTTTATGGAGGTGATCTCCTCTCCAAGAGACCTCCTGTATCTTACGGCTGTTCTCAGTTCATCAACCTCCTTTGTGGGAAGGTATGATTCAGGAAGATCACCCGTACGGAGAAGCCTTGCAAGAATCCTTGCATCATTCTTATCCGTCTTCTTGTTTGATTTGAATACTGGCTTCAACTCCTTTGGGTTTGCAAGGTGCAGATGGAATCCATTATCCCTCAACAGATGGGCAACATACTTTCCTGATGTTGATGATTCAACGGCAATCTCTGCATCATCTTTACTGTATTTCTTCATGAACTTATTCCAGTTCTCTTCACTGTTGTCCATTTTGTACTCTGCCAGTATAGTTCCAACCTTATCCGTAACACATACGGATTCGCTAAGTTTATGTGCGTCTATCCCTATATACATTCTGTTACCTCCTATGGTAATTCCGGGAAATATGTGGCCGGTAAACACTCTACTATTCGTCTCTTTCGAGGCATGGTGTCGATCCGTAAGCTGCCAACCTTTTACACGAGTTCAGGACTCAAAGAACAAATCGGCAGCCTTTCCCGGACCCGTACACCACACGTTATGGAGTACGATCAAAAAACTTCTTTCATAGTAGACCAATATCCCTTCTTCCTTATCTCATCCAGTATCCTTACAGATGATAGATTATGCCTTTCAATCAGTTCTCTGATTGTGTCCCTGTATGGATCAAGCTTTGATTTTCTCTTCCTGTTCATTTTGACCAATGGTTCTGATTTCATATATTTCCTAACACTGTTCCCTGATATATTCAGTTCTCTGGCTATTGACTTAATGCTCATTCCTTTCTCTCTCATATTGCGTATCCTTCTCCAAGTCCAGATGATATAACTCTGACCGCTGTCATGGCATGGACAGGGGTCAAAATTAAACCGGCGATAGGGGTCACTTTTATGCCGGCGAAAATGCACAATTATAAACCGGCGTTTACATACTGAATACGTGAAGGGAGTGGCTTGAAAAGAATTATCCTGAATATGTGAAAGAGGCAGATGAGAAGAATGCAATAATTCTGTTCCAGGATGAATAGGGAGTACAGAGCAGGCCCAGTTTGAGGAAGACATGGTCCCAGAATGGCAGGAGGCCAAGAATGAAGACGAAGGAGAACAGGGATCGTATATCAGTAACATCAGCCGTAACACATGACGGAAATTTATATTTCATGATTAAAGAAGGAAGCATGGATAGTAATGATACAATCAGATTCCTGGAACAGCTTCTCTCAGAAATACATGGATTCCTTTACATGTTCTGGGATAATATAACAATACACAGAAGCAGGATCGTGAAGGATTTTCTGGAAACACACAACGACAGATTGATTACAGGGAGAATTCCTGCATATTCTCCTGAACTCAACCCGGATGAATATGTGTGGAATGCCCTGAAATATCAGGAACTTCCAAATTTCTGTCCTGCTAACCTGAATGATCTGAAGAGTAAGGTTACTCTCACAATGAGCAAGCTGAAAAGTGATCCTGAAAAAATGAAAAGAATAATCAGGGATTCGAATCTTCCCTTACCACCAATTATGGGAAAGAATTAGGGGGAAGTAGAATAAAAGGGCTCTCTTCTTGAGAAACTGCATATGAAGAGTTTTAGTGATCTAGATGAACAAAGGATAATCCCGCTGGTTGATCATGTGAGGATGCATTATGAATAAATTTTATAACCGTTTGATCATTATCCCAGTACTGCCCTGGTAGTGTAGCGGCCTATCATACAGGCCTGTCGAGCCTGTGACTCGGGTTCAAATCCCGGCCAGGGCGTTGTTTTATTTGTCCAGATGTGTATTCAATGATCATTTTTGATATCATCCCATTAACAATATGCAAAGGTCAGACTGATTCAGTATCCCTATGAGCTGTAAATGTTTTCTCTGCAACAAAATAAAAGAATGATACCAGTACCAATATAAACGAAATTATGAATATCATGCGTATGTCCGATGAACTATAAACGAAGGCAAGGTTGGCCAGTATAGGTCCAGACGCAGAGGCCAGGGATTGGAACAGGTTGTAGAATGAGATTGATCTTATCCTTGTATTCGCAGATCTTCCTATCATTTCATTGAAGAGTGTCAGTCCGAGACCTGATTGTGTTACTCCCATTAGAATTGATGGTACTAAAATATCAAGGGGATTTGTGGACATGATTATAAGCAAAGTTGATAAGAGGGCTATTCCAAGGTTTAGCAGGATGGTCAATCTAAGGCCGTACTTATCTGCAAATTTGCCCCAGTATAATTGTGAAATGATGGCTGATACAGATACCAGTATGAAGATAAATGTGTAAACTGATGCACTTAGATTCAGGAAATTGCTCGATATCATGTATAACTGAAAATAAGGCATTACCATTGAACTTCCAACATAAAAGACAATGATAAAGAAAATGAACGACTTAAATTCCGTCCTGATCTTTCCTCCTTTCGTTCTGTCCTCTATAGATAATGAAAAAGTAGGCATCCTGGTCATTATCATGAGAGAAATCGATGAAAAAATCAGGACGCCTGTCAGGAAAACAGTTGCAATGGCAATAGTATAATCAGAAATGCCTGCGAATATAAGGAGGGCAATAAAGTACCCTATTAATGAGAAGATCTTCATGACGAAATTCCTCTTTGCAAAATATCTATTTCTGGATCCTTCAGGGATGATAGTAGGAACCCATAATGTCCACGTTGTACTCGAGGCTGAAGCAAAGAACGTCCTGAGCGACAGCAAAATTAATATAAGAATCAGTTTATCAAAGTAACCGGGAACAAATATTAGTAAAACAACAGGGATCCATAGCAACCTGTCAAGAAAAGTAATCAGGACGGTAAGGTCCTTGAGATTGTCAGATCTTCTGGTCATTTTGACTGAAACAAACTGTGCAAGTGGGACAAGGAAAACTGGAATACCCGTAATGTAGCCTATTGGTGCATTGACTCCAAGCAGTAAAAGTGAAAATGGGACAAGAAAAGGCGTGGTCATGCTGCTGTAGACAGCCCAGAATGAACCATCAGATATGGATAACTTTTCTGTCGCTTTAACAACATCCTTCTCTGGAGCAAAGAAAGGAATCAGGTAATCCTTAAAAAAACCCATATCCTAGCCTCCTTAATCACCTTTCACTATTTTACCGTAAATGCATTGCATTTTGGGCATCTGTTTGTGGGAGATTCCGCTTACCATAAAGGCATCTTCAATGATGGGCATGCATTCTAAACACAATTTATGAATTTGTATGGTGAAAGTGTTCATGTTCACTACTGATAATAGTATATTAGCATAAAGTTTATCAATGTCTGTTTCAATATCTTGCATGATATCTATGAGTAAAGATAGAGAATCCGGGTTAGAATCTCGTTTTCATGATTCTCCCGATAGAAACAAATTGAAGGTTTTTCTTGTTATAGCCGTGAGCGCTCTCTTTATTTTTGGTGGACTCCTGGTTATATTTGACAAGCCGGTGTCGAACAATGCCCCAAGATTTATTGCCTCACCTGCCTCGGGGAGCAGCGTTACAATAACAGTATGGGGGTCTGGCTCACCTGGAGGGGAGGCAAACGTATTCAACCAAACCCTGGCATCGTTTGAGGCTGCATATCCCAATATAACGGTGACGGACAGTCCTGCTATAAATGTTGCATCAACTACGTTCACAAGTGCGGCACACGCTGGAACAGCACCTGATGTATACAGGGATACAAGCGATAATGCAGGCGCTCTTTTTGCATCTGGTTCAGTCCTTAACCTGACGACGTACCTTAACAGTTCCTATGTCAACAGTTTCACAACCGGTACCATATCCGACTGGACGCTGAACGGCGGCCTCTATGGAATACCCATCAACACAAACGGTGTTGGTCTGTATTACAATATGAAATATGTCAAGAAGGTCCCAACCACAGTCAACCAGTTAATCTTATGCGCTGAAAATATAACTGAAAAGCATCTTACAGCAGGAGGTAAACCAGTATACGGTCTTCCATATGGAATTGGAACTGATTCTGGATACAGGTCAGCTGCATGGTTCCCGGCTTTTGGTGGCGCTATGTTTAACTCAAAGGAACTCCCTGTTCTGAATTCGCAGGCAGATATAAATGCGATATCATTCCTCTACAACCTCACATACTCATACAAGGTAAGCCCCCAGGGTCTTACAACCATGACTGACCAGGAGCAGATGTTTGAGGACAACCAGTCAGCATTCATGATAGATGGTCCGTGGGATCAGGCATTATACACACAATACCTTGGAAAGGATCTCAATGTCACTTCACTTCCATATGACTCTGCAACAGGACACTGGGCAAGACCCATATGGGGTTCAGTAGGATACCTCATTTCATCACCTCAGGCAAGCAACATAAACAACCACCAGATATGGGCCTCACTCAAATTCATAGAATACATGACGAACTATACTGCCCAGAAGAACCTGTTCATACAGGCTGGAGATTTCCCATCACTGATAAGTGTTGGAAATTTCGTCAAGACTGATACAGCCCAGGACCCACTTGCTGCAGGATGGATCGCACAGGAGGCACACACACAGATACAGCCAAGCTTCGTGAACATGAACTACTACTGGCCAAACTTCCACACATATGTTGGGAACCTCTATGACAACGGAACAAACAACGTGAGTTCCACCATGAATGCATTCCAGAATGCAGTCATGAGTGAGATAAATCAGTTGAACGCAAAGCCAACCACATTATCCGCAATTGATTACGAAATAATAGCAGCTGTGGTTGTAATAATTGTGGTTGCTGCAGCAGCATATGTTGTAGTATTAGGAAAAAAGAATAAAAAACAATAAATTTTTTTTATTTATTATTTTTGGTGATAACTGATGTTCAATGACAAAAATAGTGAGGGTGCGATCAATCGTATTAAGGATTTAATTAATTCCAGCCCTATAGTTAAAAAAATTAAATCGACAAAGATATACAAGAAATATGAGTGGAGATCCATTATATATATTTTGCCAGTAATACTTGTTTTGGCCTTCCTAAATTTCTATCCAATTCTTTACACAATTTATATATCATTTACAAATTTCAACACGAAATTTTTTTACAATTTCTACTTCATAGGCATCACAAACTATGTTTATGTACTTCAAACCAACGCATTATATACAATAATTGAAAACACACTTGTATGGAGCATAGGAAGCACCATTGTAATGGTTCCTGCTGGATTCATTTTGGCATTGATAATGAATCAGAGGGGTCTTCGGGGGAAGTACCTTTACAGGTCTATGTTTCTATTCCCATGGGCATTTCCTGCCTTCATTACGATTCTTATCTGGTCAAACATGCTTGCCTTCAATGGCGGTGTCGTTAATGAAATTATGAATTTTTTTGGACTTAAGTCAATTGCATGGCTTACATCTCCAAAGTATGCAATGATCTCACTCATTCTTGTGAATTTCTGGCTGTCATTCCCATACTATACCTTCGTGTACACATCAGCAGTGCAGAGCATCCCACAGGAACTTTATGAAGCAGCAGAAATGGATGGTTACGGTTCCATAAGGACTCTTACCAGCGTTACACTGCCCTTATTGAGAAGGCAGGTTGCATTCATAACAATATTCGGCTTCATTTTCACCTGGAACAATTTCTATGTGCCATTCCTGCTGACCAGTGGAGGCCCGGGAATTTCAACACAGATATTGATAACATACTCATACCAGGAGGCGTTCAGTTTCGACAACTTTTCACTTGCAGCGGCTTATTCCGTATTTTCCATGCTCATACTGCTGGTGTTCGTGGTGGTGGCCAATCACTATTCCAAGATGATGCAGGTGGTTTACTGAGGTGATCTTATGCAATCTATAGAAATGAATAAGAACGAACTGAAAATGAAGAACGAGGACTACGATATTTTCAGGAAGAACAACTATTACAAGAGGATCAAGATAGTCAAGAGAATCGTGTCGCACATAGTCCTGATACTCTTTTCCATATTTTCAGTATTCCCGATTTATTACGTCTTCATAACCTCGCTCAACCCCATTGGATCGCTCGGAGATGCAACTCTGAGGGATCTGTTGCCGACAGCAAGTTCTTCACTCTCCAACTATTATGATATCCTGTTCAGACATCCCTTTCTGCTCTGGCTGAGAAACACTCTCTTGCTTACGGCCACCTCCACCCTTATCGGGCTTGTGGTGGCAATAATATCCGGACTTGCGTTTTCAAGATTCAAGATTCCTGCCAAGCATGCACTTCTTTACACGCTTCTCATCCTGACCCTCTTTCCATTCACAATGCTTGTCATTCCATTCTATTTCATGTTTGCCCAGCTACATCTTCTGAACACTTTTATAGGATTGATCATTCCTTACTCCGCCTTTGCGCTCATCTACGCAACCTACCTGATCAAGACATATGTGGACAACATACCGAAGGATTATGAGGAGGCTGCACAGATGGACGGGCTCAGCAGGCGGGGGGCCTTATTCCGGATCCTTGTCCCAATGGCCAAGCCGGTCATAATATTCTCCCTCATCGTTGCATTCATGGGTCCTTATACAGATTATGCCCTGGCCGGCCAATTCCTCACCAGTTCTAACAAGTTTACAATGGCAATCGGAATGTACTATATTTCACAGGGAACCATAACCATCAACTATGGTGCCTACTCCGCGTTTGCAGTGCTCATGGGGATACCCATATTCATTGTGTTCTTCGTGTTCCAGAAGTATCTTGTCTCCGGATTCAGCCTGTCTACATACAAGTGATATACCATAAGAGGTAGTAAAAACTTAAATAATTTATTAAATTATTATTTTCATGAATAAACATTCCAGTTTTGCGGTATTTCTTGTGTGTGCATTATTTATCCTGACTGCATTCTCCGTATCAACATCAATGGCATCCACCGGGGAAATAGAGAATATTTATAATATTCCAGCGGTGGGAAACATGACATTCAACGGCTCACTTTCTCAGAATTTTAACAATATCCAGCCTCTTTACGTAAATGATCATACCTCACCCTGGGGTGCAGGCAACAACATCAGCGACATGTATGCTTCCTATAATGCAACATGCCTCTTCCTGGGCTTCAGGGCAACATTTACTGGCAATTCCCTCATTGTTTTCATAAACAACGGAACTTCGACGGATCTTGGAACATATAATTTCAGCACAATGAATGTCTGGACCAGGGATATCACATTTACCATTCCTGTGAACTACTTTTTTGCAGATTATGCAGGGCAGCCCTCGCAATCCTATAGCATAAGATCACAGGCATCTTCCTCAAACAGATCATCATACGGAGTTTCAGAACCTGTCGTTACATACTTCACGTCTAATTCAGTTGAAATCGGAATGCCTCTCACGGCAATCTTTGGAAACAGTTATGGGAATCTTGATTTCCATGTTTCAGCATTCATCATTGGCGGCAGTGGTTCCTGGGTTGGCACTGGAATCCCCTTTGAACAGGCAGGGCATTACAATTCCGGGAATGTGTATAACTATTTCCTGATCAACAACACACTAAATCTTGAGATAAACAGGGAGAAACCACTTCCACCCCCGCCGATAAATCTTGACTTTGTCTATAACGATCACCAGCCTCTGTATTCACCAGTGTCATACAGTTACTGGCTCCTGCCATGGGCCGATGTTCACCTTGAGGAATATGCCGAGCAGGCACTGATAATGAGCAAATACACGAATGTGAATGTTACATATTCCCTATCTGGCTCTCTACTGCTGCAAATCGACGCGATCAGGGACGGAAACTACAACAACAGTTACATCAAGGCTGCCCTGATTCCGGAGGATCAGTGGAACAATACCGTATACTATGAGATGAGCCACTTTGGAGATACATTCCTGAAGACGTTTGTTGGGAGGGATTCATATAACAACACATCTGTGAGGCAGGTGCTCCAGGATGATCTTGCATTCAATTCCCCGTCATGGGTGTATTCATCCGGAACTCCAGCCGGAAATGAATACAGCAACCTCCTGAAGTTGCAGGATTCAGGGAAGGTCCTGAGCAACAGGGAACTGCAGGATGCAGTTGTCGAATTCTTCCTGTGGTCAGTAAGTTACCCCATAATTTCCGGGCAAATTGGAGAAAAATACCTTAACAGTTCCCTCCTCTCGCTTTACAACCAGACCTCATTCTCAGTATCACAGATAGGGAAGATAATCTCCTATTATCCTTTCGAGGCTAATCTTGTGATCTCTACATTCCTGAAAGACCACGAAAACGGAAACGTTGAGCTGATGACGACACCATTTGATCATCCCATCCTCCCATTGCTCCTGCAGGATAACTGGACTGATCAGAACGGGGCAAACATTACGAAGGGTATATGGGGAAATGATGTCAATGCCCAGCTGAATGTGGGAAGGGACATATTCTATTCCAATTTCGGGTATTACCCGTCAGGGCAGTGGACACCCGAGCAGGCAGTCTCCAACCAGATAGTCCCATTCCTTGCAGGAAATGGGGTTAAATGGACATCCACCGATCAGGCGGTTCTTTCAGAATCGGGGAAGCTGAATGCAACACCAGGAACTGCTTCCTATTATGAGCAACTCTACAAGCCCTATAAAATTGAAACGCCAAACGGGACTGAAACATTCGTATTTCGTGATTCAACCCTTTCCAACAACTGGGCCTTCAACTATGGCAACCTTGCGGCATCAAGTGGGAGCCAGGCTCCAGTAAATGAATTCATGTCATACCTGAAAAACATCTACAATACTGTTCCTGCAAATGACCATAAAAACACTCTTGTGACTGTGGCCATAGATGGCGAGAACTGGATGTTTGAGTCACCATTCCCGGAGGATGCAGTGCCATTCCTGCAGGACCTATACTCCTCCCTGAGTTCCAATTCATCCTGGGTGAGAACGGTGAATATGGGTCACTATATACACGAAAACAGGACTGAGGGTAATCTTTCATACCTGCCCACAGGGTCATGGAATTACCAGGGTTATGCAGGGTCCGTCTCCCCATATCTCACACAGTGGGCAGGACATCCATCTCAGGATGAGGCATGGCAGCAGCTTGCAATAACGAGAAACCTTGTTGTTGACTTTGGTGCAAAGCATAACCTCACCGAACCTATCAACCTGAGCCAGTTCATGAATGCATTCAATTATCCCTTCATAGGCTCATGGAGGACTGCTACACTCCAGGAAAAGTACGACGAGGCATGGTTCTCAATCCTTGCAGCGGAGGGTTCAGATATCTATTTTTCATTTGACCCGGGTGATCAGGATCTATATGCAAAGAATGACATCGTTTTTGAGCATGAGGTAAGGGTGGACATGAGGAACGCCCTTAATGTTCTTGGAATACCAGAAACACCCTATCTTGCAGGAAACTGGGAACCTCCATTGAAAGTACAGGCAACCGGTGGACAGAGGCTGATATCACCCCAGCTTGACGGTTCACTGTACAATGAAACATCAGTTTATGGAATCAACGGGTTTTCTGTCAATCACAATAACCCATGGAACGGCTCGTACCTCTATAAATCTGGCTCATCAGGCGGCATATCGATCAGGTATGGCTACAACTCCTCTGATCTCTTCATCGCAGTCAGGTCATCCAGGTTTCCATTCAACCGGGGGATTGACTTCAGTTCAATCCAGTTCTACTTCTCACCTGCAGTCACGGGAACAGGTAACCTGGTCGGGCTATCATATCCCGGGGCACAGTTTGGTACTGTTGAGGGGCAGATACTGCATTTCCCCGGTGAATATCTTGCCACCATAGGGCCATACAATGGATCAACAGGGATGTTCAATCTGAATGTATATCATTCCATCAATGGTACCATATGGAGGTCCAGTGGAAATTCTGGATATGCTGTCAGGGGTCAGTATGATGAATTTGAAATATCACTTTCCTCAATTGGATTCACATCTGGAAACAATTACGTCTTTTCCATGGCACACGAGAAAGGAAGAAAATACAGTGTTGACGGACCGCTCCCTATTCATGTAAACATACCTGAACAGGGATTCCACCTGATCTCATCACTTCATAACACCGCAAGGGGAAATGGTCCCGGCAATTATACATACCCGCTCCTCTCGGCTGATTATCCAGGCGGTTCAGTGACCATAAAGTGGTTCAACATTTCTGAATCACAGGACGGAGTAATGTTTTCATTAAGGTTTGGGAACCTCTCAAATGTATTTGATGGTCCATATGGATTCACGCAGCCAGTGGTTGATATATACATCCACCAGCCTTCGTTCCCGGGAGGTGCCACCAATACACAGCCGGGTGTGAATGCCGTGATTTCAGGTTCCGGAGCATGGGAATACATGATACAGGTTGCGGGATTCCCGGGAAATGCATATATCATCAACAGTACAAACGTCAACTTTGGGAATGATCTCACAATATCCGCAAATCTTTCTGACAGCACCGTTTATGTCACTGTTCCATACATGATAACAGGAACGAACCCACTTGTGGACGGTTATACAGTTGTATCAGATTTCCAGAATGGCTACGAGCCCAATGGATGGAATCCCGTTGGCGTGAAAGCATCATCATACCAGGGTGGCGGTTCCGGAGGCGCTAATGCCCCCAACATATACAGTTACCTTGCGCCTGCAATTCTCAACGAATCGCCAGGACTGACGCAGCAGGAAGTACTTTCCAGCTACAACTCAACGCATCTCGCAACCCTTTATCCCGTATTCCTGAAGCCATTGAACTATACACAATCCACATCAGCGCTGAAACTTCCGTCGCACAATGCATTTCTGACATATGGAGGCTCCGTGCATGCTTTCTACATCCAGGGCACGAATCTTTATGAATCAACCTCAATCAGTGGAGTCCAGTGGGGCAATCCATTATTCATTTCAACGGAAAGCCCGGGAGTTATAGACATGAATGGGGCATTCGAAGGCTCAATCCCTGCTATCAGCATTGCGACATCGAGTACCATCTCAATATACTTCCCGGAAAACGGAACCTATGAAAATATATCCGCCGGCAATCATGACATTGCCTCATCATTTACAGTCGGGACTGGCTCCTCATTGATACCGCTGATCCTCAACTCTTCAGGAATATATTACCTTCATTCAGGATCATGGAGATTTCTATTCAACCCGGATACTGTAAGCCAGATTTCAGCAACATATGAACGTGGAATGATGAACATATTCTATGAAAGCGGCGGGCAGATCATGGAGACTTCAATCCTCATGGGGTCTCGCTACAATAGCAGTCCTGTTACAGTCCAGACCTATGCAGTAAGTGGGAATATACACGGGAAGATTACTTCCCTTGATTCCGTCAATCTTGGATGGAGATACAGCGAGATATCCTATACGATACTGAATTCCACAGGATCAAGAGGATTCGTTTCCATTGCCAGCCCATTCATCTCAATCACAGTAAATCTCGGGCAAACCAACATACGCTTCCTGAGCATAGGGATGGATAAATACAACACTGGATCTGGTTCCATGGGATTTGTTGGGGGTCCTGGCGACCTGAACCTCTATTATTTTCCCGTATTTTTTTAAAATAATGGATTAAATTAAAATTTAAATACCAATATATTTTTAGGAATATAATTTTAGAGGCTTCCAGTTATGCAGCGGAATATCATTATACTACTACCGATGGCATAACAGGCGAAAATAAATTAAGCAATGATTCATATAGATTGCTGATAGTATGAGTCAACTTGTTTTACAGAATGTCAAGAGGCAGTTCGATGAAAAACGGGGTGTCTTCGGAATAGACCTGAAGATAGAAGATCATGAATTCTTTGTCATCCTGGGGCCTTCTGGATGTGGCAAGACAACAACGCTCAGGATGGTTGCGGGTCTTGAAAAGGTGGACTCAGGAAAGATCTTTCTTGATGACCAGGAGATAACTGATTTCCCGCCAAAGATGAGGAATATTGCAATGGTTTTCCAGAACTACGCTCTTTACCCGTTCATGTCTGTAAGAAAGAACATCCAGTTCCCACTCAAGATAATGAAGATGTCAAAAAAGGACATGGATGACAAGACTGAGGAGATGGCAGGCATTCTGGGAATCAAGGATCTTCTAGATCAGAAGCCTGGAGAGATCTCCGGTGGACAGAGGCAGAGGGTCGCCCTTGCGAGGGCCCTTGTGCGGGAGCCAAAGATGTTCCTCATGGACGAGCCCCTTTCAAATCTTGATGCCAAGCTGAGGACACAGATGAGGGTTGAACTCAAAAGAATACAGAAACAGTTTGGAACAACCACGCTTTATGTGACACATGACCAGGTTGAAGCAACAACCCTTGCAGACAGGGCACTGGTGATGCGTAACGGCAGGATAGAGCAGATGGGCCCACCCATGGACATATACCTGCGGCCTGAGAATAAGTTTGTGGCCACTTTCGTGGGTGACCCGCCAATGAACATAATTCCTGCCCATCTTTATGAGGAGGATGGAAAGGCGAAATTGAGGATTGAAAAAATGGTTCTTGTGCTGCCTGACCTGGAGCTGAAACCTGGTTTTTCCCTTGACGTGCAGGCAGGAATAAGGCCGGAGGATGTGACAGTCGGAGACGATGGAATCAAGGCTAAATTGACCGTGAAACAGAATATAGGAAGGGCAGAATACCAGTATTTCTCCCTCGATGACGGAACAACATTTGTCAGGCAGGTATATTCAGACGAGAACATCCAGGAGGGCGATTCTCTTTATATCCGTCCCGAGCTTAACAGGATACTGCTGTTTGAGGACAATGAGGGCCGTACAATATACTCATCCGGAATGAAGAATCTCAGGCCAGCTCTCCTTACGGACAGTATCCAGCAGTGATCATGCCTGGCATTGCCTTATGTAAAATCCAAATTTTTTAATTATAATCCTCCCACCTTTTCGTTCAATTCCCCAGGAAAGTAATATTTCGCCTGGATCTGGAATCTCCACGTTTTCCATGGCAAAATGGATCTCAGTGGCCATATTGCACCAGGATTTCCTTATAAACAGGAGTTCGCCATCCACGCCTGCATCCATGAGCCCGTCATGCGTGGACCTGGATGAAATCCTGAACCTCGCCAGATTCCGGAAGAACTCAATCATTTCATTATCCTCACCCTCCCACGGATATGTCCTGCGGCAGTCAGGATCCCTGCCGCCCTCAAGGCCCGTCTCATCCCCGTAATACAGTGAGGGGAAACCGTTGAGCATGTACAGGATCGAGTAGGCAAGTACGGCTCCATCCCTTGATTTCAACACCGTCCTGATCCTCTCTGTGTCATGTGAACCCACAAGATTCAGCATTTTTCTCTGTGCATCTTCCCCGATCCTGAATGTCAGGAGATCGAATCTCCTGAGAAATGAGGCTATGTCCTGCTTCCCGGTCAGGAGCGAGACTATATTATCCCTCACATCATAGTTCATTGCACTGTCGTAAATCCCTGTTGCAACAAATAGTTCAGGCGGGCACCAGACCTCTGCCATATACTGGACACCGGGCAATTTCATTCTCAGCTGCTGGATCAGCTCCCTCATGACTTTCAGGTTCATGGAATCTGCCACATCAAACCTGAAGAATGATATGTTCAGGACCCTTCCATAATACTGGAGAACGTCCATTATCATCCCCTGAACATCCCTGTTTTCCAGTCTCAATTTTGGCATCCGGGGGTGATCCTTGAAGCATTCATAATCCAGGACTGTACCATTCTTCCCGGAGAGGAAATAATACCACGCCCTGAAAGGTGAATCTCCAGAGGCCAAGGCCTCCTTGAAACGCTCAAACTCAATGGATGTGTGGTTGAAGACAACGTCAAAAATAATGGATATGCCGGCCTGCCTCAGCTTCTCAGAAAGTGAGGAAAGATCAGCCATTGTTCCGAGCATTGGATCAATCTGGTAATAGTCGTCCACGTCATACCTGTGGTTGCTCCCGGATTTATAGACAGGATTCAGGTAAAGCATTCCTGTTCCAAGTGACTGGATATAATCTATCTTTTCAATTATTCCCTTCAGGTTCCCTCCATAGAAACTGTCCCTTCCTGGTGGCTCATTCCATTCTGCGTTTATCCGTCCTTCTTCAACATTCAACCTGTAAAATCTGTCCGGGAAAACCTGGTAGATTATCCTGCCATCCGTATTCACTTCCGCCAGTTCTCTCGCAGCGTAAGATTTCCCGAGCTTCCTGCCATCAACCTCAAATGCATACTCTACAGGAACGTCAAGTATGAAATGATACAGCTTCATGAAACTGTATTCCTGAACTCTCGCAGGGAGGATCCTCTCCTCATTTCCTGTAATTAGTAGAGCATTACCGGTAGTCCTTGGAGAAACGGCCTTCACAAGGTACCTGCCCCCGATCCGGGAATAGAAAATCGGCGAACCAGGATCATGGTAGAACTCATTCTGGGGAAGAAAAAGCCTTAGCGGCCTGGTTTTCTTAACCCTCTTCTCATCGCATCTAAAATACTGGTCAATCTCAACGAAATAGGAATACTCCCCGGGCTGCAGTACTATTTCGCCTGCCCACCTGTCGCCATTCCTTTCCAGTGCAACTGAACCATCACCATTACAATTGAAGTTTCCGGATATATAGCACGAGACATCATATTCCCTTGATGGTACTGAAAATGATATCCTGTAAAGGAATCCGTCAATGTTTTCAATTGATGGCATTATGCCATGTAATCCTGAAAAACATATAAAGCGTTTTCCCGGGTTATTTATATACCATGACTCTAACCTACAACCTCAATCCTGTATCCGTCTATTTTCGCTCCATTCTTTATCTTCCCACCTGATACCTCAAGGACATGTTCACTGCTGTTCACGAATATTTTGAACACTCCATCCCCATACAGTCTTATTGTCCCATCGTAAATCACGGAACTGCCGTTTTTTATAAAAATCGGATATTCCTCGCTGCTTTCGAGGTATGTATCTCCATCGATCTTCGTGCCTGTCCAGAAATCGTGCCATAATCCCTCGGGGATATATACTTCCCGTGTCCTGGATCCTTCACGTATCTGGGGAGCATACAGGATTCCCTCACCAAGCATGTATTCATCATCCGAATAGAAGGCCTCGGGATTGTCATAAAGGTATGGCAGCGGGAATATTGCAGGCCTGCACTCCCTGGATGAGAAGTAAAGGTTGCTGTAAATCTGATCAAGGAACCTGTACCTCATTTCAATGCTCCTGAGGATTGACTTCTTGGAAATATCGGGGAGAAGGAATATCTCCTGGTCATTTCCGTCAATCGTCTTATGGTTACGGTAAAGGGGGAACATTAGGGCCATCCTGTAGTAGGCAGCGATGAGGTCTGGAGAACTCTCACCGAAGAAGCCCCCAAGATCACAGCCAACAACCGTGGCGCCACTTATGGAAAGGCTTGTAACCATTGAAATCTGCAGATGAACATCATCCCATGATGATTTTGTGTCTCCTGTCCATACTGCTGCGTATTTCTGGATTCCTGCAAATCCTGATCGAGTAAGGATGAACGGCTCCTTAACATTCTCACTGAGTGCCTCAAACGTCGCCATTGCCTCCAGGTATGGATAGGCATTCCTGACATTGCGGTGCTTTTCCTTCTTGCCGTTATCAAGGACATGTACAGAATCAAGGTCGAACATATGATCGTCGGTGAGGATTGTTGGCTCATTCATATCAAGCCAGATTCCATCAATACCCTGTTTTACCCACTGCTTTATTTCAGATTTCCAGAATTCTCTTCCAGCCCTGTTGAAGAAATCAGGGAAAACGGAATTTCCCGGCCACATATTTGCGAAATAAATATCACCATTCGATTTTGAGACATAGGATCCCATGCCTCTCAGGAAGACGTCATAATTCTGGTCAGCCTTTATGCTTGGATCAACAATTGTGATCACCCTTATTCCGAGACCATGCATCTTCTTGAGGAATTCAGAGCCGTCACCGAATCTTTCCCTGTCCCACTTGAAGAGCCTGTAACCGTCCATATGATGGATATCCATGTACATTGCGTCCACCCTTGTTATCTCCCTGTACCTTTTTGCAATATTCAGCGCCTCATTTTCAGGATAATAGGAATAACGTGAGATTGTATGTCCAATGGCCCATTTTGGGGGCATGAAAGGCCTGCCGGAAAGGCGTATGAATGAGTCCACGATCTCCCTCACGTTCTTCCCATAAAACAGGAAAATCTGGGCTCTCTGGGAAAATATCTCAATCCTTATGCGATCATAGTTCTCCACACCGGTGTCAAACCTGATCTCGCCAGGAAAATTTATGAATATGCCTATAGCCGACTTAGGGTCTTTCTTGACAAGGAACGGTACCGGGAAATATATGGGGTCCCTGCCCCTCTCATATCCTCCCGGATCAGAGTTCAATGATGAAAGTTTAAGCCTTTTCCTGTCAATCCTGTACGCCCTCTCTCCAAGGCCAAGAATGTGCGAATCTATGTTTATGGGCATGTGCACTATTATCCTGCCGTCATCCTGCTCAAAACTGATGCCTTCAATATCACTCGGATTGCCAGCGGATTCTGTTCCGTTCGCGAATTCAATCACTGGCTCAGGGCTGTTGATGTTGACTATTTTATAGTATTCTCCGGACTTGAATTCAAAATCCATGAAAGTAGATTGAAGTCAGGGATATACCTTTTTTGCATTTGAAAAGCACATCACTCAGAAAATTTTTAACTGTATCTAGAATAATAACAGAATAATGATATCTCATGAATATCACGTCTGTTAAGTTTTTATTCTATAATAATTATGATAATATTCATGTTAGGAGCAATGATCTTAACAACTCTGAGTAGTATTTCATTTAATCCTGATCAGGCATGAATACATCGCTACATCCTCAATCCTCGCAGATCTGCCCCCCACCCATAACTTCCTGTTCCTGCTGCGTATAAGGAAGCTGTGCCGGAAGCCGTCCTCTATCCTGACCTCCAGGACAGAGCCCGTCATCCTTGTATCCACTCCCCTGATCTTTCCCTCTATTTCCGCCTGAACCCTGA
This sequence comes from Thermoplasmatota archaeon, assembly GCA_023381355.1. Lineage (GTDB taxonomy): Archaea > Thermoplasmatota > Thermoplasmata > Thermoplasmatales > Thermoplasmataceae > Cuniculiplasma. The sequence goes on along the minus strand of JAMCUL010000007.1, from coordinate 35,754 downwards.
AGCCCTGTTTCATGGCTTCATTTATGTACCAGCATGCAAGCCATCCGGTGTTGAAATTGCGATCATTGAACGCCACTCCTCCTTCAATCAGGGACGATGGCTTCCAGATGGTATGGTAAAAATAATAGCTTGACATGTGAACGATCTCATTCTCGTCTGCATATATCGCATAGTTGAGTTCCTTCCTGCCCTTATCTATCCTCAGGATAACCGATTTCCTGTCAGTAATCAGGGTTTCCGTGGCAGGCCCGTTCCTCCTCCTGACAATTGTACCCTGCAGGAATGAAAGATCGTGCCCCTCAGAATCAGGGAAGAGTACAACAACCACTGTAACTCCCCTCCCAACAGCTGATTTTATGGATTCTGCCAGGAATTTCAGTTCGTCATATGATATGGAGAGCATTATCTCTTCTGCGGCTTCATCAATGTTCTTCCTCATCTCACTCTTTATCTTCCTCTCAGACTGTATCATCCAGAGGTAAGGATCAGAGGAGCCGGATCTTTTTCTTGCCATCTCAATCTGCTTTGAAATTTCCGAAACACTCCTCTCCATCACATCAATCTCATTCTTGAGGCTCTCCTCTATGTTCCTGGCCTTGTATACCCTCTTTTTGCCAGGGCTGAACTCGATCAGGCTTCTTGCAAGCAGCCTTGAAATCACGTCATAGACCCTGGGCTGGGGGATTCCGGAGTACTGGACAGCCTCAGTGGATGTAAGCGGCCCCTTAAGCGCTATGGCCTTGTAGACCTTGATCTCATATGACGTCAGCCCGAACTTTTTAAGGTTTTCAAAAGGATCTTCACTCATCATCATATGAACGCTAATTAAATAATAAGGTTTCCTTAAAATTGCCTTCCTGTGAACATCATCTGGTGCACCAGATTATCATGGAAATTGTCTTAAAGTTCCAAAAATACCTCATGTTCCAGCATCCAGGGCAATTCTCGGATAAAGATTTCCAGGATCTCAGGAAACATTTTGATGTGAAAATAATGAAAGCCAGGTACAGGGAAGATCAGATGACTGAGGCATCATTAAAATTTTGTTGGGAATCTATGAATTCCATGGAAATCTCTCATGCTGCTAAATCCTGTCACAGAACCTTTATGGTTTTTCTCCTTGACTTGAACCCCCTGATTATCTTTACCTGTTCGCTCCTGACGTGATAATATTCAGAAACCTGCCTTATGACATCCCGGTTGGCCATGTTATTCTGCAGTGGCACATTCGTGTGTACCTCAAGTTGACCATCCTTCTCGATGATCTTTTCATCACCTTTTTTCACGACAACTGTCACTATCAATTTATGTGGGATTCGAAAGTTGTATAAAACAGGTATTCTCAAGATTCTGCAATCAGATTTCATAATGACAAAATTCAATTTCCCCTCATCTGTCACGGATAAAATGGGCGGATTGATGGTTAAAAGTAGAAAAAAATGTCGTTATTTTTAAATAGTTCCATTCGCTTGTTTATTTGTTTGAAAATGTCGGTTAAAAGATCTGATTATTTTATGGGCAGATTGCTGGATTCATCGATTGAGGAGATGATGCTGTTGCTTGATCAGATTGAGAATGACCCAGATCTGTCTGAGGAGGAGGTCAGTGTGCTTGCCCATTTCATAGAAGATCAGGTATCCGCGAAGAGAATGACTGAATTAACCCTTGTGAACAGGATTAACGGAAGGCAGGAAGACCTGAGGCAGATCATGGAGAACGATTTTGGCGGGACAGCAAGGTATGAAGGAGAAATTGATCTTTATGGTGTCAGGTGGAAAGTTTATACACCTTCCGATGAATTTTCAGCATCAAGAATAAGGAAGTGGAATTACAACCAGCATATATCCGGCATTCTGAGAGACACCCTTATAAGTGTGGTTCCAGGTACGTTCAAGGAATATTTTGACTATCCTCCATGGCTGCTGGGAAGCAGGTATGCACCCGGAACCTATTTCATCCCACTGGAAGAAATCATAAATGTTGCAATAGCGAGGGGAGTAATAACAGGCTGGGGCTACCTTGTTGATATCGGGATTCCGAGACTCATGGTGGATGATCTCAGGGCCAGCGATCTGGGGAGCATATTCTGATTGAGAATCATAGCCCTTTTTCCCAGCACTCCCGCAATTGATTCATATCCTGCAGGCAGCGGGGTAATATGGAGGCGCCGGAGCTACTGTGTGGAGGCTGATTTCCATAATGGACTGGGGAATGGTGAACTTGAAATGATAATGGAAAGATCATTCCAGATCCACCTGCCTGGAAATCTCCCCATATATGTTGACGGGATGTTCAATTTCCAGATTTTTGCAGGACTCTGGTCAGAGGAGGCATACTGGGAAATACATGAAATGCTTGAATATGAATGGAGGAAAAGCGATGGCAAAATCAGGAGAGGACTCTGGTTGCTGATACAGGTTGTAGTTTCACAGATAAAATGGCAGATGAACCAGGAGGATGTTTCACGCAGGATCATTGCCAGGGTCCGGCATGAATTCTGGTCGTTCTTTGGGTATGTGCCACTGGATTCTTATCCTGTTCAATTAACTGATGCGCTTCTTAAGAAAATCGGGATATTGATTCAATCAAATATTTAATTATTGATGGAATGGGGGAATCATGCAAAGTGTTTCGTCGGTTCTCGCTGATGGCCTTATCGGGAAGGAACTGGAAATAAGAGGGTGGGTATACAGGATCAGATCCACCGCAAAGATGTGTTTTGTCATACTCAGGGATTCTACCAATATCATTCAGTGCGTTGGAAAGGCCGATGAACTTGGCGAGGATAAGTTCAAACTTCTTTCATCCCTGACAATTGAAAGCAGCCTGTCCTTAAGGGGGAAGATCAGGAAGGACGAACGTGCAATAACCGGTTATGAACTCACCATTTCCTCATTTCAGATATACTGCAGAAACCAGAATTTTCCTGTATCAAAGGATATATCCGAGGATTTTGAGCTTGATAACAGACATCTCTGGATCAGGAGCAGGGAATTCAGTGCAGTCCTGAAGATCAGGTCTACCATTTTCAAGGCTTTTGCTGATTTCTTCTATGAAAACGGATACTACCAGGTTCAGCCTCCATTGATGGTTTCCACTGCGACGGAAGGCGGATCCACGCTCTTCAAGGTTCCATTCTTTGGAGAGGAGGCTTATCTTACACAGAGTTCCCAGTTTTATCTTGAGACATTCATCTATTCACTCGAGAAGGTCTTCACGATTTCGCCGAGTTTCAGGGCAGAGAAGAGCAGGACATGGAGGCACCTCACAGAATACTGGCATGCAGAGGGAGAAGTGGCCTGGATAGGAAACGATGAAATGATGGAGATTGAGGAAAAGATGATCCAGTTCATCATTAAAGCCGTACTGGAAACAAATCTCGAGGAACTCAGGTTACTTGGCAGGGATGTAGATGTCCTCAGGGAAAGCCTCCAGCCATTCAACAGGATGAGTTATGATGAGCTGATAGAAAAATCAGCGTCGCTGGGAATGCCACTGAAGTACGGAGATGACCTTGGGGCTGACGAGGAAAGAAAGATAATGTCAAACTTCACCAGGCCACTATTCATCACGCATTTTCCAGCTGAACTCAAGACATTCTACCACAGGCCGGATCCGGATAACCCGAAGCTTATCCTCTGCCATGATCTCCTTGCACCCGAGGGTTACGGGGAGGTCATAGGTGGTGGTGAGAGGATATGGGACCTGGAGGAGTTGAGGCAGAGGATCAGGGATAATGGGCTCAGGGAGGAGGATTACTACTGGTACCTGGATCTTCGCAGGTACGGAAGCATACCGCACTCCGGATTCGGGCTTGGCCTGGACAGGCTGGCCATGTGGATAATGCATCTTGACAACATAAAGAAGGCAATACCTTACCCGAGGACAATAAGAAGGCTGAAACCTTAATGAGCAGCAACTTCCTGAGGGCACTGGAAAATGAGGAGCACGGGGAGACCCCTGTGTGGTATATGCGTCAGGCAGGCCGTTTTCTCAAGGAATACCGGGAATTGCGGAAGGTTTACTCAATGAACCAGATATGTTCAAACCCTGAAGTGGCGAGCAGCATATCCTACACTGCAGCCAGGATCCTGGGGACTGATGCAGCGATCATATTCTCGGACATTGCAATACCAATGGAGAATGCCGGGTATTCAATTGAATACAGGGAAGGGATAGGCCCGGTATTCACCGGAAGGACTGATTCCAGAAAGGATTATGTGTCAAATGCGGCAGAGGCTATCCGGGCATACAAGCGTGATCACAGGGACATTCCTGTCCTGGGGTTTGCAGGCGGGCCACTGACAATATTCTCGTACATGAATGATAATCCGGCCAGGGATATCCCGATGACCAGGAAATCAATATATTCCGGGAACCCGGTTTCACGGGAAATGATGGGCATGATATCCTCCATAGTACAGCAGGAAGTTTCACTCCAGATAGAGGCAGGAGCTGATGCAATCCAGATATTTGATAGCTGGATGGGATATCTTGATCCTGTATTTGCAGGGAAGATAATGGTGGAGTACGTAAGGCCGATCTTCGATAAGATTCATAAATTGAATGCCAGGGGCATATATTTCTCTACCATGACTTCAGGCATGACTGACATCCTCATGCTTTCCGGGGCAGATTTCCTCTCACTTGACTGGAGAACTGATCTATCGAGATTCAGGGATATCGGTGCAGGGCTCCAGGGAAATCTTGATCCTTCATTGCTTCTTCATTCTCCAGAGGTTGCCATCAGGAGGGCAGTTGAAATAGTGAAATCCATGAGGGAAAAAAACAATTATATATTCAACCTTGGTCACGGGATCCTGCCTGGAACCGATACCGCTGCTGTTATTGATCTGGCGAAAGCAGTAAGGAGCGTGAAATTATGAGAAATGCAATAGTTCTGATGGGATATGGCAGCCCTGAGAGCAGGGAAGAGATACCTGAATACCTGAGGGATGTATACGGGGGAAGGGATCCGCCTGATTATGCTGTGAGGGAAACAGATGCCAAGTATTCTGCCTTTTCTTATAAATCACCATCCACCGCGATCCTGAGGAGCCTGGAAGGGAAGATCAGGGATTCCATGCGACAGGAGAATTTTGACGTATTTCTTTCATTCAAGCACTGGAAGCCCTCCCTGAATCAGACTGCATCGGAGATTTCCAGCGGAAAATATGATGCAGTATACGCAATACCCCTGTTTCCAATACAGAACAGCAGTGTTATTGAGAGTTATGTGAAGCCATTCACATCATATCTTTCATCCTTTGATTTCCGGGGCAGGACGAGATTCACCAACGGCTTTGAGGGAAGCATCAACCTGCTTAAATACTGGTCCGAGGCCTGTGAATCCTTCCGGAGGGATGGCGATTTCTTCCTGTTCACCGCACACAGCCTTCCACATGAGGTCAGGGCGGAAAGGGAATATTACGGAAATATGCTCACGATGGCGGCTGAGATATGTGAGAGCGCGGGGATTGATCACTGGTCGTACGCATTCCAGAGCCGTGGATCTTACGGGAAAAAATGGCTGGAGCCATCGGTGTACAGGAGGCTCGACGAGATCAATGGAAAGAATTTCTCGAGAATTGTTACAGTGCCCATAGGCTTCATCTATGACCATCTTGAAGTCCTTTATGATCTTGACACACTCTTCGGTGGGAAAGTAAAAGAACTTGGGCTGAATTATGCCCGCGTGAAACTTCCCAACGATTCTGAACAGATGGTTTCTGTTATCCGGGAAGTGATTGGAGGTCTTGAGGATGAATAATTTAACTGGATTCAGCTACGATAGCGAGGAGATTGTAAAATCAATTGCAAAGAAACATACGGAAAGTGACCTGACCATATATGGCCGGAAGGATCAGGACCTTACCACAACGATCTTCACCCCAACGAAGTTTCCTGACAAGATATCATCCCTTACAGATTCAATTTCCCTCGGAGATTTCAATATTGTGGGGATGGAACACATGGACAGGTTCCTGGGAGAGGTGCTTATTGCACTTGATCTTCTGGGGAAGAAGAGGGGTTTCATACCAGTGAGGGAGGATGCAGACATCTCAACTGTTGAGAAGATAGTCAGGGGTAGTGTCCTCTCAGGATATACCCTGTTCAGGTCCCCACCCATGCAGATGATCGCTGATCTGGAAAGGATGTCCACGGAAATAACAAGAAAGCAGGATGGCCCGGTAAGTGTGATGATAGATCACTTTTTCAAGGTCAAGAGTGTTGGCACGGTTGCTCTTGGATTTGTCCTCTCAGGTACATTGAGGAAGCACCAGAACCTCTTCCTGAACCCATCAGGCAAGCAGGCGATGATAAGGTCCATCCAGATGAACGATGTCGATTTCGATGAGGCACCTGCCGGGTCAAGGGTCGGGCTTGCACTCAAGAATGTTGATATCGATGACATCGAGAGAGGATATCTCCTCCAGGAGGAAAGGATTGATCCTGTAAGCATCATCCAGGGAGAAGTAACATATCACAGGGCGGTTCCGGAAGATGTTAGGGGGGATGGAGAGGTATTCTTGGCTGGAAATATGCGATATCAGCGCGGCTTCATGAAGGACGGCATAATTGAGATGGACAGGCCCGCAATCCCCCATCCCGAATACCTCCTCGTAAGACCAAATTCCAAGCCAAGGATCATCGGCAAGATAAAGACATCAGTTTAAGGTGAAATATTCCACCTTTTTCGCGAGAGACTTTTTCGATCCAATATCATGCCTCATCTCATATTCGCCGGTTATGCGCCAGAGATTTGCCTCTATCTTCTCCGAGGCCTCCCATATGGTCTCGCCTTCAGCATATATGGCCAGCGCCCTTGAATGAGTTGTTTCAACCTCATTCAATGTCCCCGAGACTGATCCATAAAAAATTCTCACATCTCCTGGAAGATTTTCAGTGTTGACCTTCAGAGTAGTACTCTCCGGATTGTAACCATAACCCTTTGGAACAATATATTTTACAACCGAGGCAACCTTCCTGAACCTGAATTTCTTCTCCAAGAGTTCCGCGTTTGCAGTTGACATCAAAAGTTCACATATGTCACCGTCGAAGAGGGTCAGTATGTTGATTCCCTCAGGATCAGCAAGCCTTCCATTTATCTCTATGACCTTTACATCCTTCATGGTTTGCATGAACTGGCCATAAATCACTCCACGGAAAAGGGCACCATCATCATACAGGCTTTTCACGAACTTTGCTAGGATATCTTTCGCCTTCTCAATGTTCTCCTGCTTCAGGAATGGAAGGGACCCATTCCTGTCCGTGATCGATCCCATCCCTCCTGTATTGGGTCCTTCATCACCATCAAGTAGCCTCTTGTAATCCTGTGCAACTGGGGCAAAAACTAGTGTAGTCCCGTCCGTAAATGCCTGGAGCGAGAACTCCTCGCCTTCGATCTTCTCCTCTATCAGTACCTTCCTGTCGTTCCTTATTATTGAAAAGGCGTATTCCTTCGCCTCCTCCCTGTTCCTGAAATGGGCATCAGTGAGTTTCACTCCCTTGCCTCCGGTGAGGCCTGCTGGCTTGATTGCGAATTCCCTGCTGAGATCATCAAGGAATTTGCCTGCCTCGTATTCACTGTCAAAAACCTCGAACTTGATATTCCCTGAGATACCGTACCGCTTCATTAATTGCCTCATGTATATCTTGGAGGATTCTATCTTGAATGCCCTTGACGATGGGGAGGCAACCCTGATCTTGGAATATTCGAGTTTGTCCACAATTGCAGTTTCAAGGAAACTGTCTGGACTCACGTAGACAACGTCAGGATTCTCATCCCTGATTATGTCAACGATCTTCTCAACCTCATCCTCTCCTGCGAAATGAACCCTTTCACTCATTGATCTGATCGACGGGTTGTCATTTGTCATGATGCTGACAATTGTCCCACCAGACTCCTTTATCCTTCTTGCAAGCGCATCTTCCCTGCCACCGCTACCAATCATAATCACTTTGATATTCATTGTTCTTCCCCTGTCTTTTCATCCTCAGCTTCCAGATCAATCGCCATCATCTTCCTGGTGATTCCAAAATACCTGTAGAACTTGTTGGTCAGGCTGTATATTTCAGTATTTCTGTACTTCTCTGTCCTGATGAATCCCATCTTCTTGAGATTCCTCGAAATTTCATCAGTTCTATCGCCAAACTTTTCCCGAAGTGTACCGCGCATTGTCTTCGTGCTGTTAAGTATGAGCGTCATTGCCTCCATCTCATCCCCGCTGATCTCCTTCTTTGCCACTGGGAAGGCCACTTCGCGGTATTCAGGCTTCAGTCCCATCCGGTATTTTTTCCCGGTTATAATAACCTCCATGGGCTGCTCACTTCTTTTATAGTCCCTTATAATCCTGTTCAGTTCACGCTTCGCTTCTTCCGGCTTTACCATTAAAATCGAGGAAATCTCGACCACACCAATCGGCTCTTCCGTAGCGAAAAGAATTGCTTCAATTTTCCCACGAAGTTCCATTAAACCACTATAAACTTTTACTATTATTCATTTGCGTTTTTTGGCGTTTCAATTTGACTCCCCTCTCTAAGGACAAACAGATTCATGGGCATTGCCTACCAGGAAATTACCGGCAATTTGAGGAATAGTAATGCGTAAGGATGAAATATTTCCATATTGGGGGTCGTGTCTGTACAGGCATGTTGTCATATTTAAAGCAGGATCGGATTATATTCTTGATGTAATAACCGAATGCATGATCAATCCAGTTCCTGAAGGTATCGGTGATGATACAATGACCCAATCTGTGGAACCATCACAGAGAACGGTTAATCCAAAGGCTCTTTTCTACCTCTGGTTCGGGTCCAATCTAACTGTTGCGGACTTTGTACTTGGCGTACTTGTTGAATCATTTGGCCTCTCGTTTTACTATACAATATTCTCCCTCCTTATTGCAAATCTCTTCGGGGGAGCACTTGTTGGTATCATGGCCTACCTTGGCCCGGAAAGCGGAAAAGGGCAGATGGACATTTCAAAGGGCATATTTGGAGAATCAGGAGGAAGGGGTTTTTCCGGACTCCAGTTTCTGAATACCATTGGCTGGCTCACCGTGAACCTGATAATATCCGCGAGAGCACTGAGGTTCATGATAACGGGTGGAGCTGCTATTTCCCCATCTGAGGCATACATCCTTGAGGGTCTTACCCTGGCTGCAACAATGGCTGTGATAATAATCACGGTGATATACGGCCACAAATCAATAAAACTATTCGAGAAGGCAATGTCCGTAGTTCTCGGAATACTGTTCCTCGTCATAATAGTTTTCATCCTCAGGTCAGGGATAAACGTGGCGCCGTATGAGGCATACCCGTTTTCAATAATCAATTTCACAGCAATCTTCATGCTTGCATTCTCCTACATAATGTCCTGGGGGCCATATGCATCGGATTATTCGAGATATGTGAAAATTGGTGCCCTGAACCCCAGGAGGGCAGCCATATGGACAATGGCCGGAGTAACCATCGCCTCCTTCGGTGTCGAAATGATCGGATACCTCTTTGCAATATCGCTGGACCTCAATGGAGTATTTTCCAACTCAATGTTCGTCTCATCCCTCGGGATTTTCTGGATACTTGGTTCCATAACCATATTCCTTGGCGGAGTGGCCGCAAATTCTATCAACCTCTATTCAAACATGATGTCTGTCAGGTCGCTGGGATTCAGGGCAGGAAGGAAGATCATAGTGCCAGGCATAGCGGTAACGGCGATAATCCTTGGTGCGGTTTTCTTCAACACATTCTCTGACTACTTTGAGGGGTTCCTTTACGTTCTCGACTACTGGATCACCCCATGGCTTGGTGTGATGATAGCAGAATACTTCTTTGTCAGGAGGAAGGAGTTTCTTGCAGGAAGAATAAACTGGAGTCCTGTAATGGCCTATCTTCTCGGAATTGCCGTCTCAATCCCATTCATGGATACTATCCAGTACTATTTCGGGATACCCATTCCTCTATATGGAATTACGGGAGGATCTGATATCTCATACTTCATCTCCTTCGTGGCTGCATTCATGTTCACTCTAATCCTCGAGAAATATCTGAGAATTTATCCAGTGAATACTGCTTCCTCCAATGAGGATAAAGGATCTATCTGAATCTCCGGATAAACTCATCCTGTGAGGACTTCTCCCTTCTGGATCTCCACCACCATCAGGTCCTCACTGAGATAACTTTCAGGGAAGATGCTTCTTGACTCATTCAGGAGGGTCTCAGCACTGTCTATTCTAGGAGAGAAGTGGTAAAGGAAAAGCTTTCCTGCTCCTGCATCCCTTGCTATTCCGGCAGCCTGCCGGGAAGACGTATGCCCAAACTCGTTGACCTTTGGCTCCAGGCTCGAGTCGGTAGTCGTATCATGAATGAGTACGCTGCATCTGCTGGCAAATTCCACCATTGCAGGGTTTGGCCTGGTATCGCCGGAGTATACAACAGATCTTCCCTTTCTTACGCCTCCCTGGATGTCCTCAAGCCTTATCGTCCTGCCATGTACCTCGATCTGCCCGCTGTCACGTATCCTTTCTATCAGCCTGGAATCGATGCCCAGTGCTGATGCCCTTGCAGGATCGATCTTCACGAGATCATCCTCATCGATTCTATATGAGAATGCAGGGACAGGATGATCAGCCTTCATGGTCCTGACCTTGAAACCGTTCAGTGAAACGGTGGAATCATACTGCAACTCATGTATCTTTATGTTGTAGGTGAGGGAATAGTAACCCACATTGAATGCCCTTGTCAGTATGCTTATTGCTCCCGGGGGTCCATATACGTGAAGTTCCTTCTCCCTGCCGTTGAAGGACATGCTCTGTATGAGTCCAAGGATTCCCAGGAAGTGATCGCCATGGAAGTGGGATATGAATATATGGTCAATCTTCATGAATGAGGTCGGGCTCTTCATTATCTGCTTCTGGGAACCCTCTCCGCAGTCAAACAGGCAAACCGTCTCATCAACCTGGATCATCACTGACGGCATTGCCCTGCCAGGTTGTGGCCAGGACCCTCCGGTTCCAATGAACGTGATTCTGAATAGTGAAGCCATGCTGGATGATTCCTTTATAATTAATAAGCCTGGAATATCTTCACATCCCGATCCAGGGGATACCCTCTGTCGCGGATTTCCCATGCTGGCCTGATTCCAGCACATTTCCGTGCGATATTCAGGTTCAGAATATGGACTTCTGGGAATCTTTATCTCTCATGGAGGATTAAGCCGGTGGAAATGAAATGCTAGCCAGTTTATTCACAAGTTCCGGCCAGGCGGGCTCCCCTTCGGAGTACTATTACGATTACATCTTCATAATCTTGATTGTATTCATTGCAATAAGGAGGCTTTCCAGGGGGATACACGGTAGGGTATATTCAAGGGCAAGGGTCCTGAGAGTACCTGTTGTTTATTCCCTCCTGAGCATCTTCCTTCTTTCTTACATTGTTTCTGACCTCATATACACAGCAATTGCAGTTCTCATGATCATTCCCGGACTCATAGCTGGAATGAAGTTTGGCTCTCTTTCCACAGTCTATGAACAGAACGGGCAGATAATGTACAGGAGATCTGCCGCAATTCTCGCAATATGGATGATCCTGTTCATACTTAGAGTCTATACAGAAATATTCGTGCCCGCCGATCTTCTGGTGAACTTCACCATTGATGCATTCCTCATACTATCCCTGGGGTTGCTGATAGGAGAGGCCTATCACCTGGTAAACAAGTACAATGAACTGGTGGAGCAGGGAACAGGTGGAAACGGTGCGTCGTCCACCGGATCATAGACGAAAGATTTTAATATGTTTTTCGATATACGAAATCATACAAATGTCAGACGTGATGGACATTGAGACTGTATAGCCTTGAAATGAAGAATTTTAAATCTTTTTGCCCGGAAGGCATCAAGCTGGACTTTCGACCAGGGATGACAATGATAGGAGGTCCTAACGGAAGTGGAAAGAGCAATATAGGTGATTCCCTGCTTTTTGTCCTCGGGACAAGGTCATCCAAGACGGTGAGGGCGGACAAGATGGATGACCTGATCCACATCCCCAGGGAAGGGCAGAAGAGGAAGAATGAGGCATCCGTAACGGCTGTGTTTGTGGACGAGACGGATTCAGAGAATTTTGAGAAACTTGAAATATCCAGGGTAATTGAGGATGTGAATGGCGAAATCAGGAGTACTTATTATCTCAATGGAAGGAAGGCCAGGCACAGTGACATTGACAAGGTAATGGACGACATGGGGCTTCAGCTGGATTCCTACAGTTTCGTGCTCCAGGGTGATATCAACGATTTCATCAAGCGTACAGGCACTGAAAGAAGGAAGCTGCTGGAAACCATTGCCGGAATTGAATCCTATAACATGAAGATAGATGCTGCAAAGGAGCAGGTCAGTGAAATAGAAAAGAACGTAACCGCCTCTGAGACACTTCAGGCCGAGATATCCAAGAATGTTGAGGTTATCAGGGAAGAGGCTGAAAAACTGAAGGAATACCGCACCATGAACGAGGAGATCCTCAATCTGAAGGCCACCTCACTATCCATACAGATAAGATCATATGAGATTGAGCTCAGTTCATATGAGCAGGCACTCCAGAAGAACACCGAGATAAAGGAACAGATGGAGGCCCAGATCGGGGTGATGAAGGACCAGGAGAAGGAGCTTCACAGCAAAAGGGAAGAGATAGAAACAGGCATCAGCAAGGAATTGCAGCAGCAGATATCCAGCATCAGGGAAAGGATAAATTACATCAAGCTTGAGAAGGCAAAAAGGGATGTCAGGTTCCAGAACGAGAATAATTCAATATCTGAAAAGAGGGAAAGGATTGAGCAGGGCGAGGAGAAGATAGCAGATATTGAAAAGGAGCTTGAGAGGATAGGAAACGAGTTTCTCCAGCTGAAGGAAAGCGAGAGCAAGTACTCAAGCAATTATGAGGCAATGAAGACCCAGATATCCCAGAAGATTGAGGCCCAGAGGCTGAAGTCGGCTGAATACCAGGAAGCCTCAAAGAATCTCAAGGAGATTGAGAAGCAGATTTCCGTGGTAAACGCCTCCATTGCATCACTGAGGAAGGAGGAAAAGGAACTTGACCAGAAATATTCCACGGTGGAGGGCGTGATCGGATCGAAGGAAGAATCTGTGACATCTGAGAAATACAAGATAAGTGAGGTAAGATGGAACCTGTCCCAGATAAAGAAGAGCGATGGTGAGAAGAAGGGCAATTTTGAGAAACTGAATAAGGAGTATTTTGATCTGAAAGCTGAAATAGGGGAGATTGAGGGGAAGATATCGGGCCTTATGCCTAGAATTGAGCACCTGGTAAGGGAGACGGAGAAGATGCGTGGGATGATGGGTTCCCAGGGCATTGCCAACCGTTCACTTTCCATCCTCATGGATGCAAAGGCCAGGGGATTGATTGCGGGTATCCACAGGCCTGTCAGCGACATCATATCATATTCTGATGAACTTCAACTCGCAGTGGAGGCTGCTGCCGGAGGAAGGCTCAATTCACTTGTCGTGGATGACGAAAACGTGGCGCAGGCATGCATCGAATACCTCAGAACAAAGCAGGCTGGCAGGGTCACGTTCCTCCCGGTCAACAAGATGGTTGGAGGAAGGGCGAGGGGCAAGGCCATAATGATCCTGAATGAGGGAACAACCATGGGGCTCCTGAGCCAGAACATAAAATACGACAAACAGTACGAAAACATAGTCTGGTATACATTCCAGGACACTGTCCTTGTCAGGGACATAGAGACTGCAAAGAGATATATGACAGGTGTAAGGATAGTAACACTGGCCGGTGATATATTCGAGGCAAGCGGGGCCATAAGCGGCGGTTTCCAGGAAAAGAGGCAGAGAAGGGGAAATCCCCAGGAACTGGCTAAGATGGACGAGGAGCTTGAACATGCAAGATCAGAGAGGGCAGAACTTGATTCCATCCTGCGCACAAAAAAGTCCCGTTACGACCAGGTGCAGAAGGAATTGATGGAGGAGTCAAAAACCGGGAGTGAGGGGAAGGGAAGGATAGAAACACTTGAAAAGCAGGTGGAGGTATACTCCTCGAATCTTGCAAGGATGGAGGAAGACCTCATAAAACTGAAGAATGAAAGATCGGACCTGAAGACCAGGATAGATGGAATACGTGCTGCCATGGAAGAGCAGTCAGTGAAGGTTGAGGAGCTTGAATCAGGGAAGAAAGCCCTCTACGACCTTATAGGCAACGATTCCGAGGGGGGCAATGACCTCAACGAAATGCAGAGGGAGGTTGACATGCTCAATTCAAACCTCATTACAACACGCAGGAAGATCACGGAAAGTGAGACAAACCAGAAGAGGCTCGCAGAGAGGAAGATGGAGATTTCCAGGGAAATTTCAGATCTTTCAATAGAGATCCATGAAAGCGAGGATCAGAAGAAGAGGCTGGAAAAGGAAATGGCCGAACTGGATGATGAATCCAGGAAATACGCAGCCATGGAGAAGGAATTGAACGAAAAGAATTCAAGGGTCCTGGGACAGCTGAGGGGTATAGAGCTGGAACTGAACCAGATCAATGTCAGGATAGAGAAGATAAATACGGAAAAGAACTCAGTAGAGAACGGTATACTAACTGCAAACATCAAGATATCTGAGTTCCGGGAGAGGGTATCCGAGCTGAGGTCGGAAATCGAATCAACAGGTGGAATCGTGCTGCCGGAATATTCAAGTGTTCAGAGGGTCCGGGCAGAAATTCTTGTCCGGGAGAGGAAACTTGAGGAGATTGGAGCGGTGAACCAGCTCGCTGAATCCGACCTTGAAAGGGAGACCAGAAGGCTTGAAGAACTCACCGAGAAGGTTGGAAAGCTCAGGGGAGAAATTGAGAGCCTCATTGATCTCATGGCAAGGCTTGAGGAGGTGAAGAGGGTGAGCCTGATGAATCTTTACGGGCAGGTGAAGGAGGAGATGAGGAAGATATTTTCAAGGCTTACAAACGGGGGAGATGTCATCCTGTACCTGTCGGATGAAAAGGACCCACTCAACTCAGAACTTCTTGTGAAGGCAAGGCCAAAGGGAACCACATACACTAAGCTCAATGCACTCAGCGGTGGCGAGAAGAGCCTTGTTGCATTATCGTTTATTACTGCAGTTCAAAGAATTAAGCCATCACCAATATATTTCCTCGATGAGATAGATATGTTCCTTGATGGCGCAAACGCAGAGAGGATGGGAGAGCTTCTTAGAGAAAATTCAAATACCTCTCAGATAATAATGATTTCGTTGAAGAACGCTATGACCAAGTATGCAGGTTCCCTATTCGGGGTTACCCTTAACAGGCAGACAGGGTGCACGGAAGTATTCAGCAAGAGCTTTGAGGAGGGATACCCATCATGATCAGCAGCGGGTTGACAGAGCTCAAGAAGACCCTGATCACACAGGCCACTGTGCTGGGACTGAATTATACATATTATGAGAATATCGACCTCGAAGGCGAGGAGAACGACAGCAGGAAGATCATTGAGATAATGGAAAAATGCGTAACACAGGATATTGACCCATGGAAGGTGAATGTTGTTGATTTTGCAAGGATCATAGGGGAACTGGTGAACAAGAACCTCGTTTCACTCCCGGAGGCGGGGTACATCATCTACAGGTCATGGGGGATAGTATACCTCCAGTCTGAGGAGCTCCTGCGTACATTCCAGAAGGTCCAGGAACAGGCAGGAGATATCATCACTGAAGGATTCATCGAAAACCAGGATGACTACAACATGATGGAGAGTGGGGAAATTGAGAAATTGAAGATTTCCATGCCAATCCATCACTACGAACCACGCAAGGTCATGCTTGTTGAGCTTATCGAGGTGATGAAGCAGACCGAGAGGATAAGGGAGAAGATAAAGAGGAAGCCGGAGATCCAGGAAATAAAGAATGTTGAGGGGATTCTTTCCGCACTGAACATGGATGAGCCCGAGAAGGAACTTGAAAGGGCAATGATGAGCATATTCTCCAGGTCCTCACCGGAATTCTTCATGGAATCTGTCTGGGGGGATGACCGTGAGGCCAGGATGAAATTTTTTATTTACTGCATGTTTATACAGAGGAACGGATTTATAGACATGAAGCAGGAAGTGTCCTATGACAGAATATGGATCAGAAAAACCGACGGGCAGTAAGAGGATTGTAAGCGCAAGTGAGCTGGCGGAATATGAATTTTGCAATGTTTCCTGGTATTTTACGAGAAACGGATATGAGCGTTCCCAGAGATCGATCCAGAGATTGAATGCCGGGACCGAGATGCACAGGGCCTATGATCAGAGGTATTCCAGCGAGAAGAAGAGATCAATGTCCCTTGTTGTGGCCATAATAGTTGTGGTGCTGCTGATGCTCATAATCTTCCTGTGATCTCATGCTCCTGAATCTCATCTACGCAATACCACTTGCACTGATCCTGATCGTGCTGGTCTATTTTTATATATCCGGCAGAAGGACCGGCACGATTGCCGAGGTGCCACGCGGGACAATGATATACGGTGATCTCATACAGGAGGGAAAGGTGCTGGTAACCAGGAAGCACAACCTTTCAGGAAAACCGGACAAGATAGTCAGGCACGGGAACCTCATAATACCATTTGAATACAAGAGCGGCACCGCCCAGGATGTGCCCCGGCATACCCACGTACTGCAGATGGGTGTATATTTCATAATCCTGGGGGATCTCTATCCGGATTACAGCATTGATTACGGTATTCTCCAGTACAGCAACAAGCGGTTTGAAATTCAGAATACTCAGGAACTGAGGGATGAAGTCCTTGCCAAGGCAGAAGTCCTGAGGAGGACCGTGGGAATACCTGTCAGGAATCATGACAGGCCTGGCAGGTGCAGGAACTGCCCGTACCTTGAAATATGCAGGCAAAGGTTAATATAAAAAGCCTTATTGGACTGCGTTATGCTTCAAATTGACAGGAACCTCTTCCAGGAAATAGTGACTGAGGAGGAATTCGACAGGTTATCACCAGGCTGCACCGGTTACATAGGTTTTGAGCCATCGGGCATTCCTCATATTGCACAGATACTCCTCGTTGGGGAGAGAATCCGGGCGCTGAGCAAAGCAGGCGTGAAGATGACCATACTTCTCGCAGACTGGCATGCAATGATCAATGACAAGCTTGGAGGAGACCTGCAGGAGATAAGGAAGAGCGGGGAACTTATGAAGAAGGCATTCGAGATCTCGCTTTCCGGCCAGAATATCAGTTACCTGTGGGCAAGCGAGCTCATAGACAGGAAGGGCTACCTGGAAGGCCTGATCAGGACCGCAAAGGCCACCACGCTATCACGGCTGAAGAGGGCCCTCCCAATCATGGGAAGAACCGAGAACGACGCAGAGTCCGACTTCAGCAAGTTCATCTATCCAGTCATGCAGGTAAACGACATTGCAATGCTTGATGTGGACATAGCAATGGGTGGAATGGACCAGAGGCATGCACATATGCTCCAGAGGGATGTTGCGGAAAAGATGGGAATAAAGAAGGTCAAGGCCCTTCACACACCCCTGATGAGCAGCCTCAAGGGTTCAGGCAGGATGGATTCATTCCAGAAGATGTCCAAGAGTGATCCTGATGGGGCCATCCTGATCACTGATTCTGAGGATGATATAAGGAGGAAGATGAAGGGTGCATACTGCCCCCAGGGAATTGCCGTGGGAAATCCCGTAATGGAGATTATTGACAGGATCATCATGCCTGCTGTCGGGACTGTAAGGATCAACAGGCCTGAGAAGAAGGGAGGGCCATTGAGCCTTGAAAGTTCATCAGAACTGCTGAGGCATTACACTGAAGGCCAGATACATCCAGTGGATCTCAAGGCGGCTGCTGCAGATTACCTTGTGCAGATAATGAGGCCTTACTCAGGACTCCTAAAAGAATGAATCAAGGCTGAACTGGTTTCCCCTGTCCATGGCGTGGACCAGCTTCTCTATGTAAGGCTCAACCCTCGTTGGGGAGAAACTGTGCCTTCCACAGAGGAAGTCAACTATTTTTTCCCTGTCAGGAGTGCCGAATTTAATGGCCGTTTCATGGCTTGCCACAGGTTTCAGGAATATTTCCCGCACATTTTCAAGTTCCGGAATCTCATAGCCCTTCTCCCTGATCACGTCCTCAATCCTGCCATGCTTTTTTATGAGGCTCAGGGCGGTCTTCGGGCCAACCTTCCTGACACCATCATTGAAGTCGGTCCCGACGAGTATCCCGAGATCAACAAGCTGCTCCCTGTTTATTCCCAGTGCCTCCAGGTTTTCCTGGAGGTCAATGTATTCCGGGTCCACTGATATGTAGATATTCCTGCTGGAAATCCGCCTTCTCCCATATATCGTGAAATTCCTCAGGACTCTTCTCGCACCGAACAGGAGGCAGTCATAATCCTGGGAGATAACTGCCTGGACAGTCCCGTCACTGCTCATGACCGATGCCTGTGCCTCACCCTCAGATGGCGCCTGCACATAGGGAAGGCCCATGTACTCCAGGAGATGCTTGCTCTCATCAATCATGTCGCCGGTTATCCTGTTGATTGTCCTCTTCAGCCTGGCAATCTTCTCGATATCCTGGCCTGCAATCGCCTTCTCCAGTTCTTCCTCGTTTCTTTCCCTGAGCATCTTCCTCTCCTCCAGGGTCCTTAGCTTCATGGGTGACGGTTTTCCGTCAAAGACATAAACAGGCCGGATACCGTCCTCCATGAGTGCAATTGTCCGGTAAAATATGCCGCTGAGATGTGACGTAATATTGCCGCCTGAATCCATCAGTGGCGTCCCATCGGGCTGCCTGATCCCGCTCAGGAACTGGTAGAGCATGTTGTATGCGTCCACAGAAACGGTATTTCCTGAAAAATCCTTAAGTGCTGTCTTATGCTTTATGAGGATAGGCTCGAGATTTACACCCATGCCATGCCATATGTAAATCCATATTAAAACCCATCATCCCAGGATCAGGGCGGACTGCAGGAAAGCCCTGTATCCACGATGTAGAAGTCAGCATATTTTCCCTCCATCATGGACCTGTGCTTGACCACAGTCATCCGCCTGGTTCCTGCAGGCATTTTCTCAATCTTCAGTATGGTCTTTGAGTAATGATCCAGGAAATAGCCTCCATAGGGTACAATGTCCTGGAGGTCAGGATCGTAATAGATCTGGTTCGCGATCAGAACAGTCGTGCCAAATTCATTGCACAGCCTGTTTATTATGCTCAGCTGCCTCTGCATTGACACGCTCCTGTTCTTCTCATCCCTCTCAAGCCTGAGCAGTGCCGTGAAGGAGTCAAGGATCAGGACCCTGATTCTTGCATCCTTCTCGATCATCCTCTCTGCCTTGATTACTGCCACTTCCTGGTCAGAGAAATCACTTACCCTGTAAAGGTTCACATTATCAGAGATTTCCTTCCTTCCGCCCCCTATCTGCATGAATCTGTTCTCGGAGAAGCCTTCCGTATCTATATAAATGACCTTTTCACCAGAAAGCGTGGCACTTACAGCAAGCTGCATGGCAACATTAGTCTTCCCGGTTCCTCCCTGTCCATACACCTGGTTTATAACTCCCCTGTCAAATCCGCCGTCCAGAAGGTTGTCAAGACACCCTATGCCGAGCGGGAGTTTTTCATCTCCCCTTATTTCTCTTAATTTCATCTCTTTCCTCTTTAATCGAGATTATGAATTCAGCAAGATCATTGAAATTCTCGCTCCTCATATTGAATCCGTGCATGTTCTCATAGTCAGGATCATTGTTGAAACTTATTGAGTAGTCTGTGTTTTCAAACATGCTCTCATCATCTGGCGAATCACCAACCGAGATGGTGAATTCAGGCTGCTTCCTGGATATATACGACTGGATTATAACCCCCTTCCTCTTCGGATCAACAACTGCCCTCCCCTCCGGCTGGATCATCCCGTCCCTTGCATAGATGATATTTGCGTATATCTCGGATGCACCGACAATCTCCCCAACCCTCTGGGCAAGCCAGTTTATTCCCCCGGACACAATAACCAGGCGAAACCCGGCAGCTATCAGGCTCCTGCATCCCTCTTCCGCACCCGGAAAGAGTTCAATCCTGTTGAGCAGCTGCATCACGGTGTCCGAGCTCCTTGCCCTCCCTGACTGTATCCACAGGGCAAGATCAAGGGAGAGGAACTGTTCATATGAGATGCTGCCCTTCCTGAAATTCTCAAAATTCCTTGTGTTATCTATCCCGAGGTTCCGGTTCACATAGTTCCAGCTGCTCTTCTCTGATGTGAGGACACCATCCATGTCGAAGAATATCACTGGCCTCTTATCAGTAAGGCCTTGAGAATAGGGAAGTCCTTCCTTCATTACCACATACCTCGCATTTTCCTTCCTTTCCACGGTTCATGATATGGCCCATCATGGTGAGTTCAGTCCTTTTTTCCATGGAATCAGAGCATTCCTTCCTGTTGCACAGAACATGCGTCTCGATTCGGGATTCCTGCCCCTCACCTGCAGTGCCACTCAGGTTGTCCTCGAGAATTTTAAGGGCACGTGCCCTCAGGGTATCAGAAACCTTTTCCAGCATATCCCCAAGGCCTGAAATGTCTGAAAGGGCCATCTTGATCCGCCCTTTCTCGGTCCTCAGCCTCAAAGTGAGGGATTTTTCCTCAACCTCCCTGTCGCCTATTTCTATCCTCAGAGGGACTCCCTTCATTTCCCAGAAGTTGTACTTGTAACCCGGCGTGTAGGAATCACGCGCGTCAATTTTCGCCCTGATCCCGAGTTCCCTGACCTTCCTGAAGATCTCTGAAGTGTATGATGCAAGAGATTCGCTCTTTCCAGGTATGGGAACAATGACCACCTGCACAGGGGCAACGTATGGCGGAAGGATCAATCCCTTGTCGTCACCATGAATCGATACCACAGCGGCAACAAGCCTTTCGCTCATGCCAAACGTTGTCTGGAAAACATACTCGCTCTCCCCGTTCTCCCTGGCGAACTTCACATCATAGTTCCTTGCGAAATTCTGTCCATACTGGTGGATGGTCCCGATCTGCAGGGTTCTTCCGGAGGGCATGATTGTGTCAAAAGCCCTCGTATAGACCGCGCCCGGGAATTTATCCCAGTCGGGCCTCTCAACCTCCATGAATGGCAGGCATAGCATGTGTGTAAAATAGTTCCACTCGTCCCTGTATGTCTGGAGCTGGGCCTCAGCATCATTGAAGTTTTCATGTGCCGTGTGGCATTCCGTGAAATGGATATCCCTGGAACGCATGAATGGCCTTGTGTGCTTTGTCTCATACCTCCATACCTGGACAACCTGGAAAAGCCTCAGCGGAAGGTCGGAATGATCCCTTATCCAGAGCCTGAACATCGGATACATTGCAGCCTCGCTTGTTGGCCTCATTGCAAGATCATCCTCCAGTGTCTCCCTGCCTCCCTTGGTGATCCAGAAAAGCTCCTTCTCGAAACCCTTTATGTGCTCAAACTCCACCTCAAACATCGTCCGTGATATAAGGGCAGGGAACATCACCTCGCCAAAGTCATCAGACCTGAATCTCTCCCTGACCATCTCATCTATATTCCTCATCAGGTCGAACCCATATGGCATCCACACATTCATTCCCTTGACCGGATACCTCTTGTCTGTAAGTTCTGAAAGTTCAACTATCTCGTTGTACCACTCACTGAAATTTTTCCTGGAATATTCCATGCAACAAGTTAATTTCAATTCACTTATTTAAACTGACGAATTTGAGGCAGGCTTCCCGGCAGGAGATGGTTGAACCGTATGTACCAGTCCGCCGCCTGTCGGGAATAACTGCGATGGAATGATCTAGCTTGTAAGGTAAAGGCTCTCACCTGAGGAGGTACCCAGATCCTTCCTTCCAGGCTCGGGAAGCAGGAGTACTGTGACAAACAGTCCAAGCAGGGAGAATATGGCAAGGATAGAGAATAGCCCGGCAGTACCGATAGCTGCCTGGATCACGAGATTGAGGAAAGTTCCCAGGAATGCCCCTATCTTTCCTGCTGATGCAGCAATGCCGGTTCCGGTGCCCCTGGCCTGGGCAGGAAAAACCTCCGGAGGGTACACGAATGTTGTAAGGTTGGGGCCGAATTCTATGAAGAAGTAGCTCAATCCGTATATCACGACAAAATCAACAACATGGGAACTGGTTTCGAGGAATGGAAAAATGAAGAGCAGCCCGAAGGTTATGGCCATCATCAGGAAGCCGGTGCTCTGGATAAACTTCCTCCCGAGCCTGTCGAGGGTGAATGTGGCCAGCCAGTAGCCCGGAAAGGCAAAGAGTGCAAAAATCACCCCTGTGATCTCCGTCTTGTAGTAGACCCGGGAGATGCCTGAAAGGGATGAGGGGACAACAGACTTCAGCATGAAATCAGACATGATTGTATTTCCATAGAGGGCCCAGTCCATGAGGAACCATGAGAGGGAAGTGCCAATTATCAGGAGCAGGAGCCTCCTGTCAGACAGGACCTGCCTGAATGACATCTTCCTGAGCCTCTCATTCCCATTTCCAGCCTCAAGTTTCATTCCTGTATATTTCTCCAGCTCAGTTACGGACTTACCGGTAATACCGGCCACGGATGCTGTGTATCTAGGGGTTTCGGGCATTTTTCTCCTGTAGTATATCACCACAAGGGCAGGTATTGCACCGAAGAAGAGAAGGAGCCTCCAGAGCAGCGATGCGGGCACGGAAAAATAGAGCATGGCCAGTGTTATGCCAGGACCTGCCAGGAAGCCGATGCTCTGCATGGAGAACACCATCCCGACCCACTTTCCCCTGCTCTTCGTGTTGGAATATTCAGTCATTATGACTGAACTTGAAGCATAATCCCCTCCAATCCCGATGCCGAGGATAAACCTCCATGCAGTAAGGGCATACAGGCTACCAACCGGGGTTTGAATGGCACTGCCAATCGCCCCAAGTATGAGGAGGAACATTTCAAGGCCATATACCCTTCCCCTGCCAATCCTGTCTATGACCCGTCCGAAAACTATTGCACCTATGGCAGCGGCAAGCAGTGATGAGGAATCCAGGATTGAGATATCAAGATTTGTTATGCCAGTCCAGCCACCCAGTGGAAGAAGGCTGGTCACAACGCCGATTATAAATATATCATAAGCATCCGTGAAAAATCCCATGCCGGATATGATGAGCGTCTTCCTGTGAAAGGTTGAATCCCTGACGCTGTCAAAGGAAGCAAGGACACCTTTATCCGGATCTCCACCTGAACCTTCTCTATCCATTGATCTCCAGTCATCACTATATACCTATTTCCTTCAACATAACCTATATAGACTATATATTATTTTTATATGAATCTGTAGAAATAAGTTAGCCATTGAAGGCTTTCAGAAAATAAATTATAAGGAATTGAACTACATCCTACCATGGATCTATTGAATTTGGATGATAAAGATTTCATCGTTGAGGTTGCGAGAAGAATCATTCCCGTCAAGTCTATCAGCCCTGCTTCTGGCGGATCTGGCGAGGGAGAGAGGGCACTGGTGATCCAGGGAATCCTGAAGGAGATGGGCTTTCCCGATTTCCAGGTTTATTCAGTAGAGGATGACAGGGGAGTCAGCAGGGTAAGCACTGTCCTGAGGGTGGGAAATAAGGAGAAGACTGTCTGGCTCGTCTCACACACCGATACGGTGCCGGAGGGTGATCTCAAGCTCTGGAGCAAGCCACCCTTTGAGGTAACCGTTGATGGAAACAGGATATACGGGAGGGGGACATCAGATGACGGACAGGCGATATTCCTTTCCCTCCTTCTCCTGAAGCACCTTCGCAGGGATGCACTGAAGTACAATCTCGGCCTGGCATTTGTGGCTGATGAGGAGGTGGGAAGCAAGTATGGCATCCAGTACCTCCTTGAGCAGAATATATTCCGCCAGGAGGACCTCATTTATGTCCCGGACTCAGGTGTCGAGGACGGAATGGAGATCGAGACTGCTGAGAAGAGCATCCTGTGGATCCAGTTCACCGTGAAGGGGAAGCAGTATCATGCAAGTCTTCCACAGAATGCCATAAACGCCTGCAGGGACGGTATGGAGTTTATCCTCAAGATTGACAGGATGCTCCATGAAAAGTACAGTGCAAGGGATGATATATTCAACTATCCATATTCAACGTTCGAGCCAACCAAGCATCTCAAGAACGTGGACAACATCAACACGATACCGGGGCTGGAGGTTTTCTACATGGACTGCCGTATCCTGCCACAGTATGATCTTGATAACGTGGTTGACGACATACAGATGGAAATATCTGAATTTGAGCAGACTCACAAATCCAGGATCTCTGTGGAATTCGTGCAGAGGGAACAGGCACCATTCCCGACACCCACCGATGCTGAGGCAGTCAGGGTACTGATGGAAGCACTTTCAAGGAGAACCGGAGTCCCGAGGGTTGTCGGAATAGGTGGAGGCACCTGTGCAGCATTCTTCAGGAGGAAGGGCATGAATGCAGTCGTATGGAGCACCACCATGCCAGATGTTGCGCACCAGGCTGATGAATACTGCGTCACTGATCATATCCTGATGGACAGGGAAACAATAGAACAGATCATCTACTAACTGTCATCACCCTTCGACAGGTCCCTCAGCCTCTGGACTCCATCGATCTCATTTATTATTTCAATGACCTTTTCAGGCACATCCTTCTCCCAGTTCTCCCCGCTGATGATCCTTTTCCTGATCTTTGTCCCGGACCACTCCACCCTGTTTATGAGATCCATGGATCTGACAGAGTAGTTCTTCTCGTAGAACAGCCTCTTGACCATGGGGTTGTTGCTGTATACAACGTCAAACTTCGGAGTCAGGGATTCTACATGCGCAACCCATAATGGATTTGAGTTGACGTCCTCGATTGGGATGATATAGAAATTGAAGATTCCCTCTCCTTCAAGGGTGTTGGAGATCATGATGTGCCTCTCTCCTGCAGTGAATGGATTCTGAAGCGTGTGAGAATACTGTGCACTTCCTATCCCGATTATGACTGATTTATGCTCCTTCAGTATTGCCTTTATCACCTCAAGGTGGCCGAGATGAAATGGCTGGAATCTTCCAACAATGAAAGCCCTTGATCCATTAATCATTCTTCACCATCTCGCACATCTTCATCTCTGAGTTGTCAAAGATGAACCAGTTCAGTGTAGCGCTTATCTCATTCTTGATTGTTTCCACCTTCCTCAGCAGTTCCATAAGTTCATCCATCCCTTCCACATTCCAGTTCTCATCTGTGTTCATGAGGTTGTTCACCTTTGCCTCTATGGAGGATATTTCATCGCCCTTCCCTTTCGCAAATGGTATCCCATCAAGCATCAGTACGGGGTTCTTTGATATCCTCTTCTGCCTTCTTCCATCTGTTATTTCAAGTTTTGCCTGCCCGTTGAAATAAATTGAATTCAGGAGAAGCAACATGCCGTCCACAGTGTAAAAATTATCACGGCCGTCTTCCTGGGACGCCTCAATCCTTGGATAGCTGTAACCACCGAAGAGGTAGGCTTCCACTGATCTGAACACCCTCGTCTTCGTCACTGTGATCCTGTTCATCTCCTCAACATATTCAGACCATTTGGCAAATATGTCACCCTTCCCGACCGGTATATGATTCCTGGACAGGTCCATCCAGAGGGGCCTCTCATCCATTATGGGAACAGGGATGTGCGTGTCAGACGGCGAAATATAAGGGGGAGGTGAGATCAGGCTCTCAAGCATGTCTCTTGCGACCTTTCTAAGGGTTACATAATGTTTCTCCAGTTTCTCCCTCAACTGCTCATGGTGCCTCATCTCCTCTGTTATCTTCTCCACTTCCCTGTTAATCTCGACGCTCAGCTCCTCCTTGGCAGTTTGCTCCTCATTATCATCATCCTCGTCTTCATCAACATCATTCAGATGGTCCGAGAATTGATCAAATTTTATGTCCTCTGAATAGGTCTCCTCCTGGTGATCCCTGTTCCTGCCACCGGTCAGTACTGCAAGGATCTGCATATACGCGCTCCTGAATTTCCTGA
This sequence comes from Thermoplasmatota archaeon, assembly GCA_023381355.1. Classification (GTDB taxonomy): domain Archaea; phylum Thermoplasmatota; class Thermoplasmata; order Thermoplasmatales; family Thermoplasmataceae; genus Cuniculiplasma. The sequence goes on along the minus strand of JAMCUL010000007.1, from coordinate 9,750 downwards.
GGATGAAGAAATCAGAAACAACGACAATAATCGCAAATGAAACTATTATGATAATCAAGGTCAGGACTGACATCAGATCTTGCTCATCTCCTCCACAAACTCCTTCAGCATGGCCATCCCCCTCTCAATTGTCCTTTCATCAGTGGCGTACGATATCCTGAAATGCTTCTCCCCCTGGCTCCCAAAAACAGATCCGGGAGTCAGGATCAGGCCCTTCCTGGCCAGTGCCTGCTGGCAGAACTCAACCGAGCTGAGATTCATGTCATACCCGGGGAAGATGTAGAATGCCCCCTCAGGCCTGTTAAGTGTCAGGCCCTCTATCTCCTCGGCCAGCGAAACGATCTTCTCCAGTCTTTGCCTGAAGATGTTCCTCATCATCACTGGGCTTTCCAGATCGGATAATGCCTTTATTGCAGCCATCTGCGAGATTGATGGGGCACAGGTAATTGTCTGCTGCTGGAACCTGTCGGCAGCATTGATCAGTTCCAGGTTTGATATCATGTAGCCAACCCTCCATCCCGTCATTGCATAGCTCTTTGAAAAACCGCTCATCAGGATCGTGTTCTTCATCTCAGGATCAAGTTCAAGCGGGTTCTGTATGGAACCTTCATATACCAGCTTCTCATAAATCTGGTCAACTATGAAGTAGATATCCTCATCGATGCATAATTTCTGCAGTTGCTTGATCTGGTCCCTCGAAAATACCTTTCCAGTTGGATTGGATGGATTGGATATGATCACGCCCCTGGTTTTCGGCGTTATTGCATTTTCAATGTTATCCATATTCAGGGAAAAATCATCGTTCGACTGGACACATACAGGCTTGATGCCGTAGAGGTTCCCGATTTCAGGATATGAGAGGTAATACGGTTCAGGAATGATAATCTCGTCCCCTGCATCCGCTATGGACAGGTATGAGAGGTTGATTGCAAATTTCGTTGGAGTCACAAGCACGTTTTCCCTGGTCAGATATCCGGTGCCCTCTTGGGCCACGCTCCTGATTATCAGGTCCCTCAGTTCCGGATATCCCCTGGAGGGCGTGTAATGGGTGAATCCTTCCCTTGCCTTCTGGAATGCGTAATCAATAATTGGCTCTGGCGTTGAAAAATCGGGTTCGCCAATCCCGAAGTTTATGACCTCTTTCCCTTCCTTCCTCATGGCTGCGGCAATATTGGACATGGCTACTGTTGCAGACTCTGAAACATCTGATACTCTCTTTGACAGCACATGGAATTATGGTAATTCTATTATTAACATTTTTCAATCATTCCCGGTCAGGTCAATCCTTCAGGAAATTCACGATATCGATCAGGGTCCTGAAAATCCGGGTAATAATATGATCATGGAAGGGCAGCTGCTCAATTATGATGCAAATTCATAATCGTAAACAACCATCACATCGGAATTCTTCTCTTTTTCTCTCACCGTGTTTATGACGCTCCTGGCATTCACCATGTTATCAGCAAAACAGACAAAGACTCCCGATTGCTCATCCCTTATCTGGAATATGGATACCTCCGAGAGGACCGGCTGGAGAATCTCCTGGTTCTCCGAGAAAATACTGAATAGAACTATGTCTGTCTTTGAAAGATCCACCTTCGCAATAACAGAAAGAAGGTGATTTTTTGTCAGGTAGTTGTACCTCCTCTTCACCCTGATCACCGGGAGATCAATTGCCCTTGCAACCTCGGAAATTTTTGCACGGGGCATCTTCCTCAGCTGATCTATGATCTTCCTGTCAATATCCCTTGAGTTTCCAGAATAATTGCCGGGTGGAGGTATGTACTTCATCACAGGCTGGCCCAGTTTCCCTGCAAAACTCTCAATCTTCCTGTTGACCTCCTCCTCACTGCTTCCTTCCACCCCATACAGTGTTATTTTTTCAAGGCATTTCAGCCTCGTGACATAATCCGCATCCATCACCTGATCGGTAACAAATGCTGCATACCCATCAACCAGTCCATAAATTGCAGGGCTCACACGAACCACGAAGCCCTCGATGATCTTCTCATCTATCATTTTTGACATCCTGTAATTCAATGTTTGAGCGGAAATTCCCAGAGACTTTGCTATCTGCCTCTGTGGCATACGGCCATCCTTCAGGAGATAAAATAAGATATTCTTGTCAACTGCATCCATGCCTTACAGAGAAAGATTACGGTAAATAATCTTTGTGGAATTGACTGCATCAACTATGTGAATAGAATCTCCTGATTTGGGAAAGGGCATGGAGTAATGGACTGCTTACCGGATTATCTCGATTCCTTCCAGGCCCTTGCTGCCTTTGAAACACCCTCATTTGTTGTTGGATGCTGATCAGGGAATCTTGCAATATCCTTGGCTGTGAGTGAGTTGAATACAGCAGTCCCTATCTCGTTTATCAGCTCGGGTGCATCCAGTCCAACGACCCATCCCCCGACTATCCTCCCGGTCTTTCTTTGGAAGAACAGCCTTATCTCGCCATCCTGTTCCTCGTACATCTGTGCCCTTGCATCTCCTGACATTGCATAGGATGTTTCCACAATATCCATCCCTTTTTCCTTTGCCTCATTCCTCAGTATACCAATGTATGAAACTGGAGGGTACGTGAAAATTGAAACGGGCACGTTAATGAAATCCATTCTGTCCACGGTTCCGCCAATGATATTGTTTGCCGCCACAAGCGATTCCCTGACCGCAGCATGAAAATATGGCGTCCTGCCTGTTATGTCTCCTGTCGCAAAGATATGCGGAACACTTGTCTGCATTGTGTCACTAACCTCTATTATCCCCTTGCTGCTATATTTGACGCCTGTGAGATCGATTCCTTCCGGAACCACGCCTTTCCTCCCAACTGCAAGAAGCACCTCACCGGCTTGCATGCTCAAATCCTCGCCATTTTCCGTATAATTCACTGTCAATTTTCCCCTCTTTCCCGCAACATTTCTTATGGTTGTGTTCAGGTGTACGCGGAAGGGGGTTATGAGCGGATACGCAATCTTCACCAGGTCACGGTCAACATTCCTCAGGACAGTTTCAGTCCTCACGAACAGGTGGACTTCTGTACCAAGCTTGTGGAACATGCCTGCAACTTCAAGCGCTATATATCCTCCGCCCACAATAACCATCTTATCGGGAATTTCCCTGAATACTGTACCGAATGAGAATATGTCATCGCTCGTGATGCACAGATCAGAACCGGGGAATGATATCCTTGATACCACGGTCCCGGTTGCTATGATCGCATGATCAAATTCCACTGGAACCGTCCCGTCCTCTGTGGATACATCTGCACTGTTGCTCCCTGTGAAAGTGACATTTCCCTTTAAAAATTTAAGATTCTTGAAAACGGACCTTTCCTGTTCATGCTGATCAAAACGCAGCTGCTGGACGTCATCCTTGTGCTTCTGGATCGACCTGAAATCTGCATGATTCTTTGAGCCAAGCAGCCTTCCTGACCTGTCGTTTATCTCGATCAGTTCCCTGACGGTCTTTGATGGGATGCAGCCAAGATACAGGCAGTTACCTCCAAGGACTCCCTTTGGATCGGCCATTAAAACAATCTTTCCTGAATCCGCAAGCCTGAATGCTGCCGGGTATGCACCTCCTCCGGCCCCTATGATGAGTACATCTACCTTCATGAGTTAATATTGTATCATGGTAATTAAGAAGGTGGCCTCATAGTTTGGATATGGTCGAATTGAGATATCGTGGAAGATGAGTCCCTATCCTGAAAGTTTCAGGTTGTCTTTATAATAATGATTCCGGGATGCCTGGACAGCTTGAAGTGTGAGATTCGTTTACACTGAACGGGCTGGAAAGTGACCTTGTAAACTTATAAGGGATTCAGTTATTCCAGTGATTACAGTTACGGGAATGGATTAATGTGGATTACATGGAAGATGATGCGAAATCAACACTGAGAAAGAATAGGAGATTTCATCTCTATCTTTTGAGGGTTGCATTGACAAGCCTTGCCTTCAGCATTTATTCCATTTTCATACCGGTATTTTCGTATATCTATTCCGGAAGCCTTGTTTTTGTGGGGATAGCCCTTTTTGCCCAGTATGGAATATATTCACTCGTTTTCATGACAGGTCCTGTTGTGGACAGGGTACGGAACAAGAGAACTATTTTTGTACTTTCCTATTTGTCAATCGCAGCATTCTCAATGTTTCTGGCGATTATGGTGTATATGAAATCCCTTACTCCTGAAATTCTTATAGGAGTGATAGTCGCCATAGCCATATCCGACAACTTTGCGTGGACAGCAGGGCATACGGTACTTCCTTTCCTGGTCAGCAAGTCAGAATTTTTCAAGGCGAATGGTTATGCCCATCTGATCTCAGGGGCGCACGCCGTTGGGGGCTTTGCTCTGGCAGGTGTTATCATAATATTTCTTGGAGATTTTGATTCAATAGTCCTGTATTCTGCTGCAATGACAGCAGCATCCATGGTAAGCATATTCATTCCACTTGTCATGGTTGATTCTGTAAAGACAGAGAGCAAGGGGTTTCTCGCAAGCTGGAAATACCTTGCTTCTAATCATAAACCACTGATTATGACCGCCATCTACCTCTCAATGATATCTTTTTTCGGGCTTGCTCCAGCCGTCTTTATACTGCAGGGCACATCAGGCTCTTCATGGTACATAATCCTTTATGCATCTTTCATGGTGGGTGGCAGTGTTGCCGGACCGTTTTCTGGACTGCTTAATATGAGGAAAAGGATCGGGTATGGCATTGTTTTTTCAGCAATGGCATATACAATTTTGTTGATGGCTTCTGCATACCTGTTTGTTGATCCAGTTGCGGAAATACCTATCTGGGTTGCCTCTGGTATATTCCTTGATTTTTGCATCATGCTCTTCAATGTATATCTTCAGGGTTCTGTCCGGAAGGACCTTCTTGGAAGAACTGCATCTTCACTCTACACGTTCAGGGGAGTGTCTGCAGCTGCTGGTGTCCTGGTCATTCCTTTTCTTATCATTCATTATGGATTGGGGTTTACCGCACTTATTTCCATATTGCTTGTAGTTCCGGTTTCGATTGTCATCATTGTCTCCGGTAGGTCAATGACTAAGACTTCATTCTGATGTTTAGTCTCATTAACAGGAAACAACCATGTTCCAGTATCTAATTATGAAAGATGCAGCCACTGATCTAGGAAGGAATGTATATATTGTCCCGGAGTTAAACGAATCAGCAATGACCGGATGTACAGAAAATTGTAATTTTATCCTGAGGCCTGCTCATTTATCCTGGCCTCACCTTCCTTTTCTATTATTCTTGAAATGCCTGCTACCTTCTCAGGCAGGTTTTTCAGTATGCTGAAAGCTGGAAGTGAAACTGCAACTGCGCATATGCCAGCAGCAGCCATGATGTATGGGAAGTAGAAGTAATTTGATAGTATGCTGAAGGCTGCAGCCATGAGTGGCGATCCACCTATGGAAAAGATGGTAACCAATGAATTGACCCTTCCCATGACACCATCAGGGATTGCCTTCATGAATATGGTCTGCAGGCCTATGTTTACAAGGATCACAATCATTCCAAGAACTATTCCCAGGGCTATGTCCACATAGATGATCCTTGAAATTGCAATGAGGAGGATCACCATTCCCAGCGGAACAAGGAGGATGGATATTGTGCCTGTTCTTGATATCACTGAGGAAAGCTTCCCCGTGAAAAGAGATCCAATGATAAGACCGACAGGGAATGATGCAACAAAAAGTGAGTAGTCGAAGGGTGAATCGTGAAGTATTATGTGTATCAGGCCGGAACCGAAGACATCCAGGGATATGAACAGGCCATTGAGGAGAAGTGACAGCATGAGGAATGGAACAAGAACAAGAATGATGCGGTATGCACCACGGAAGCCATATTTATCCACCATGCCTGACCTGTTCAGCGTCCTGCTGAGGCCGAAGATGATTGATATGACAGGGAGTGAAAAGAGTGTTATGGCAAGGAACTCGAAGGGAAGGTACAGGAGTATTCCGCCTGCAATGATGCCTGTCAGCTCCGAGATTGCGTTTGTTCCCTGGCTTAGTGATACTGCATGCTGGATCTTTTCCTCCTTCACGGTCTCCTTGAGTATTGTGTTGAATGCATCTGAATTTACTGATGAGAGTATGGAGGATACAAGTGCTACAGCATACACAATTGCAAGGGAATCGCTGTAAACAAGGATCAGGTATGTGAATGCCAGAAGGAATGATGTGATCCTGAATACTGTTCCCCTGTTGTGCCTGTCCAGGATGTGGCCTTCCGGTATGACAATGATCAGGTAGCCCAGCAGTGAGAAAGCCGGAATCAGTCCCGCGAGAAAGACGGAATTGTATGCAACTATTGTCCTCCACACGAAGAATATGTTGAATATGAAATATGCAACCCTGATGATATTCCTCCCCATGAGATACAGCAGGAATTTATTCCACTGGTTTGATTCGTGTATACTTTGGTTATTCATATAAGCTTACCTTATACGTAGATTTATATCTTATATATAAATCTTAGGACATGCCCCAGGACAGACTGGAAAAACTCTTTGACGTCATGTCAAGCCAGACAAAGAGCCATATCATAGCACTTCTGGCCATAGGAGGGAAAATGACGGTTACGCAGATTTCAGAGCATATAAAGACAAGCAGGTCAAATCTCTACCAGGCGATCTCAGACCTCCAGGAACAGGGATTCGTGAATCCTCCTGAGATCGTTGTCCGCAAGAACTATGTGGAGAAGTATTACTCCCTCAATAATGAGGCATTCAATGAGAAAAAGGCAGGTGAGTTGAATGAGGAGTTCAAGAAGATGTCCCCTGATAGATTGAGGAGACTGATGGCTACATTCCTCCTGTCCCAGTCCCTCAACCTCAAGGTCATAGCACAGGAAATAATGAATGTCCCTGACGAGGACATGATGAAGGCCGTTGAAGATGGTACACACAGCCAGTTGAGTCTTTCATTCAGCTCTCTTTCTGATGACTCCTATTCAAGGGTTGTGGAGCAGCTCAAACCGTTCATGAATTACATTGATAACCCTGAGAACTTCAAGAAGGAAGATTCTAAGGAAAAACACGAGGATGACACGAACATGGTTCTTGTGATGGCCATTCCGGCATATCTCCTCAAGTCACTAAGAAAAAGCAGGAAAAAATAGGGTATTTCTTCTTTCAATGACAGTTCCCTATATTATGGATATGTACTGGTTATCATCGCAACAGTCATCTGGACGCGTTTCTGTGTCATACTTTGCAGCCCATCTCAGAAGAGGGATGATCGATTGCCTCAGTTCCACCCCTGTTTCTGTCAGTGAATATTCAACCCTTGGAGGGACTTCTGCAAAAATCTTCTTTCCTATTATGTTCCTCTCTGCCAGTTCCCTGAGGATTGTTGAAAGGGTGGATGGTGACACACCCTTCATCTCCCTGTACAGCTCGTTGAACCTGGCTGTACCATGATTGCCAATGCTGTTCAGGACAAATATCACCCATTTCTTCCCCAGTATATCCATGATCCCGTTCAGGGAACATGTGCAGTATTTTTCATTACTATCGTTCACTGTATCAACTCCATTACTTCGAACTTCATAGTTATTATACATTTAATAGATTAGTCATAAAGGTGAAAAAATGGAATATGAAATGAAATTCTGCGTTGGATGTTATCTGCCACTTGCCATGGAACTGTCATCAAAACTGCTTGCAGCAAATTCCCACAATGAGGAATTGAGCATAAGGATACAGCCCGGGAAAACAGGTTCCTTTGAGATATTCAGGGATGGGGAACTGCTATTTTCAAAGGAGATCACAGGAAAACTGCCGGATACTTCTGATCTTGGGCTGGAGGAAATGAGGACAGAGGAACTCAGGCTGGACTCAGGGAAAGAAAGATCATGCTGCTAGACTCGGCATCATGATCTTTCTTTAGACGAAACCATTACATGATTCAATGTTTGGAATCACATGGTTCAGACAGTATTTTTTACAAAGTTTTTTCCAGAAAATTACACTAAAATTTCCTTTGCAATCTTTTATCAGTATTCATCGAAGGTAAAGTAAATCAGGTATCCATGATCCATGAAAATAACAAAATCTATTACTATTTCTTGCCTGAAAGGCTATGATCAGTACGGTTGCCTTTCTGCCCAATACGCCTACGCTTATTGGAGATATCGGTGTGAAGCATGAAAAGACAGTATCAGCACTCAGGCATTTGGGTGAAGAGATCAGGGACAGCACAGATGCAGTTGTCATAATGACTCCGCATTTCCAGACATCGGGGTCATTCGGGATAGTTTCTGATCAAAAGCTGAAGCAGATTTTTGATTTTTATGGTTTTCCACAAGAATTCTACAAAGTTAAATATGAAGCACCGGGTGATCCGGAACTTGCGCAGCAGATCATGAATCTTGGAAATGAGAATGGGATAAGAATCGGATCGGTCAGGAACTGGGGTCTTGATCATGGTGCATGGTCTCCCCTTGTTCATGTTTTCAGGGATGCTGATGTGCCTGTAGTGCCACTATCAATATGTCCTGAGATTGGTCCGGATGCCCATGTGCAGTTGGGCAGGCTGATGAGATCATCTTCCATTAAAAAGAGGATTTGCGTTCTCTCAACCGGATCACTGATCCACAGGCTGGACCTGTTCCAGCATGGAAGTAGAGAAACGCAACCAAAGGCAATGGAATACCTTGATCTGTGTATTTCAGCATTCAATAATGGCGACTGGGATTTAATCTGGAATGCTTCTTCTGACATTGTAAAGGCCGCATCACCAGAAGGATACAATCTTCCATTGAGATTCATCCAGGGTGCAGTTGGCGAGAAATTCAATTCGAGAATACTTTCCAATGAAATTGAATTCAATGCTGCTTCTCTAACAACTGTTGTTTTTGATAGTTTGTGACCTCTTAATTATAAAGTGATTTTTTAGTTTTGACATACAAACCAATTGAATAGTTTTTGACTCTGTAATTCTTTACAAAATTATGTCTGTTATGTATTGCATGTTATGGTATTTTCTTATTGAAGGATTAGTAAATCAAAAGCCTGCTTCAATGATAACTTGTAACTTCTTTAAAATGAATAATATTATTAACGTATAGACATTATCTTTCATATGATTGATACTCTTTCAAAAACATGTCAATATGGCAGCTTTGGAAGAGTTTTCAATGAAATAAGATATAGTAACACGTCAACTTTGACCTGTATTAAAGGTTACGTGAATAGTTTTTACATTTCGACAATGGTTTCATCGGAGATAATGTCGAGGGATATTGATAAAGAAATTGATAATGAGAAAGGTATAACTTTAAATCTTCAACTCGAGAACCCAAAAAATTTAAATGAAATGCAATTGTTAAAAACAATTTCTAATGGGAAAGAGTTCATAGCAACCGACGGTTGTGCAGTCAAATTGCATTTGTCAAGGAAAAGACTAATGAATATGAAAGAGATCAATGATAAACTCCCAGGATCAACTGAAATTTTAAGAGAACTGGAAAAACTGAAAGTGGTGAGTCAGGAGAAAAACAGCACAAAGTATCCGTAGTAGAGCAAGATCGAACTGACCGAGAAAGTGAAGGAGATTGGAGCAAAGATCGAGGAATTGGAGAAGATGATTTCAAATGAGTAGTGAAAAAATATCAAAAATGGATATAATATACGCAAATGACGCCGAAGACTTACTAGGGAACAAGGAAGATTTAGCAAAAATAATAACTAAACTTAAGAGAAGGATGGACCCTGGAGAAAAGGGGAAAG
>JAMCUL010000006.1 GCA_023381355.1 Thermoplasmatota archaeon | reverse complement strand
AGGTATGGACTGGAGGGGATTTGAACCCCTGGCCTCTTCCATGCCAAGGAAGCGATCTACCTCTGATCTACCAGCCCAGTGGAAACAATATTATTCCTTACTATATGATTTTAACGTTACATTTCATCTTTATAGGAACTGGCTTATATGCTAAAACTTAATTAGATTGGTATGTTTATCAAATAAGGCTATGAATATACCTAAATTATCCAAATCAAAAAAAGATAAGAAAACTCTAAGTAAAAATAAGGAAGAGGGGGATGGCGAAGTTGTCAAAAATGAAATGCCTGAGATCAAGAAATATGAGGTAATGGATGAGTACAGTATTATACCAAGGGTAGTTTCCGTAGAAATTTCCTGGAATCCAGACATTCTTGAGGCAATATACGTAGTAAATGAGCCAATGATGAACGCTGAGGAACTGGAACTTCTTGATCGTATCGAAAAGAATATGGAACAGGTGGTCAAGAGTTCAAAAACCCTTCCTGAAGACCTCTCTTCCCTGACTATTGATCAGGTCGTTGAAAATTATCTCTCAAACAGGAGAAACAAATATCCCCTGAAAACAATCGACAAACTGAAATATTATATAAAGAGAGATTACGAGGGTTTTGGTCCTCTTGATGCGATCGTGAAGGATCCAATGGTGGAGGATGTTTCCTGCAATGGTGTGGGAATCCCAGTTTTCATTGAACACAAGATTCATGGTTCGTTGAGGACGAATATTGTTTTTGATACTGAGGAAAAACTTGATTCCTACGTTGTAAGGCTGGCCCAGATGTGTGGAAAGGAGGTTTCAATGAATGAGCCCATAATCGATGGGACGTTTCCACAGGGGCATAGGATACAGCTCACATTTGGCAAGGAAATTTCAACGAAAGGTTCTGCATTTACATTCAGGCTTTTCAGGGAAACACCCTTTACCCCAATCGAACTTATAAAATATGGGGCAGCAACGCCGGAAGTTGTTACTTACCTCTGGTTTGCCGTAGAAAATCTGAAGTCTGCAATAATTGCCGGTGTTCCAGGAGTGGGCAAGACTTCAACCATCAATGCAATGCTCATGTTCATCCCTGCAAACACAAAGGTTTTCAGCATAGAGGAGACAAGGGAAATAAACATCCTGCATCAGAACTGGGTTGCCACATCCACCAGGGAAAGCATATATTCATCAGGAAGCGCTGACGAAAAGAATCCTCCTATCGGCATGTTTGAACTGGTGAGGATGGCAATGAGGCAGAGGCCTACATATATTATTCTTGGTGAAATAAGGGGGAGGGAATCATACTCGCTGTTTCAGGCAATCTCAACAGGTCACACTGCATATTCAACAATACATGCAGATTCAATGGAAACACTGGTCAACCGTCTGGAATCGAATCCACTTAACATCCCGAGGGTTCTGATCAGTGCCCTAAATATTGTGATGTTCAACAAATTTATCAGGATGGGGAGCAGGAATATGAGAAAATTGACAGAAATAGATGAAATCATGGGAATAGATCCGGATTCAGGCGAAATTCTCTACAACCGTGTCTACAACTTCGATTATAATGAAAATCGGCAGGTATTCTCAGGCTATAGCAAGATCCTCAACGAAATAAGGGATTCAAAGCAGTGGACTGATGATGAATTTCGGACCGAATTTGACAAGCGACAGAGACTTCTTGAGGGTATGCTCAGGAACAATATAACGGATTATGCTAACATTACCAAGATAATAAATATATTCTACAAAGATCCTGAAACCGCATTAAGGCTTGCGAGTGGTACATAATGGTAAAGAAGAACAACATTCAGATAACCTCAATAAGCTCGACGAGGAAGCCTGTGAAGAAGGACAAGAACAAGAAGCCAAAGATGGCGATCCCTAAGCCAAACGCTTTTGACAATTTCTCTAAGGCCGTTTTCGGAGGGCTGTTTGAAAAGTACGTGAACACATCCAACATGGATGTGACTCTCCAGAAGGCTAAAATACCAATGACTGCCGAGGAGTACCTCTCGAGAGGGACAATGGGTGCAGTGATTTTTTCAATCGTCTCGTTCATATTCGTGAACATATTTTCAGTCGAACTTGCCGGATATACCTACCTGTTCTTCGCATTCTGGTTCCTTGCCGTGATACTATACCTAGCATTCATGGGAGAATATCCGAACTCAGTTGCCACATCGCGAAAGAAGAAGATAGATGCAGTGCTTCCACTTGCAATGGGATATATTGCCACCATGGCCTCCGCAGACATGCCTGTCGAGAACATAATATATGAGCTTTCAAGGAGCAAGGAATATACCGAGCTCGCAAGGGAAGCGCAGGGGATATCGGTCTCAACAAGGTTATTCGGGAAGGATATCATCAGTGCAATCAAGGATGGGGCAACATACACGCCATCCCCCAGATTTTCCGAATTTCTCCAGGGGATCATCACGACAATGACATCGGGGGGTGACCTCAAGGAATACTTCAAGCAGAAGGCGCTTCAGTACCAGACAGAATTGAGTACCCTCATAAAGAGAAACACCGAATCTCTTTCAGTACTTGCAGAAAGTTATATCATAGTAGGGGTAATGTTTCCTCTCATCCTGATGGTCATCATAGGAACTGTCACATCTGTAATACCCGGAGAAGGCAGCCTTACGGTCGTGGTATTATACCTGATTGTTGGTCTTATTATTCCTGTGATTGCTGTCATGTTTGCACTGATACTTAGCAGTACAATTGGGGAGGTGGATGTATGAAATACGAATATGGTGGACTTCAACTGAGATATATTGTTCTCGCAGCGTCAGGACTAGTGGTTTTCATAATGCTCTTTCTCGGATTTTTCATAAGGGTTAGTTCGATTGATCCTCTTATGCATCCACTGACTGTCAGTTCAATATCGCTCATAATCATGTTCCTTCCATTCGGGCTTGCAGACTTTGCAGAGGTGAAGCGAAAGGAGGAGGCTGAAAGGAGGCTTCCTGATTTCTTGAGGGATCTTGCAGGTCACACAAATTTTGGAACGCCAATGTCTGAGGCCATACTGAGGAGTTCCGAGATAAATTACGGCCCACTGTCGGAGGAAGTAAACCAGATAGCAGGCATGATCCGGCTTGGCATACCTGTTGAAACGGCGCTGGACGACTTCGGAAAGAGGCTTAAATCTGACACAATAATAAGAGTTGGAAAGATAATCAAGAAGGCCAGCGAATCAGGAAGCAACACATCTGATGTTATCTCCCTAATATCGAGTTTCACCACCCAGACTTACCTCATGAGGGAGAGCAGGTTTGCAGACATGAGAAGTTATTCGACCACAATGGCGGTTTCATTCGGTGTTTTCCTGTTTGTAATAATAATGCTGGATCTGTTCTTCTTCCCCCAGATAGCAGGGCAGGCCCTTGGAGGTTCAGGCTCAACACTTAGCATCAAGTCATCTTCATTTGGGCTGATTGAGAGAATATTCAGTGCAGGAATCATAATCCAGAGCGTCGCAAGCGGCCTCATATCAGGGGTGTTCAGGGATGGAAGGCTTATTTCAGGGTCACTTGTATCAGGAATTCTGGTCTTCATAAGTATGGTTGTTCTGCTCGTAGTGGGGGTTATGTAGATGAAATTATTGCCAAACAGCAAGAAGGGGAAGAGGAAGCCAAGGAAGACAGTAAAAAAGTATGGTGGAAAGCAGGTTGTAACAAGGTTAAGATATCCAAAGAGAACAGGGGAAGACAAGTTATTCGAGGAAATCGTTCCTGGAAAAGTGTTTGCCAGGGTATACTTTGACAGGGCAAGCACCATATTCAAGTATGAGGTAGACGAACCAGAACTCAAGGAAAGAACAATGAGGTTATACCAGAAACTCGTACTCGAATTCATAAAAGCACTTACTGATCCTGAAAACAAAAACATGAAGGATATAACAAAGGATTCAGCTGCTGAAAGGTTTATCTCTGCGGTCAGGGAGACAGGTTCCTTCACGATGGAGGAAATGGATTCAATATCATACTTCGTCGAAAGAGATATAATTGGCTTTGGAAAGATAGACGCACTGATGAAGGATCCAAATATTGAGGACATTTCATGCGACATGCCAGGTATCCCTGTATTTGTGTTTCACAAGTCATTCGGCTATATACCTACCAACATAATATATGAAGATGAGATTGAACTCGAAACGTTTGTAAAGAAAATCCTGCAGGATGTTGGGAGACACATATCCATAGCAAATCCTATAGTGGATGCAACTCTTCTTGATGGGTCAAGAATTTCCTGTTCAATTGGGAGGTATGTTACCAACAAGGGTTCCTCCTTCACTATCAGGAAATTCAAGGAAGAACCGTTGACACCAATTGATCTTATACAGAGGAACCTGGGAAGTGCAAAGACATTTGCCTATTTCTGGGTCCTTACTGAATATGGGGGTAACGTCATGGTCGTGGGAGGAACGGCAACAGGAAAGACAACACTGATGAACGCTATACTGTTATTCATACCTTCGCAAAAGAAGATAGTATCAATCGAGGATACAAGGGAAATCAACCTCATACATGAAAACTGGGTTCCCATGGTGACCAGGACCGGTTATGGAAAATTGAACAATGATACAGGGAAGAGAGCAGGAGAGATAGATATGTTTGATCTCCTGACCATTACAATGAGGCAGAGGCCAAGCTACGTAATCGTGGGAGAAGTGAGGGGAGCTGAAGCATTCACCCTGTTCCAGGCAATGTCCATTGGGAGGTACGTGTATGGTACATTCCATGCGGATGATATCAGCACATTCATTCACAGGATGGAGTCCAAGCCAATCAACGTTCCAAGGAACCTGCTGCTGACTCTGGATGTTGCAGTGATTCTCCAGAATGTTATTGATGAGAAAGGATCAAGGAGAAGGATAAGGACTGTATCAGAGATCGCGGGGCAGGATGATTCAACAAAGGATATCGTGATAAACAACGTTTTCACGCTCAACGAGATTTCAGATACCCAGGCATATTCAGGATTCAGCTATACGCTGAAGAGAATCGCTGAAAAGGAGGGAAAGTACGAATCTGAGCTTGAAAGGGAAGTAGAGGTCAGGACGGAGGTCCTTGAAAAGATGATAGAAAAGGGTGTGAACAATTACAAGGACTTCTACAATGTGGTCAACCTATTCTACAAGGACAGGAAGAGGGTTTTTGCTGCCCTTGAAATGGAAGAGGAAATTCAGGCTTGATCAGGAATCTCAGGCAGGAGCCTTCCGGCAACTGTTGGAAGGTACACTGTCTGGAACACTATTGACAGAAGGACTATGAATGTGACGTTTATCTCTATTATCGGTCCCCATGTCAGCAGGATCTTATTTCCAGAGGCAAGCCCAATCGCGTAAGGGATGGACGATTCAACAACTGAAACAACTCCCCTTGGACCTGAAAGTGCAATGAACAGTTTTGTTCTCCAACCATTGAGTGCATTCCTGTTCTTCTTCCTCACGGGTGGAAGGGAAGTGAATACAGCTGCCGGCCTGACTACAAACATCACCAGAACAGAAAGAATCAGGCCCTGAATGAAGAACAGCTGGAAATCCTCTATTGTCATTATGCTTCCAACAAGGATGAATATCAAACCCTGTGCGAGGAATGATAGATTCTCCTGAAAATTTGATTCCCTTGACCAGAATATGCTCCTGTCCGAGAAATTCCCTACGATCGCCCCTGTGGCTATGATGGCAGGGAAGGGTGTGACTCCGAACCCTTCAAGTATTGTCAGTTCAAAGAGGATAACCCCAAGTAGAAGTCCCACGATCAGGTTCTCAAAATTAAGAAGCCTGTTGAGGTAGATAATTGCAAAACCAATTACTATCCCGAAGCTTGATGGCACTATGATCTGGATGAGCAGGAATGAAGGAATCGCAGGATAAAATCCAACGATAGCCGTAACTGAGTTGAACAGGGATGAGTAGCTTGATCCTGAGTAGATGAGTGAGATGGCAAGGGTGACCATGATGATTGCAAGCGGATCATTGAAGAGGCTCTCGCCCACAAGGGTTCCGGAATAGTTGTCATTTATCTTGATCTTCTTGAAGAGAGGGATCAGGGTCGATGGATCTGTGGGAGAAATGATTGAACCGAACAGGAATCCCACAATGAATGGGGCACCCGTTAACAGGGAGAACAGGATCCCGGCGACAACCGCTGTCACAAGCATCCCGACAGTATTGAGCGATATTATTCCTCTCAGGAACTTTCGGAGTATGCGGAAGTTTATGTTGTGTGATTCATAATACAGGATTATGACGAGGCCAAGTATGCCAACCCCAAATCCTGCAAAGTTATTCACAAGGTAAGTTGCATAGGAGTGGCTTATAACGCCGAGAACTGGACCAAAGAGGAGGCCAAGACCTATAAGTATGGGAATTTCCACTAGGGAAGCTTTCCTGGCAATCGGGATTGAGAATGAGGCTATTATCAGTATGAGACTGAGTTGAATAAAGTCCACATTCTGAAAAAGACTCATTGTGACTGTACTTCTCCAGGACTATATGGCAGGTTTCTTTTGTGCATACTTTTTATATAGAGGTCCTTCACCCTTGCAGATACTGCGTCATCCCTGAACTCACCAAGCTTTCGGAAATATTCGATCGCCTGATCTATTTCATCATATGTGAAGCCAAGTTCCTTCTCATCGGTCTGGCCTTCCCACAAACCTGCAGTTGGCGGCTTGCTGATAATTGACTCCGGGACTCCAAATTCCCTTGCAGCGGACCTTACCTCAGTTTTGGTCAGGTTGATTATGGGTTCAAGATCACATCCTCCATCTCCATATTTTGTAAAGTATCCGGTAATAAATTCAGTATAGTTCGTTGTTCCGACAACATAACCATTCATTGTGTTTGCATAATAATAAAGAACTGTCATCCTAGCTCTCGACTTTATATTCCCGATGGGACCATTGGACCTGGCTTCAAGCAATCCCCTGAATGAGTTCACAACAGGAGTTATGTCTCTAGTTGTCACCTCAATTGAGAATTTTTCAGAAAGCTTCCTTATGTCATCGTAATCTCCCGGAGGCGTGGTGCTGTCGGGCATGAAGACTGCCCTGATCCTCTCCCGGGGTATGGACCTGGAGAGAAGGGCCAGTACAAGAGAACTGTCAATTCCACCACTCAGGCCAATTATGGCATTCCTGTCACCAAGGCGCTGTCTTAAAAAATCAAAAATATAACCGTAACTCAACTCAGATCAGATATTGGTATGCCATTTGACAATAATTATTTATTGGAAAACAGCGAATTGAAAATGATATGCATGGGACAGCCATGCATTTTCACGGTCAGTATTTGAGCCTGTCCTCAATCCTGTCCATTGCCAGCTTCATGAAGTTGTTCATTATGACGCTGGTGGTTACAGGGCCGACACCTCCCGGGACGGGTGTGAGGAAGGAGGCATAGCCCAAAAGGTCGTCCTGCCTGCAGTCTCCTGTAACTCCATTCTCAGTGCTGATGATTCCAACATCTATTACTGCTCCACCCTCCTTAACAAAAGACTTTCCAAGGTAGCCCGCCTTTCCTGTCGCGGTGACTACAATATCACACGACGATGATATTCTTTCAATGTTCCGGGTCTTGCTGTGGCAAACAGTGACTGTGTAATCCCTGTTAAGAAGTGCAGCAGCAAGCGGTCTACCTATAATCTGACTCCTGTTGATAATACATACATGTTTGCCGTATCTCTCGCCCAGGGATTCTATTATCCTCAGGGTTGCATCTGCCGTTGCCGGAATCAGCACTCTCTCTCCCATCAGGTTCTTTCCCATATTCCTTATATTTGCGCCCTCAACATCGAGATAGTCAGGAACGATATTTTCTATTTCGTTCTGGTCCAGCCACGACGGGAGGGGTCTTTCCATTATGATTCCATCAGGATTCAGTTCCTTAACAGCATTTTCCAGGTATTCAGCCGGGTTGAATTTTTCTCCCGGTGGGGGAACATTTATTGAAACGGATTCAATCTGGAGGTCATTTGCCTTCCTGATCTTGCTTCTTCCGTAGATGCTTGCCTCATCAGTTCCCGAGGCATCAATTATGGCAAAGACCGGCTTCCTGCCTCTTATGCTCATGAATCTGCCCGAAAGCCTCTTTGTTTCGATATCTATCCTTTTTGAGAATTCCTTTCCATTGAAAATTTCAGTATTCAAATTACCACCTTATTACGCTCTTGATTTCTCCAGCGGGCTTGTGCATGAATAGATCCATGTCTCCTGGCGTGTAGTAACCCGTGATCATACCGTCAAGGGCTTTACCATATTTCCTCTTCCACCCGGAAAGGCAGTCAAGCGCCTTTAGATAGTGTATCCTTGCGGCATCAACTGACCCAGCAAGGGTTATGTTCCTCTCAACAACATAATCTATATCATCTCCCCCAATGGTTGCCACAGGTGCCCTCTCATTTGTCCCGAATAATATGGCTATCCCGTTGTAATTCATCTTCCTCACATAATGAAAGATTGTCCCCGGGTCTCCACTGGTATCTATGAGGAGATCAATTGGTGAGCCATTAATTAAGTCCCTGTCTGCAGCGGAATTTACGAAATTAACATCGAAGGCTGCGCACATATCCTTCTTGTTCTGTTCAATGTCGTGCCTGTTGAGGATATATGTTTCAAATCCATAATCCCTGCTCAGAAGTGAATATAGAAATGCCTCAGAACCCGTCCCAATTATAAGGGCTTTTTTGCCCTCCAGGGTGGACAATGAGTTGTTATATACAAATCTGGAAGAAACTCTCTCAAACACTTCAAAAGCCTTTACAACATTCTTCGTGGGTTCTGTTAAAACACCAATGTCACCAAGTGAATTATCCTGTACCCTCACAAGATTATGATCAAAATCCCGGAACTCACCCCTCATGAATCCATGCAGTCCTGTTATTCCTGCCTCATGCTTGTTTCCGTCAGAGCAGTTGTCCGGTCTCCCAATAAGGCAATTAGGGCATTCTCCCGGCCTCCTTACCAGTGGTACAACCCTGTCTCCCTTCCTGAATTGGGGAGAGTCACTTTCTACAACCTCGCACAGTGACTCATGACCCAGGACAAGGAAACTGTACCCTGGGGGGTTGTACGCAAACGACAGGCTTCCGTTAACTATTCCCCTGTCAGTTCCACAGATGCCTGTAAGTAGTGGTTTCAGGAGTACATTACCTCCTTCACCGCTTATTTTGACAGTATTGAAATTTATACCTCCTCCCGGAGCATCAGTATAATACGCACCTATCTCTCCCATGGTGGTTCAGTCTCACAATTATAAAAAATATTTCCCTAAAGTTGGTGTCCCATCTTCTCCTTCTTTGTCATGAGGTAAAACTTGTTGAATTCTGTGGCCTGGCTCTTCATAGGTATCCTTCCGCTGACCCTGATCCCGCTCTCTTCAAGGAAATGTATTTTTTCAGGATTGTTTGTCATCAATCTCACTGATTTTATCCTGAAGTATTTCAGTACATCAACGGCATATGTATAATCTCTCCTGTCTGCAGGAAGGCCAAGCTTAAGGTTTGCCTCGACTGTATCATAACCCTGCTCCTGCAGGCTGTATGCCTTTATCTTGTTTATCAGGCCTATCCCCCTTCCCTCCTGCCTCAGGTATATGAGCATTCCGTAAGGATGTTCACCAAGATAAACCAGTGACTTCAGTAACTGATCCCTGCAATCACATCTTTTTGAACCGAAAACATCCCCTGTCAGGCATTCACTGTGAATCCTGAGGGGAACATCCTCCTTCCCCCTGACATCACCCTTCACAATCACTGCATTTTCATTGTTTTCTCCATCATCAAAAGTGTAAATGTCAAAATCTCCCGCAAGTGTTGGTAATTTTGCCTTAGCTGCCAGTGTAATCATTTAATCTCAGGTTATGATTTATCCGTCATATTAAAACATATATTAGAAAAATTTTGTTCAATTTTATAATTTCCGGAAATGTATAGCACAGCTGTTCATGAAAAAATGTATTGATAAAAGCAGTCTATTCTCAAGTAACCCTGTAATCTGGAAGTCTTCCTCCAAGAGTTATTAATATAGAGAAATATTTTAATAATAGATATGACTATATAAATATGGACGGGAATAATAAAGAAGATATGAAAGCATTGCTGGACGAGTTCTATAAGTCAGTGGGGGAGTGGAGGAAATCTTCTCCCGAAGAAATGGGCGCATTCATGGATTTCCTGGCAAAGGTAGAGAGACCGAAATCACTTGATACAAAAACGAAGGAGCTGATTGCGGTGGCGCTATCTGTAGAGGCCCACTGCAAATGGTGTATTGCTTTCCACACGGATGGCGCATTCAAGGCAGGTGCAACTGAGGACGAGATACGTGAATCTGCTTGGGTAGCCGTACTGATGGGTGGGGGGCCGAGTCTTTCCTATATGCAGTTAGTTGAGGCCGCACTGGTGCAGTTGAAGAAGAAATGAGTTCGATTTCCCTATATGATTTGTGGCAATCTTGCAAATTTCCCAGGTTTGCAAATCAGTTATGATCCTGGTCCCAAATCTTGAGATTTCGGTTTTTGCTCGAATTCTCTTTTACATTTTTTAAATACCACATACAGGCGGGATCGAATTACTGTCTATGAAGACAAGGGATCACTCTCTATTCTTAATAAAAGCGCGGTATTCCATTGCTATTTCCCTTGCCTTATCCGGTGTCAGATATAGAAAAGACCTTTCCAGTATCTCCTTTCTTGTTTTCCTGATGTACTTCGGATCGTTTGCATCTCTGTTTATTTTATCTTCAGCATTCACGCCGTCACCTGTGCTATCATTTTTAATCACCACTGAAACGTGTCCATCTCGCCTGAGGTCAGCAACCTTTCTTGGAACCATTGGGATGTTCAGATCCACTCCGTTAAGGTCCATGTAACCTTTACGTGGAAAAAATACAGAACTACCCTCTCCATTGAGAATTGTTCCTGAAACCATTACTGCATTTTCTATCTCTTGAACAGGGAGTTCCATCTTTATACGGTTATTGATGATTGTCACGACCTTTGAACTGGTGATGACATATCTCGCCGAGAATTCCTTCCTGTATTTTATCACTACTGGTAGGGATACAAGGAAGGTGAAGAGGGCGGGCAATCCTATTGCGATCAGGAAGTAACCCAGATTCCAGAATGCTCCTGCAGTTCCCCAGGGTATTCCAATCAGCCCAATAAAAAAAGTTGGTGAAAGTGAGATTATAGCGGCAAGGAACCTGGTTTTTACAATCTTTCTGTAATACCTGCGTGACGGCGAGCATTCTTCAAGTATCTTTTCTCCGGGAAGGATGTTCTCAAGTTCGATCTCTTTTTGTGCAGACCCTGACTGATATGTCCCGCTATGGCTCATCACAGCATCAAAGAAAGAACCACAACTGGCGCAGTAATCAGAACCTTCTGGAACTATTGAGCCACATTGGCTGCACATTTTCTTTTTTATATTACCACTCCTTGAGAAATTAACTACATTATATTAATTTTCATGCCTTTTTCTCACAGATTTTCCATATGGCCTATCCTGAACCGTAATGCCATGCGAATCATATTTTCTCGCCCTTCTCTGCACAAATACTTCAGTAGTGGAAATGCCGGTCTCATAATAACACTGAAATGATAATACGGTGTGTTTTCGCACCTTTGTACAGTAAATCGGGTTTTATTGAGCAACCACAACTCTTAGGTCATTTTGTTGTGGAATCTCTTAGTCCTCCTGTAATGATTGCAAATGCACACTTGCCATGTTTAAGCATTAATATGTCCACATTCCTCCTGAGCTTCAAGTGTTCCGTGGGAGGGGATTGCAGTGGCCTATCAGTTCAGGTATGTCTGTACATTTACAGTATGCAGTATAGCGATTGACATGGAAATTGATACGGAACATCAGATCTTTGTCATAAGGGAGGACGTTGAAAATCTTTTAAAAAAAGCGATCTCCTTTGAGAGAATGCAGGGCTGTGCATTTTGACAGGCGCACATAGGGAGGACCGTTTGTATCAGGATACTGTGGAAATGACAAATTTTTCAAGGTCATATTTTCTATAAAGCCCCAATCCTGATAAACCCGGCAGGTTTCAGGTATCCATACATGTATTCCGATCTTTTGCGGCGATGGGATTGATTAATATCTATTGGGAGAGTGCTGGTAAATTTAAATATGATTCTATAATCCATAAATTGTACATGGTTTTTAATAATATATCCTTCCTATTTCCCATCTATGGGTTTTATCCTCAGAAAATCGTGAAATCATATCCCGGACAGGTTTTAACCTGGAAGGTGGATAATATTTCTTTTATTTCATCGAAGTACGCAGTAATGGAAAGGAGGCAGGCAATATAAATGAAAAAACTGCGGATTGTCCTGGCAATCTTTGTTGTATTTATAATTGCGATGGCTTGCGTTCTCACAGTTCAATCCAGTAATGAGGAGACAAGACAACCAGGTTTTAGGGCTCCTGTAATTCCAGCTAATTATACTGAAGTCTTCAGCAAATATATCTGTGTAGTAACTGGTAAACCGGATAATGTGACTTTCAATGTCGAAAACGTCTCTACTATTGAATCAATATGCACAGTAGTTTTTTCTAATTACACTCCTGTCCAGCTTACAATTTCAAATAGCAGGATGGAGTACAGTACGGTATTATTGGGTACAGAAGCTAATCAAGAGAGTTCATCCGCCGTTTTTGCTGATCCTCCTTATATAATTATATATGGGGGAACATGGTACATGAGTATCGAGGATTCTGCCACGTTTCCGTCAGCAGATCTGATTCACATATTTGTTTCAGTTGAGTATGAGGAGACCCCGAACGCAAATTAATTGATGGGTACTTCGACTCTTCCATAACTCTCCACTTAAGAAATTTTGGCTCAAAAAGTATTATTTCTGCATAAATGCGGGTGCCGGGATTTGGACCCGAGGCACGAGCTTGGCAAGCTCGCGTGTTACCAGGCTACACCACACCCGCCTGCATTGTGTATATTTCTTTGAGTTATAAATTTTAGGATAATTGCTATTGCTTATAGCAGGCCAATCATCCTTTCGTATGAAGACATAATTTCCCAGCCTACCGTCCAAATGGTAAGTTCTTCATCGAAGATTGAGAATGCCTTGAGCCTTTCATAAACATGGCTCTTGAAGTCACCCTCACTGAATCCTCCTATGAAGACATTCATATCTTTGAATTTTACCACCTCATTCATTTTTGCGATTTCGCCTTTCGGGCTCATGAGTATATCCGTCCCATCGCCTCTGAGCAGATCCTCAAATCTGCCTTCCCCTATTGATATCAATGTTTTCCCATCCGGTGATTTAAGATCTCCACGGGTAAGCAGCTTCTCAAACAAACCGGCGAATCTGTTATATGACTTTGGGATTCTTGTTTCTGGAGATACACGAATTATACTGTTATGCTTTGTGTGAATGTTCACATTCAGATGCCCCTTCTTGTTCAGTATTGAATCCTGCGTGACGTTAAGGAGTGTGTGGAATATGTCTGGCCTTCCCATCCTGTTGGACATTCCCGGAAAATACCTTTCAATTGCCCCGTGCATGTAGTTGGAATCAAGGAGCATCTCGTTATATTTCTTGCCAAGGTTCTTGGCAACTTTCCTGATCTGGTAATCATCCCACATGGATTCCGGAACCAGTTCAAGCTCAGCATCAATTATGTTAAGTGTAAGCACATACAAGGAGTCCAGATTGTTATTTATTCTTTTACGGTGTGGAACAATCCCGGTTATCAAAGAAATGGTTAAAATATATGGTATAATTAAGGGAACAGATGGCCGGGTTGGGGTAGGGGATATCCTTGGGGACTGTGGATCCCCGGACCCGGGTTCAATTCCCGGACCCGGCCCTCCTTGATGCTCAGCAAAAGTCATTATGTGCCTGATTTTCTGGAATGTAGTTCATTGAGGTGTTTAAATTGCAATCCCTCCGTTATTGCGTATTTTTAGAATTTCAATGTGAGTTCCAGGATATGCCTCAATTAACCGAACTACTGAGATGCTGTGTGATTGCACATCGCCATGATTTTTCCGTCATTTCTTCTATGATTACCCACACAAAATCAGGATCAGCCAAAATTCTATTAGTTCAAAAAACATTGTGCCCATATACTGAGGTAAATAATGAGAAATTCTAGATTCCGAAAATTTGGCCAGGAAATCCAGGCGCATCTCACGGAGGAAGGCATATTCAGGTCACCTGGTAATTACAGGGCAGATCCGCTGGAGGACAGGATATGGGTTTCACACTCTTATCCAATCAAGGCCATGGAGAAATTTCTTGGATACTACGACCGGGACGAGAGGATAGCCTATAATCCATCAGTATCCTTCAACACGGATTTCTCATTCTGTCTTGCAGCATGCAGTTATTCCAGAAAATCAGGAGAGGACAGCGTAATCCTGGATGGAGTCAGGGATGAGATATATTCAAAGAAGGCGCAGTTTGCTTTGAGTAAATTCAGAAAGGAATACTCAATTGGTGGCAGTTTTCATTTTTACATAAAGCGATACAGGAAATATGAGAAAGCAAAGGGAATGAGTGAATCCTCGGAAGTTGCATCCGCGGTAAGCAAGGCAATAATATCGGCTGCATTCAATGGTGAGGCAGACAGGGATTATGCCCTTCAGTCAAGGTATGCGCGTTACGTATCTGGCTCAGGTACCCGGGCTGTATACAACGGTGTTTCCATGTGGCTCTCATATCCCGGTATCAGGAAGGAGGATTGCCTCGCCTTCAAGATCACGGATTTACCAGATAATATACATTATGGGATATTTCCCAAAAATATTGAATCCGCAACGGACAGTGCACACGTGAAAGCAGTCAAATCCCCATTCTACAATGATTGGGTAAATGAGAAATATAAATTCCTCAGGCGGAACATGAAAAAGGGTTTCAACACAGATGACCTGCTTTTAAGGTCATCAGAAGACATGCTCGGGCTCAATTCAGTACTCCTTTCATCAGGGCTTGTTATCCAGACACCTGAAAGTCTAAGGATACTTGCGCGCGCGATAAAATTCAGGGAAAGGAATGAGGGGTTCTACTTCACCGCAGATACTGGCCCATCGATCCTGATCGCATCTTTGGATGGGAGCATGCTCAATGAATTCAGGGAAGGCCTTGATGACAGGTATCTAGCCGGAAGCTTTGACTTCAGCCAGCATAAACGGAGGCTGGAAGAATTCAGGAAGGAATCATCTGAATATCTCAGTTCTCAGTGATTTCCGGAAAATCGCATTCTGTAATATTCTCATACAGCTCAACCCTCCTGATCTCAGGCTCATACACCTTGTATTTTTCACTTCCCAGCCTTGATATCAGGTTCCTTTTGTACATTTCAGGAATTATGATTCGGGAACAGACCCTGGAATGATCGACAGAGAGAAGATTGCTGTATACTGGTATCCTCACCCCATTGTACTTTCCATAAATGGAATCCAGGAATTCAAATTCAACATCACCCTCAACAAGTTCCCCGTCAATCTGAACTGCATTTTGGATATTAGTCCCTCCGCCGTAAAAAATACCTCTCGACTTTCCCGATGTCGTGATTCCCTTTACCTCAATATTAATGTCTTTATCTATTACATAATTGCGGTCATTCCTGAAAAGTACCTCAAAAACATACGGCCTGTATGTTTCAATGAACCAGCTTATGCTGTTCCTGATATCATAATATTTGGCCATTCTTTCTATAACCAGATCCTTCGGCCTGTTGGGTGAAATCAGGAGATCTGAAATCTGATCGGATACTGAATTGTGAAATCTGAAATGAAAATAATGAACGCCTTCCGATACATAGGAAATATCGGGTACTACCGAAGGAATGTCCCAGATGTTCTTAAGAAAATTGTATTCACCGTATTTTGAACTTGAGGCATAAAGTGTGTATATCCTATCTTCATATCTTGCACCGTAAGTTTTAAGAAAAATTCCAAGGTCCCGATCCGCACTCCCCTCGTAAAAATAATACATCATCCCTGCGCTATCCTTATTCTTAGTTATGACGCAAGGTATCTTGATTTCGTATCTCTTGCTGAAATCCTCAATTGGAAATGAGCTGGAGTTTGACAGAACAAGCTCCATGTCTAAGGCATCCACAGGAGACCTACCCGATGAGAGTTCATCATTATTGGAACTCATACGATCCAATCCTGATTTGATATATAAATATTGAATCAAATTTCAATAATATCACTCAAAACAGCCGATGCAGTTTCAAGAGGTCCATCAAATACTTCTGATATGCTGATTCCTGCTCTCCCCATGAATCCTATTTCAGCAGCCATGGCTGTTGGCTTCATTGAGAGAAAGGGATCGCTGTCATTCAGCTCCACAACACCAGATCTCAAGGAGAAATGATCACCTCCTTCAATGATTACAAGAAGCATCCCATTACTGATCGAATCCCTCCGGATTCCACTGAAATCGATTCCCGAGAGTCTCAGGTTCTTTCCAAACAGTGAATTACCCAAAATCACGGCCTTTCTTGCTGAATCTTTGCCTGAAAGGTCATCATCCATATTTGTTTCTGCAATGCCAAGCTTCGTGGCCTCCATGGCAGCAGATTCAAAGGATGATCCAGAAGCCATCTTCTTCAGTATGAAATTTGCAGTAAGGTTTACTATCCCCCTGAAGGAAGTGACCGGGAAGTAGCCTGCTGAGTGCCTTATCATGCTGAATATCGGGAGTCCACCTGCGACAGTAGCCTCATAAAGTATGGGTTTCTCCGTACTTCTGGATGCAGCCATAATCTCCGGCCAGTAATTCGCCAGTCCTGATTTATTTGCAGTGACAATACTCTTCCCGCTCTCCATCTGTTGCCGGTATGTCTCCATCTCAATTCTTCCATTGAGTGACGCTGTCCTGAGATCCACGTATACATCATAATCAACTTCAACCTCACCTTTTGGATATCTTTCAGGGTGAAGCAGGAACATTTCCTGATCGGTAGCAGTCATGTGAGGAGATTGTATCAATCCTCTCCTGTTTTCCATGGCGACCACCCTTGCATCAGGTTTGTATTCATTGATCAGGCCCACCAGATTCCTGCCGACATTGCCTGTTCCGGCTATGAAAAGTCTCTTCATTGGACCTCTGTGTAATCCACCTTTCCAGCCGAAATTACCTCATCACCATCCTCGATATTGATTAGCCTGACACCCTGAGAGTTGCGGCTTAACTCTCTCACCGAGTCAACATCAATCCTGATTGTCTGCTCATTCCTGGTCATGATGATCACCCCCTCCCTGTCTGATACCGGGAGAGCTGCAACGACCTTTCCTGTTCTTTCGGTTATCTTCATGATCTTCACTCCTGAGGAACCACGATGATGAATAGGGAAGTCTCCTTCAGGTGTCCTTTTTCCGATTCCCCTGGATGAAATTGTCAGGACATCCTGCCCTTCCTGAACCGGGAATGCCTTGAGGATATATTCCTTATCACCGATCCTCATTGACTTGACTCCTCTTGAATTCCTGCCTGTTGGCCTCATCTCCTCCGAATCAAACCTTGCAGCCTTACCGGAGTCTGAGACAACGATTATGTCTCTTTCCCTGTCAATGAAGAATACGGAGGAAAGTTCGTCATCATCATCCAGGTTTATTGCCCTGATTCCATTGGCCCGGACATTCTGGAATTCCGAGAACGGAGTCTTCTTTATGAATCCGTTCCTCGTTGCAAGAATGAGGAAACCGCTAGAATCTTCATTTCCCTTCATCATGTCTGTTATCTTCTCTCCCTCGCCAAGCTTGAGGATTGCTGATCCTATCACTCCCACTCCCTTCCTGCTTTTGCTCTCTATTCCGTAGGCTTTCATCGAGTACATCTTCCCTGTGTTTGTGAAAAACAGGACCGGATCGTGGGAGTTGCAGTTAACGATTGTCTTGACCTGATCTTCATTTCTCACTGAGGTCTGGACTCCTTTCCCTCCCCTTCTCTGCGATCTGTATTCATCAAGCGTAACCCTCTTGAGGAATCCTTTCTCTGTCAGGATTATGACGCTTTCTTCACGGGGGATTGCATCTTCATCCCTTATATTCTGCAGTTCACCAAACTCTACCCTTGTTCTTCTCTTATCACCATATTTTCTCATTATTTCGGTAACTTCCGCAATCAGGATACTTCTGCGTACCTCCTCGGAATTTATTATCTCTTCAAGTCTCTTTATTTCGGTTCTCGTATCCTCAAGTTCCTTCTCAATCTTTCCAACCTCCAGTGTGGTCAATCTCTGGAGTCTGGTATCAAGCACAGCATCGGCCTGTTTTTCAGTCAGGCTGAATCCTTCCATGAGTGACTTCTTTGCCTCGTTTCCATCCCTGCTCTTCCTGATCGTTTCAATGACACGGTCAATGTTTGTCAGTGCGATATGAAGGCCCTCAAGGATGTGTTCTCTCTCCCTGAGTTTTGCTGAGTCATATACACTCCTCTTAAGTATGATATTAAGTCTGTGCCTGATGTAACTGCTTATCAACTCCTTCAGGTTCATCTGCTTTGGCTGGTTGTCTTCAAGGACAAGGTTGATTATACTTATGCTCTGCTCCAGTTCAGTGTGCATATACAGCCTGTTAAGGATGAGGCTTTTCATTTCCTCATCCTTTATCTTGATTACAATCCTCATTCCTTCCCGGTTACTCTCATCCTTGATATCAGAAATGCCGTCAATCACCTCATTATTTATTTTCTTGACTAGATTTTCAAGAAAATTTGACTTGTTGACTCCATATGGAAGACTGGTGATGATCAGCCTCTTCTTCTCTTCTGTAATTACTTCTCCCCTGCATTTTACCCTTCCTTTTCCAGTCTCGTATGCAGATATCAGGTCTTCATCAAACCATATTATCCCCCCTCCAGGGAAATCTGGGCCCTTGACTGTCTTTAATAGATCCCTGACCGTTCTTTCAGGATTTTTAACGGTCTCAATTATCGCCGATCCTATTTCATTCAGATTATGGGAAAGCATGTTTGTGGCCATTCCCACTGCTATACCTGATCCTCCGTTTATCAGCAAATTTGGAATGCTCGAGGGGAGATATACCGGCTCCTGGAGTGTACCGTCAAAGTTCAGCATGAACGGAACTGTTTCCTTGTCTATATCGTCAAGCATAGCCTCTGACATGGAATTCATTCTCGCCTCTGTATATCTCATGGCTGCCGGCGCATCCCCATCAATGGAACCAAAATTTCCCTGCCCGTCTATGAGTGGGTATCTCAGGGAAAATTCCTGTGCCATCCTTGCCATCGCATCATATATTGCGCTGTCACCATGGGGATGGTATTTACCCATGGCCTCTCCCACAATCCTTGCAGATTTTTTGTATGGCTTATCCCGCGTGAATCCATTTTCGTACATCGAATAAAGTATCCTTCTCTGAACAGGCTTGAGTCCGTCCCTTACATCGGGTATTGCCCTGCTCACTATTACGCTCATTGCATATTCAAGATATGATTTCTTGATTTCATTCTCAATTGGTCTCGATTCCATTTTTACACCTACACGTCGATTTCCTTTACGTATTTTGCATTCTCCTCAATGAATCTCCTTCTTGGCTCAACTTTTTCGCCCATAAGTATTGAGAAGAGATGATCGGCTTCCACTGCATCTTCTATGTTCACAACAACGAGCCTTCGGGTTTCAGGATTCATCGCGGTCTCCCAGAGTTGTTCCGGATTCATTTCTCCCAAACCTTTAAACCTCTGGGTAACCACATTCTTTCCCATCTGCTGCACCACCCGATCCCGTTCCTCCTCTGAATAGACATATGCAACCTTCTCACCCTTCTGCACCCTGAAGAGAGGCGGCTCAGCGAAGAATATATTACCCGACATAATCAGTTCCTTTGCATGCCGGTAAAAGAATGTCAGCAGAAGAGTCCTTATATGGGCGCCATCAACATCTGCATCCGTCATGATTATGATCTTTCCATACCTGAGCCTCTTCATGTCGAGATTCTCTCCAGTTCCGACACCAATCACTGTAATGAGGTCACGGATCACCTGGTTATTGAAAGTCTTGTCATCAGAAGCCTTCTCAACATTCAGTATTTTTCCCCTCAGCGGGAGCACTGCCTGAAATTCCCTGTTCCTGGCCTGCTTGGTTGAACCACCTGCCGAATCTCCTTCAACGATGTAAATCTCATTCTTCGATGTATCATTTGATGAGCAATCTGCAAGTTTTCCGGGCAGGTCTCCACTCTCAAGGGTTGATTTTCTTTTTATAAGTTCCTTTGCCTTCCTCGAGGCTTCCCTGGCTTCAGCTGCTGCTATAGACCTCTTCACAATTGCGTCCCCTACATTTGGATAACTTTCAAGATAGAATTTTACGGAGCTTTCAACAATAGATTGAACAATACCCTTGATTTCGCTGTTTCCAAGTTTAGCCTTTGTCTGGCCCTCGAATTGCGGATTGAACATTTTCACGTGTACCACGGCAACTATGCCTTCTCTTATGTCGTCTCCTATTATCTTCTCGGTTCCCTTTATGTTTGTCCGTTTCCGGGCATAGTCAAGAACGGCCTTTGAAAGCCCCGCCTTGAAGCCACCAATATGTGTTCCGCCCTCTGGTGTATTTATATTGTTTACAAATCCTTCTATGACCTCGTTGCTCGAAGTCGTGTACTGGAGGGCATATTCAAGGCTCACGTCACCTTTATCCTGCCTGTCTCTTATGGTTTCCTTGAGTATGGTGTCATAACCTTCAGAAAGATATGAAACGAATTCAGTCAGCCCGCCTGAGAAGTGAAACGTATCCTCCCTGCCATCCCTCTCGTCAAGCAGGGTGAATTGAATTGATGAGTTGAGGTATGCCAGTTCCCTGAGCCTCTTCTCAAGTATTTCTCGGGAAAATTCAAGTACCTGGAAAATTTCTGGGTCAGGCCAGAACTTTATAACTGTCCCGGTGCCAGAATCCTTAATTATTTTCACGCCCGAAATGTTCTGGTCATCTGCCTGTTGAATTCTATCTATTGAGACGAGTTTTGAAACTGGGAGTCCTCTTTCAAAAATCATGTAATGAATCTTTTCATCCTTCTTTACAAGAGCAATAAGTTTTGAGGAGAGCGCATTAACAACATGGACACCAACTCCATGAAGGCCTCCAGTTATCTTGTATACCTTCTTGTCAAACTTGGCTCCGCTGTGAAGTTCAGTCAACACTATTTCAAGACCTGGCTTTCCATATTTGGGATGGATGTCCACAGGTATCCCTCTTCCATTATCCTCAACGGTTATACTCCCATCCCTGCCAATAGTAACAAAAACGCTTTCGCCATATCCTGCCCCCGCCTCATCAACGCTGTTATCTACCACTTCATAAACCATGTGATGAAGCCCTTCCACATTGGTATTTCCTATATACATTCCGGGGACTTTCCTTACAGCTTTCAGTCCTTCAAGAATTTGAATCTGAGATGCGTCATATTCGTCCAATTCAATCAGCCGTATATATCATTACACATTATTAACTTAACAACCGGCTAAGCTTGAAACACATTGTAAATTGAAAGAATCAGCGAAACAATCAATCGTATTTACATGCAATGTTCCTGTTATATGAAATTCAAAGCACCGTTGAAATCTATTAT
The DNA here is from genome assembly GCA_023381355.1 of Thermoplasmatota archaeon. GTDB lineage: Archaea > Thermoplasmatota > Thermoplasmata > Thermoplasmatales > Thermoplasmataceae > Cuniculiplasma. The sequence goes on along the minus strand of JAMCUL010000006.1, from coordinate 85,053 downwards.
TCCGCAAATTCACAGATTGCACCTATTTGGTGTGCACATATAGCGCCCTGCTTCTCTTCAATAAATGCAGGTATACAGTCAATCCTGTGAATATTTAAGAAATGGATTCTCCCGATCTTTCGACATGGATAAGATGTTTCAAAGTTAACCATCCAAATCAGGGATAAACAGGTTTCAAATGGCGGTATAATGGCCAGAAATATGATGAGGGCACACAGTGAACATTTTAATCATTTGCTCAGGTAAGGGACTTCCCTCTGGTTTCAGGCGCAAGGAATATAGTGAAGCAGAAGCCAGTGATCTCGAATATGGCAAAGAAGAGAAGTCCATAGGTTATGCTCAACCCATTTATAAGGAGCGGAAATGCAAACACTCCGAGAATAGCTCCTACCCTTGACGCAGCAGTCGATATTCCCATGGCTGTCCCCCTTATTCTGGTTGGAAATATCTCAGCTGGATAAAGATAGGTTATGTTTGTTGGCCCAGCATTATGGAAGAAATGCATAAGCGCAAATGCAGAAAAGATCATGGAAAATGCAAGTATTGAGCGGAATGATACTATCCCAAAGGCGATTAGGGAAATTCCTGCGAGCAGAAAACCTGATGCCTCAAGTTTCTTTCTTCCTATCCTGTCAATTGAGAGAAGACAGACAATTGTGCCTGCAATAACTGGAATGTCTTCCAGCAGTGTTGAAATGATGGTTGACACATAGGATGATCCTTCCTGGAAGAACAGTGAAGGCGTGTAATTCCACACACCATAACTTGCAACATCGTAACAGAACCATGCCACGGACGTGAACAGGATAAGGCGGTAGACGCCATTCTTCCCTCTCATTTCTAATTCCCCCTTCTGTACTGCTGGTGGTGAAATTTTTTCAGTGGTATGGAGTGGCTTGATTTCATTAACAACAATCTCTGCTTCACTCTCTGAACCATTCAGCATCAGCCAGTATGGAGTTTCTGGTATATTTCTCCTTGAAATAATTACAGCCAGGGGGATAATTGCACCTGTAATGTACATCATCCTCCAGGATATGTCTCCGAAAACGAGAACAATGGGTATTGAGATGGCATAAAAGGCAATGGAACCGAATGTCCAGGAAAATATATTGAAGACCAGAAGTTTTCCCCGGGTCTTCTTTGGAGAAAATTCTGCCTGAATTGATGAACTTATGGGATAGTCTGCTCCTATTCCAAATCCCGCCAGGATCTGAAACGCGACAAATTCTACGAAATTGCGGGAAAGACCTGTAAGTATAAGGAAAATTGCAGTGATCAGTAAATCGTAAACATAAATTCTCTTTCTACCAAGAAGATCTGACATCCTTCCCAGAATTATGCTTCCAAAGAACATCCCTATATAGATAGACGACGCTGCTATTGATGTAATTATGGCGACACTTAAAAAACTGTATTTCAGATAAATATATGCACTTGAGAAAATGGATAATGAGTATCCGTCCATGAAGACACCCATTGACGACAGTACTGTTATGATCCAGATCTTTCTTGAAAGAACCACATTTTCAAAATCGATTTTTTCCAATATCCCTTTATTACAAAAAGATAATTAAACTCCTTTACACCACTCCCCTCGCTTTTATTTCGGCACATTCATGAGCGGACATCCGATGTAGATTCTCTGGCAAATAGGGATATGAAATTTATGGAAATCCTCAAAATCCGATATGAAAAAATGAAATTTTAGAGATATCAATCAACAACAGAAAAGAAATCATCTTCATGCAGATAACAAGTTAATATTACTCAGTAGCAGGAATGCATGCTGAATTCAATTGTCCGTTCTGATCATTAGGTAATGACATTAAATACTGAAATTCATTATTTGAGCGTGGAATATTTCGTTGCTATAACTCCACCTGAAAAGTATGGAGAATCTATAATCAAATTCCAGAAGATGTGGCCAGGCAATACACTGCCGGATTTTGCAGAACCACACATCACAGTCAAATCCCAGGCTGGTCTTAGTGAAGATGAAATCTGGATGAATTCCATGAAGGCTGTATGTGACTCTTTTCCCAGATTTAGCCTGAAAATGAAAGGTATAAAATCCTTTGGAAGATCTGTCGTTTACCTTGGCATTGAATCAGACGGGATTAACGAATTGCATCGCAGGATTGTGGAATCAATATCTCCGGATCCTGAGATGGGAAGGAGATATTATGAACTTGACCTTTACCAACCACATCTGACATTGGGCTCCAAAGAATATGGGATGAGTGAAATGGACTTATCAGAAATGATGGAACTCGCAAATGAATATTTTCGTGACTTTCAGCCGTTTATTGTTGATTCGCTTGGGATATTCAAACTAATCGGGAATAAGTACCACAAAATCCGGCAAATGAACTTAATGAAAACCAGTTTCATATAAAACATCTGAATGCCGCTACATTTATCCAGTAACATGAAGCTCAGAAATATATTCAGTGCTTAATCGAAACAAAATGGTCGACATGGATAGGTTGACGTCTCACTTAAATTATAAGGTATGAGTAACACAAAGGGAGGGTTGTTCAAATAAATTACGTTTTTTCGGACCTTACACTGATGCCACCACAAAACTCCAAAAAAGAAGTAAAATTTCTATGTTGCCGGCCTATGGTGGGTCATCTTCAAGTTCCAACAGTAAAATTATATCGAGGTGATATCCTAGGATGCATATTTTTTAAAATCCCTTCCTCATTTCATCAGACATGTTCCAGATTCTCCCGCTTATATCGTCAGTCATTGAAATCTTTTCCATGGATTCCTCGAAACGTTCTCTTGTTTCTCTCCTGCCATAAGAAAGGTACTTCCCGATTTCGTGAAAAACATCCCACGGTTTCAACGTTAAATCCAGCATAGGAAACTCTGGTGTCCATGAAACTTTAGACGCTATGTCTATCTTTCTCCTCACGATAGACACATTATTGATCAGCACGTCCCCACCTGACGGGCGCAATACACCGCTGGCAACCTTTATTGTGGTCGTTTTTCCTACCCCGTTAAGACCTGCAAATCCAACGATCTCTTCGCTTGATATTTCAAAAGACACATCATCTTTGAGGCCTCCTCCTGCCAAACGCTCTTGAAATGTGCCGCATTATTATTGACAACAATATAGCATGTAAAATTTCTTACTTAATTATTTTGCTATTTTCTAAATTCTGATACATTTACCGGGGAATCTGCAAAAGCAATCAAAATCGATGCTTAGTAATTCCGGATTCACACTCAATAGAAGACGGGCCCGCCGGGATTCGAACCCGGGTCTTCGGCTTCGAAGGCCATTAGGATATCCTGGCTACCCCACGGGCCCATTTATGATCAAGAGAAGTAATGATTTAACTCTTAATTATCTTCTCTATTTTCTCAAGATCCGTTTCTCTTTCATCCCGCTTCTCCACAAGGCATTTTGTGATTAGCTGGTAAAGTGGGAGATCGGCGAATCTTTCTATGCTCTTTATATCTTTCTTTATTTTTTCTGGTTTTCTGGATGTAAGGGCAAAGAATGCAAGGGCACCCAGTGAATAAATGTCAGAATCGATATATGATATTCCCTCCCTGAGCTGTTCTGGTGCAGAATACCCCTCTGTACCTATCTTGCTCCCCCTGATCCTTATCATGTCGGTATCTGACGACATTCTTATGGAAGTGCTGAAATCTATAATCTTTGGATTCCCGTCTGGCATCATAATAATATTCGTACTGCTCAGGTCACGGTGCACTATCCTGTATTTCCTGAGATATTTTAGGGCGTTTATCATCTTTGTGGCAAGGTTGATTGCAATTTCATACCCATAATCATTTTCCTCTACCTGTTGTTTCAGGGATATTCCATTTACTTTCTCCATTACCAGAAAGGGCTTTGACTGGTATTCACCGCTATCAACGTATTTCACTATGTTTGGATGAATGAGCAATTTCAGGTTTTCAATTTCGTTAATGACCTGTTCATTTAAAGGATCATCTCTCTTTGGGGCAAAATTCTTGGGAATCTTGACCACTATGTTCCTTCCCTGCGAATCAAAACCTTCAAGAATCTCTCCCATACCGCCACTGGCGAGGAATTTATCGATCTTGTACGTGTCACGGAAGCCTGTAATGCTTTCTATCTTGTTTTCCATTCTCTTCCCCTATTGCATCATTGTAAATCTGATTATCGTTTTGGTAGCATTTACAATTTGAGATAACACAGCCAAAAATCCAGATTCAAAACATGATCAGGCGAATAATTCATGCTGGCTGTGTCATGCAACGGAGGAGAACATAAGGTCAGATGTCAAATGGCATGAACTATATAGCTTTAGCACATTCTAAAATATGACCTATAAGAATTTGTTCAACTTTGCAAGGGAGGCAGAAGCCATCCTGATAATGAACGGCGGTGAAAATTCCCTGGACAAAACATTCAGATATATAACGCAATCAAAGGGTGGCCTTTTTGAAGGATCATTCATAGTTGCTAACCTGAATAATGCGACAATATATACATCAGTGCTGGAGGAGGAAACAGCGAGAAATACTGGCCTGGATGTAAAGATATTCCACAGCAGGAAAGAATACGAGGAAATGATGAAAGAGTCGCTAATGAACATAAATACTGTTGGCCTGAACTATTCCTCGCTTTCTCTTGAAAATTACAAGAACCTTCTCCGGATAATTCCGGACAAGGAATTTGTTGATGTTTCTGTCTCAATCTCCGAATCCAGGAAGATCAAGGATGCCACGGAAATAAAATACCTTAAAGAGGCAGCCAGGATTGCAAGTGAGTCCATTGAAAAGGTCTATGACTCCCTGAAGGCTGGAATGACTGAAAAGGAGGTTGCAGCCATTGTCGTATATGAGATGATGAGGAATGGTGCTGATGGGCCATCATTTTCGACAATAGCCGCCTTTGGTGAAAATTCATCCCAGCCGCATTATTCACCCGGAGAAAGGAAATTAAAAAAAGGGGATGTTGTCCTGATAGACTATGGAGCACTGTATAACGGCTACTGTTCTGATGTAACCAGAACTGCATGCTTCGGGAAGGCATCCGAAGAGATATCCGAGGTTTATTCCATCGTATACAGGGCACAACAGGAAGCGATGAAGATAATAAAGCAGGATGTGAATGGAAAAGATGTTGACCTCAGGGCCAGAAACATTATAGATTCAACAAAATACAAGGATACCTTCATACATTCACTTGGTCATGGAATCGGCCTGGATGTTCATGATCATCCCGCACTTTCACCCAATCTGGACTTCCCTCTCAAGGAGAATATGGCCATAACCGATGAACCTGGAATTTACCTGCCGGGAAAGTTTGGAGTTAGAATTGAGGATGACGTAATAGTGAAGAAAGATGGCTTTGAGCTGATATCCGGTGGGGCATCAAAAGAAATAAGGGAACTATGAAAGGACTTGAAACATTTCGCCCGGAGGTGTATTCAACAAGGCATATTGTTACGTCTTCGAGCATCTTTTCATCACTGTCAGGAAGCAGAATACTGGACTCAGGAGGTAATGTTGCAGACGCCGCCATCGCCACCAGTGCGGTTCTGGCAGTTGTTCAGAATAATCTATGCGGGCTGGGTGGAGACGCCTTCATCATGGGCAGGATGAGGGAAAAGATCTTTGTAATAAATGGCTCAGGCAAATCATCTCATAATTCATCGATAGATCTGTTCCAGGGCATGGGCATTAACAGGATTCCTGAGCATGGACCAATGAGTGCAATCAATGTGCCGGGGCTTGTAAAGTCGTGGATCGATCTCTGGAAGGAATACGGAAGCATGGAGTTTTCAAGTCTCCTTGGGGATGCCATCAGTCTGGCTGATAATGGGTTTCCTGTAACCTCAAATTATGTTAATTCCATCGGGGCCTCAATGCCGAATGCATCAGACATGGAATGGATTGAAACTTTTGGAAAGGGGGAATTGAAACCTGGACAAACATTCAGGCAGAGGGCTCTTGCCTCAACACTAAAGTCAATATCTGAGGACCCGGAGTCGTTCTATACAGGCAATCTCGCAGATAAAATATCAAGGGGCTTCATGGACAAGGGTGTAATCATGGACGGATATGACCTGAAGGGCCACAGGAGCCTTGCACAGAAACCAATGAGCATGGATTACCGTGATTTCAAGGTGTATGAGACACCACCCAACAGCCAGGGATCCACGGTCTTAGCCTGGTTGAAACTATACGAGGAATCTGGTGGGGACAGTGCTGAGGAATTCTTCAGGGCGGGACTGGGCTCAATGGAATTCCGTCGAAAATTCATAGGAGACCCCGAACGGATCAAAATCGATGAGGGCATGATCCGGAATGGAATCTGGCGCAGGCTCTCAAGTGACAGAAGTCCAGTTTTTCCATATAAAGAAAAACGTGACGGGGATACAACTTATTTTACGATTGGCGACATTGAGGGAAACATGATTTCGATGATCCAGAGCAATTATATGGGATTTGGATCCCTCGTAATGCCCACAGGCACAGGCTTTACACTTCAAAACAGGGGTGCATATTTCAGCCTTGACAGGTCATCAGTAAACTGTCTCGAACCTGAAAAAAGAACATTCCATACGTTATCAGCATGTATTGGAATGAAGGATTCTGACCCATATTTTTCACTCGGTACAATGGGGGGCGATGTACAGCCGCAGATACATGCATTACTCATAGACAATCTGAGTAAGAACATGCTGGCCCAGAAGTCTATAGAAAAGCCAAGGGCTGTTTTCCCAGGAACAATATATGAGCAGAACGACACGCTCTATTATGAAGAAGGCTTCGAGGATATATCAAAGATTAAGGGACTTTTCAGGAACGTGAAGGAGATGCCTTACGGGAGTCACTTATTCGGACACTCCCAGATGTTACTGTATCTCCCATCAGGGGCAATGAACGGCGGGGCCGATCTCAGGGGAGACGGGTATGCAATTCCCGGGGTGTGAATAATGGAATCCTCAGGAACAATGGAAGATAAGATCAGGGAAATGACTGGGGGCTTTTCTGATCCATTTGGGGATTCATCAGAGAGAATTGGCCGGATAATAAGATTCCTTGATGACTCTATTGTGGCAAAAAACCGGTATAAGGGGAATCTGTACGATCTGACTAAAAACGAATGGAAAATGACTTCCATTCTGACATTATGGCTTCTGAAGGTGATTGACCTTGATTATTTCACTTCAAGGATAATATACAGAATAAGGGATGGGATGGAAGAATCCCTGCAAAACGTCAGGGATGAGGATCTCTCCATAATTGCTGAGAGGGTGGGAATTCCCATGGAATTTTCTCCAGCAGAAAGTTTTTACATTTCACGCATTCCCATTTTCACTAAGTCCTGCTCACGAATCAGTGGGAGCACATTCAGGCTTGTTTATCAATCCTTCAGGGACAATGGAGTACTTTCAAATAAGAATAAGGTAGACAAGATTATCAGGGAATATGCCGTTATTCAGATGAGAGATATAATGGACGAAATAGACAGGGAAAATGCAGTCAAATACTTCGAATCCTATATGCCCGATCTCGAAGGGATCAGGCAGAAGGCGCAGAAACTGATAACTCCTGTAGATCTTGGTGATGTTGACACTTCTGCTTTCCCCCCGTGTATATTGCATTTCATTTCAGACGCAAAAAACGGGGTAAACATACCTCATATGGGACGATTTGCCATGGTTTCGTTTTTAAATAAGGTGGGGATGTCAGAGGAGGACATAATGAAGATCTTCTCCTCGGTTCCTGACTTCAGCAGGAAGATCACTGAATACCAGGTAAAGCACATACTGGGCGAAATTTCCGGAATAAAATACACTCCACCAAAATGCGAGACATTACGCTCGAACCATCTCTGTTACATGGATGATGACCCGATCTGCAATTCACCAAACATGAAGCACCCACTGACATATTACAAAATCAAGAAACAAGCTGGAAAAAAGTCATGAGTATTCGAATCATAAGGAAATTACAGTCTTCTTTCCACAATTTTGATCAGGGTACTTTTCTTAATATTCGCATCAATATTGTATATCTTGCATTTCTCATAAGGGGTGCGCGGATATCTCCCCTCTCTAACTTCGTATAAAACTTTTAATTGCCTCAATATTTCCGCAAGCTTGTCATCGGAGAATTTCTTCGCGGTCTCAACACTCACCTTCCTTCCAAGTCGCCTGCTAATTTTCGGGTTAAAATACTCTGAGTAAAGTGTTATCTTCATAGCAATACTGCGTTGATAACTCCATCCTGTCCGGGCCTGGATGTTATTTTTGCGAGTCCTGCATCAGTTTCAATCACTGTCCCTCTATTCATTATATTTCTCTGTACAAAATGTGGATTTGCCGGGTTCTCTTTCACCGTAACTATTTTTGCCTTTACGGTTTTCTTCTCCTTTGGTTTGTAAACATTCGCAACCTTATCGTTGAGTGTTGCAACCTTCACGTTGCCGCCTCTTGCTCTCAGAACCTTTCTCTGAGGGGTGCTTATCCTTGTTAGTGTAGGTTCTCTGCCTATTTCTGATCTTCTTTTTGACCTGAAACTTTTATACTTTCCGCCTGTGAATTTTGTGGACGTTCTTCCCTGAAATCTTCCCAATTTAACACCTGTGTATGGGGAATGTATGCATTCTTTTAAATCTTTTGTATTATGGATATCTCAATCCCTGCCCCTCCTCTTGATGCTGAAAACACAGTTATTTTTTCCATTTGTCTGCCTATGTGAATTCTCAACCGGCGTACCGAGAAGGTCTTCAAACAATCTTCTTTCAAGTTCGCAGGCTATTGGATAGACTGATGATATCCTGTATATAGGACAGTTATACTCAATCAGGTTATAATTTTCAGATGGGTTTTGCTTAATCTCCGGCATGTATCCATCCCTTTCCCTCAGTTCCCTCAGGATGTCCAGTTTTGTCGAGAAGTCCTTTCCCTGAAATTTATTGAATACTTCAGAGTAAAACCTCTCATACCTCTGCCTCAAAAATTGATCTGCAATGTCATCGTATTGCATTCTTTTAATAAAGTTCAGAAGATCCATGAGAATTTTTTCACTTCCTGTATTATCTCCCTGGATGTTAGATTCTGGGGTCAGTGAGAATACAAAGGCAGGCCTTCCCACATCAAGCTTCTTTATCTTTCTCTCTATCTTCCCCTGAGATTCCAGCTTATTGATCCATTTCAACGCTCCCATTTTCGAAATTCCAAGACTCATACTGATCTCACTCAGTGTAGACGGACCCTGCCTTCTCAGTAAAAGATAAAGATTCCTCTCGGTGTTATATGTCTCTTCACCGCTCATTGCTCCTTCATTCGCTCTAACTTTATAAACTTTATAAATTGAATTGTTTATAATCTTGTATATATCGGAAATTATGGAAAAATATGTGTATGCAGCATTTTCAAAGACGTTCATTATAATAGGCAATTTCTCAACAGAAATCTATCTCTCCTATCTCTTTTCCCTGTCAGGTCTTTCCATTAAATATTTCGCTCTCAGTGATTTTACCGGTCTTTTCCTTGGTATTGCTGTGCAGATTCCTCTGGGAAGGATGCTTGATTCACGAAATAAGAAGAATATACTTCTCTCCAACCAGCTTATAATATCAGCATTTCTATTTTCAATCTATCTTAACTTTGATTTTCCCAGGCTTCTCCTCATGTATCTGGTTTCGGTTGTTCTCGGGTTATTTGGAGGCATAGCATACAGTACGGCAAATTCTCTTCTCAGGCATCTTTCGGATGGAATAAACACGTCCACAATTAATGGTTATTCAGAAATTTTCGGGCAGTTACCATCAATTGCTGGTGGTTTTGTGTTCTTCCTAACATCAAGGTTCATAGATTTCAGATCCTCTTTCTTGATGTCATCTATTATTGACCTGTGCTCAATTGCCCTCATAATATTCATACCATACGATCACACCATTCATATTCCACCACGGTCATCACGGCAAAAAAAGGCAGTTGACATGGCTCAGAGCTTCAGGCTATCGAATTATGGGACTCTCACCCTGTTTGCACTTATACTGAACATTCCCTTTGTACTGGTAGTTACAGGAAATTTCCTTTATCCCATCTATATAGTTAACGAATTGCACGCAGGGGCAAATTTTATCGCAATTAAAGGGTCCATTTATGGAATCAGTGCCCTCTCTTCTGGATTTCTATTTCCAAAGATATACTCCAGATACGGTCAGCGAAAAATTTATCTGTTGCCTTTTGCAATATTTTCACTTGGCATTTTAGGAATTGCCGTCACAAGGTCCCCCATTATATTTCTTTCCATGTCCATATTTATTGGTCTCGGAAACGGGAGCTCCAGAATATTGCGGAATACAGTAATAATGAAAAGAGTGGAAAATCAATACATCGGCAGATACAACACCAGACTCTCCTCACTTGTATATGTGATGAGAAGCATCATCCTCCTTTTCTATTTCCTATGCGTTATTTATCTTTCCATGATGATAGCAATATATATTGACTGCCTGCTCGTCACCATTCTCTTAATAATGCTATTCCTTCTGGATTTTCAGAATGATAAAACACATCATAGATACACAGTACTCTCACTCCATAAAAATATTGAAAATAAGGGGAAATATTAACTAAAATAAGTATCTGATCATATTCCTGACCTTATATTCTTGTAAATTCTAAGGGAAATCCCAAAGAATATTAGCATTGCTACAAGCAGGATTCCCGAGTAATACAGGGACGAGGAATCCACTCCAGAAATGAACGAATTTCTTAAGATATCTGAAATGAAACTGAGCGGATTAACGCCTGCAACAACACGAAGCCATTCAGGGGTCGAATTGGTTATGGGATAAAATGCAGTGCTTGCAAAATCAAGAAGGAAGAAAAGCAGTATAGTTATTGTATTGTATGCCTGCATAGACTTTGCAATTCCAGATATGATCAGGAACAATGATGAAAAGAGCATTGTCCCGACGATCATAGTGAGGATGAACAGTCCTATCCCAGCGAGGCTTATATTGAACTGGACTGGAATTGTGAACGCAAACCCTATCATGATCGCGGACCCAATAAGTGAAAACAGTATCGAAACGAAAATTATCCCGAGTAGATATTCCGATCTCCGGAATGGTCCGACCATTATCTGTTCAAACATCCCCCATCTCCTGTCTGACCATAGCATGCTACCGCCCACATTTCCCGCAGTGAACGCCTGCAGGGCTATTATTCCTGGAGCAAGGAAAGTTGTGTATTTCACGGGAATCCCATGATAAACAACAGAAAGTCCCCCATTCGGGTTTATTCCCTGAAACATGAAACCCATAACGAACAGGTATAGGGTTGGGAGTCCGAGCATGAATATGAGGGTGCCCGGATCAATGTTTACCACTATGTTCCTCATGGTCAATCTGACAAAGGCTGGCATCTTCATTTTTGAACCACCTTCATGAAGACATCATCCAAAGTTGGATTGTCGATTGAAACGTTGTCAATGGAGATATCCATTCCCGCAAGCGTTTCAAGAATATCCCCGAGCGACCTGTCTATTTTCTTTCCCAAAATTGTAATTCTGTTTTCGCTAATATCGATTTCCTCATACTGGTCTTCTCCAAGTTTTTTTCTTATCTCTGCTGCCACTGATTCCATATTTTCAGTTGCAGTTAATTTTAATGTTCTTAGTGTCCCGAATTTTGTCTTCAGTTCCTCTGATGTTCCCTCGGCTACAATCCTCCCGTCGTTGATTATTCCGATCCTGTCGCAAATCATATCCGCTTCTTCCAGATTCTGGGTGGTGAACAAAACTGTAAGGCCCTCTCTTGCCCTCTTCCTTATGTAACTGAGTATCTTCCTTCGCATTATAGGATCAAGACCAACTGTGGGTTCATCCAGGAAAAGGACATTCATGTCATGCATGAACTCCCTTGCGACCTGGACTCTCTTCTTTTGCCCGCCACTGAGATCATACATCCTCTTCTTCCTCATTTCCTGAAGACCGAAGAGGTCCATCAGCTCTTCCATCCTTTCCTTCCTCGCCTTCTTCGGGACCTCCCACAGCATACCTGAAAGCTTGAAGTTATTCTCGACAGACGTGAAGTCAAAAGATTCCTCCTGCTGAACAACCCCAATAACCCTTCTTATCCTTGATGCCTCTGTTTTAATATCGTACCCACTGATACTTCCCTCTCCTCCGTCGAAGCCTATGAGGGTCGTCATTATTTTTATTGAAGTGGACTTTCCAGCTCCGTTCTTTCCAAGGAGACCATAGATTTCGCCTTTTCGAACTTTGAATGTAAGGCCATCAAGAGCCATTTTCTTTCCATCATAACTCTTCCTGACATCCTCCATGACAATATAATACGCGTCATCCCCGGTATCGTTCATACCTTGGTAGATACGAAACTGGTAAAATATTCTTTCTAAATCATTTTGCTATGTTTCTGCATCTGTCATTTTCATATAACATAATGAATTGTTTATCGGGAAGTCCCCATCATAAAATCACCTCAAACGTAGAACTATATTGATAAACTTAATATAACTTTTAAAATACAGGCTTGAATTAAATGAATAGAAAGAACAGGGCAGTAATCTCAATTATTTTCGCTGCAGTTTTCATATCACTGTTTATTGGTGCCATTGGAAATGGGAATACAACCAACATCCCAGACTTGATCGTCAATCCAGAGACATCGGCATCTCAAAATATTCTTGCAGTAAATAGTACCCTGGCTCTGGACAACAATACGATCTATAACGGAAATGTTGACTTTCCTGACTTCTTCCAGATGTCAGATCTGATGTATAATCCTTACAACACGCTTATATATTCGGCAGGGGGATCTAACATAGAAATCATAAATTCATCGGAGTCAAAAGTAGTTGGCCACCTCTCGATTTCGGTCACAAGTAGTGTAAGGCAGATGATCTATGAGCCATTAAATCATAGCATTTTCCTTATTGACAATCACTACTTACGAATAATATCACCTGAAAACCGCTTCGTGGAAAAATATCAAATAAGCACATACGGAAAACTGATGAGTATGACATATGATAATGTCACAAATTTGGTATACATTCTGTCACTAAATCAGTATGGAAATGAAGCATGTATCATTAGTTTCAATCCCCTATCGCACTCTATTTCATCGGTATCAAATTTTACAGCTGTGAATCCTTCTTTCAGTAATCCATACATTGTTTTTGACTATAAAGACAACTCTCTATATACATCGAATTTCGATAACATAACTGTCCTGAATCTCTCAGATAAGAAGATTCAGAACATAACGACCAACAACACGCAATTTTTTTTAGATCTCTCCTTCGATCCACTTAACGACTACATTTACGCTTCCAATACAGTAAACCTGACAGTATTGAACACCAACACAGAGAAATTCATAGGCAATATTTCCGGTTCTAACTCCAGCGTGGATACAGCCGTTCTGTTCGACTCTTTCAATCAATATATTTATTCCATGGCTGGTAACAATATATATCTGACAGAGGGAATGGTTAATGTTGGAAGGTCTACAGTGGGTACAGATCCGACAAGCCTGATGTACATAAACAATGTGACATATACCCTTAACGCAGATAACATGAACATCACACTCAAACAGGGATATTCCAGCATTGGGGAGATCTTCCTGGGAGCTGCCCCATCTTCCATTATATATGATAACCAGAACAGGAATCTATACGTTGACAATCAATATGCCATGAATGTATGGGAAATTAATGGAACAAGTAACCTTATCTCAAGCAATATAAATTTATCAATAGATCCACAGACGCTTCTATTTGATCAATATAATAAGTTAGTTTACGTGCTTGGCGTTGCAAATGGAACTGAGTATGTAAGCACTATAGAAGGCAAATCGGTTAAGGCGACAATAGATACGGGAGTGTCGTCTGGTTCTACCAGTTCAATGGCCCTGGGAGGCGATGGCATTCTTTATATCTCAACTGGGACAAGTGATAAGATAACAACATTTTCCACAATTCAGAATTCTGTAGGGAACATCAGCGTTAATGGCACTCCTACTTCAATTGCCTATGATCCTGCAAGCAACGAGCTTTATGTGGCTGTTGACAATAATAGTGCATGCAATCTTACCGTAATGAAAAGTAATGAAGTGATTGCGACCATTGAGTTCAAGGAAATCAATGACATGATTTATGTTCCATACAATCACGAAATGTATGTTTCCAATAATACTGCCATTTACATTATCACTTCAAATTTTAAGGTTTTGATGGTAAACGGGACATCATCAAACGGGTCGTTTCCTGAATTATACTATAATATGGTCTTTGATGGGGAAAACAATTATATTTATGCAGCCGGCAGTGGATACAATGCCATTCAGGGAATTGGTTATGTTTCTTCAATAAACGTATCAAGCAATTCGGTTTCATCAAAAATATACGTTGGCATGTTCGCTGTGCTAACCTCGCTGAGTTTCAATAATATTACCGGGAACGTTTATGAGTCTCATTTTGAGACCGGGAGAGTTTCTATTATTTCGGGATATGCCCCAAATATTGACGTCGGGGTAAGCACCAGTGTGGGAAAATACATTGCAACATTCACGGAATCAGGACTCCCAGCAGGGACATCATGGTCAATCTCATTTAATGGAACGAATAAAGAGTCGACATCCGATGCAATCTCATTTACTGCAAACAACGGAACATATTCATTCTCTGTTGGAAAGGTTTCTGGTTATACCACGTCGTTATCTTCAGGGGTTATAATAATAAATGGAAAAAATGTATCTAAAGATATCAATTATACCACATCTTCCTCCAATGTGCCAAATTTCGAATTATATGTAGTAGTGGGAGTATTGCTTCTGGCCTTGATTATAATTTCAGTATTTTTCTACTTCTACAGGTTAAAAAAGTAGTTTTTTTTATATTTTAAACTATATTTTTTCTGTTCCTGCGAATTTTATGTGTTTCCGTCAAATATGTTGCCATAACTTGATACAGGTACGATCTGTAATCTACCTTAAATATCATTTAGAGGCACGTGGTCTTACGGTGAAAAGAGCATGAATGCAACAAAGAGGATTTCTGCAAAGGATTGATAAAACGGATCGCAGATAAATAAATTCCCCAATGTGGAAAATTGCCTTGCAGATGCGTATACTAATGGCGGATTTTCCAATCGTAATTCCATGCTATAGAAATCCACAGGAAATTACGGGATGGTGGATACCTGGATATGAAAAGGAAAACATCATCTTGATCATTGTGATATGAGATCATGATTGAGGAGGATTATCGTTACATTAGCTGTGGTGGAGACCCATTCATGTACCTGAAAAGTGCCTTTAAAGCCACCAAGATGGAACTGGATCCGGGGCAGGAAATAAGGATACTTCTCAGCAAGGACAAGTTTCCATATGACAGGAACATATTTGAATCACTCGCGGGGCAGAATAAGCTCAGGATATTGGAATTCAAAGAAGATGGAAATGACCTGATAATAGAGATGCTACGAGAAAATAATTGAAAGGTTTGAATCTCTCTTACATTTTTGATCAATATTATTTAAGTGATAAGTAATATGGAGTTTATGAGAAAAGAACCAGCAGATATTATATGCCCAATGATAACTCCTTTTGATGCGGAAAAAAAGCCATCAAGGGAATATTTGAAAATTTTTCTGGAAGATATGAGAAATTTTGGGGTGTCGAAGTTGTTCCCAATGGGAAGCAACGGGCTATTTAATTTAATGACATTAGAAACGAAAAAATCCTTCCTGACGATGATGCAGGAAGAGGCTATGGATTTTGAGGTCTTGGTGGGTGTCGGGTCTCAAAATACAGAGGAGGCAGTTGAAATGGCCAAATTTTCTGAGGATCTAGGCTTCACCAGGATTGTCCTCCAGCCTACTTATTATAATAAAGCGGAACAATCGTGGATGATCCGGCATTATGAGGCTGTCAGTAACTCCTTCAATGGCAAGATATATATTTATAGCATACCGCAGCTGACGAATTCCAGGATGGATATGGTAACATATTCAAACATTATGGATTCAACTGGAAAGATTGAAGCTATTAAGGAAAGTTCCGGTGATATTCGGTATTTTAATGAAGTCGCTGCAAACTTTTCAGGTAAGGTTAAGATATATCAGGGACAGGATGATCTTCTGCTCCAGTCGCTCATCATGGGTGCAAAGGGTGGAGTTTGTGGAACAACAAACATCAATCCAATGGCCCTTGAAGTATATCTCAGTTATGTAAATGGAGATATTGCAAGAGCAATAAAGGCGCAGAAACAGCTTAACCAGTTTTTCAAGCTGGTTAATGAGTATCCTTTTCCATCAATGACATATGCCGTATTCTACAAGAAGCACAACCTTAAGGGGAGACTTCCCGATCCAATCACCACAATGGAGAAGATCGTTGAGCCAAAGATCAATGAAGTCATAAATATGGCAGCACGTACACTAGAGGAATAAATTGGATAAGAGAATAAGTCTCTAATTAACTCAATCTAGGTTATTGAGTAAGATCGCATTAGATAAGGTAAAAAGTACAGATTGGGAAAAGATTGAAGGTAACCGGAAGGTTCCACTTAAGTTCATGGTGTTTAATCCCAGTGATTTTGCAGGTTCACGGGAGTACCGTGGAGTCTGCGATCGGAGGAGAAGCAGTGCTTTCTCCTTAAGATTGAGGAAAATAAGAGAACAAAGAAACAGTATGGTGGGATCTAAATTAATTTTGGAAAAATGTACTCTCTTTCTGACCTAAATAAGGAACTGGAAAGAATATATTGATTAAACAAACAGCGTGAATATGTGGAATACGCATTTACTGTTTACAAGAACGAGCTTTAGGTTGATTGATCATGGCTGAGGAATAATCACAATCTCTTCACTAATACGTTTCTCAACCTGCTGTCACTGTACCTTCACTTCCAGATTCTCAACATGATAGATGGGAAATACAGTGTGAGGGATGTTCTCCTCATACTGTCAGGGATCAGGATGTACGGGATGGAGAAAGGGGAGATCATGAGTGAAATACTGAAAAAAGTGTAAACGCCGGTTTATAATTGTGCATTTTCGCAGGAATAAAAATGACCCCTATCGCCGGTTTAATTTTGACCCATGTCCATTCCATGAAGAATATCACGAAACTGATACCGAAGACGAAGTAGTCATGTGTTATGCAGATCGTGAAGCAGGCTCTTGAGAATGAATCACTGGTGTCAAAGGCACAGGACACGCTTGTTAAGGAGGGGCTTGACAGGGCATCTGACATGTTCGAGAGATGGCATCCCTCACTGTACAACTAAAGATCATACGGTGAATCTTCCAGGAAGAGACTAAGAACAACAAATGTACTGGAGAGGCTTAACATGGAATTCAAGTGGAGAACGAAGAAGATAGGGTGCATTTCCATCTGAACAGTCATTGATGAGGTTTGGTGTGACAATAATGGTGGATATAAATGAGGAATGGATCACTGGAAGAAAGTATATTAACATGTGGGCAGATTAGGGTTTTTCAGGATCTTTTCGAATTTACAGCAAATCATGCACAATATCAAACAGGTTCATATATATAGTCAATTCAGTGGTAAGATATGATCTTTACATAAAGTACATCTTAAATTATCTTGATGACCATATCAGTGGATTCACTGCTGAAATCGTATTCAGTGAGCCGAAAGGAAAGTTGAAATAATTAACATGGCGATCAAGATGACTTTAAGAGATATCTGTTGAGACTAAAGAATACATATTCAAAGAATGATATTAATAGTAGAATAAGCATCAAATATTCAAACTCTGACCCCCAGTACTCTGTGATCGATAAATTTACAAGTGAAAAATAGTTAAGACCACCTATTATCGCAAGAAGGCACCCAAAAGAAACTAAAACTAAAATAGTTGCATACTCGACTATAATTATATTATGTAGTTTTATGGGAATTCCATTTTTATTTCTCTTTGAGATTTCCTTTCTGAAAGTGAGGAGAATAATAATATATGTGAATATCCACAGAGTTTGGAATAGCCGAAGATCAATCACCACTGCCACCCCGAATATTGCCCCCATATATCCCACCCTAATCTACCTGCAATATTATGTGTCTCTCCTGAAAGAGCACTGGAAACAACTACAAATGCAGGGTTATTTCCAACAATGGGTATATATGGGAAAATAGAAACACTACCTGAGTTAGTATACCCATTCCAGGAAAATGATGATGCAAAGGTTCCAACTACTGTAATCCATGGATAATAGAAATTTACGCTATAATATTCCCAAATAAACTTTGGTTCTCCGCTTAATGGGTTTGCATAGGTTGAATCATACATTGTGTGCAATTGATTCGCCATATAATTCTGGATTACAAATATTGTGATTCCAGCGGCTGCGATTATTCCAGCAATTGCTGATCCAACTGTCCCAGCAATTACTCCTATTCCATAATAACCTCCTAAAGCAGATAATGAGGCTGTGAAGGATGCACCCACTGCATCGTATGTTTGTATAGTATTTATTGTATTGTACATATGATTATACCAATATTGAGCATCTGAACCAACATATAAGAGGTTTATCGTATCGTGTTCACCATAGTTTAGCTTGCCCCAGTGACCAGCCCATGGAGCATACCCTGGTCCAGGATACCACCATGATATGCTGAAATAATTTACAGACACCATTGTGAATTCACCTGACCACGTGGGAAATCCTGAAGGATAGGATGCTGTTGAAGCCTTAGTAACAAAATATCTTGAATTGTTTGATGATAATGTTAAAACTGTGTTTACAGGTATTTTAGCATGTTCTTTTATGTAATTGATAAATTTGAGTCCTGCTTCCCTGTTTTCCATTCTGAACCTGATCTTTTCCCTATTGGTGATCTTATTGATCATGTTTATGGCCGCAGGATTTTTATCGAGGAATGTTGGAAACAACTGTTCAACCTGTGAGGTTTCGGACATTTTGGAATTAATGTCATTTCTTTCAGTCATGCTATCAGAGTGTTCAGTATTCATAAGCCATGAATAGAATAGGTTAGATAAATTATTTGACATGTTGGAAGGATTATGGTTCATGTAATTTCCTTTTGAGATTTGATCTGACACAGAGATTGTATTTTTATGGTTAGTATGGGACACAATTGAACCCTGAATGGATATCCCTAAAAACATAAGGAATATGAATACGGCAGCTGCCATGAGTAATCTCTTGCGTTTGTACATATATCTATAGCACTTATATATATATATATATATATATATATATATTTCTTTTCGTGGTATTATTCGTTGGTGATCCCTTTATAATTCTTCTTCTATGAAAAAAGTTCTCCTGACTTTTCTCTTACCCTATTCTTCCTTATTAATTTAATCACCTCTTCCATATCCTTCACATCAGACCTCTTTGCAGCCCTTTCATGCATTGACCTTATCTTTCGTTCGGTCAAGGAATATTTCTGATCAATGAAATCCACATTCTTCTTCAGCATCACATATACGGTTTCAAGGAGTATCCTTCCAATGGCAACGATACTCTGATACTCTTGTTCTTTCCTATCCTCCTTATCATTGATGTGCTCCCTTTATCACTTGGGACCACCAGGCGTTGGAAAGACTCATCTGTCAATTGCACTTGGAATGAGATCAATGATGTCAGATATCCCTGCATATTACACATCTGCTGTAAAGCGTGTGCAGACATTGAAGAGAGATTATGATCTGAAGAGACTTGAATACAGAATTAAAACATATTCAAGATTCAAATTGATGATAGTGGATGAGATAGGATACCTTCCATTGACAAGGGAAGAATCCAATCTATTTTTCCAGTTCGTATCATCAAGATATGAGAAGAGATCAACCATATACACAAGCAATAAATCTTTTTCAGAATGGGGAGAAGTTCTTGGAGATTCAGTAATGGCAGCTGCTGTCCTTGATCGCATACTGCATCACTGCACTGTCATAAACATAAAGGGTGAATCTTACAGGCTCAAGGACAGGAAGAAGAATTCATTACAAACAATGAGGAAGGAGTGAAAAGGGAATGAAAACTATATATAAAGTGGATCAATTTCAAACCGGCGATTTTGAACAAATCTTGATCGGCGTTTACAAAAAGCGAAGAAACTGGTAGCAGATTTGAATATTGATCTGGACATATTACACAAAAAAGGAATGAGTTAAGGATTAAATGTTGCATTGTCGTGAATACTGATAAGAGGAAAGGGACAATGAAGAACATTTATTTTCGTTATTATATATTTCGTTCCAATGTAACATGTAGGGGGTGCAATGCGATTCGGTAATTCTTTCGCATACGCATTATAATCCTGGCCTATGCATTTATGTTTGCAAAATACGTTGGTTTTTCCATGCCATAGGATGGTGTTAAATTGAAGAAATATGATATATATGATAGTAATGAGTATGATGGCGGATTAATTCCTTAGGCAGTATTCTATGACAATACACGTAAGGGAAGTGAAATTAAAGGTATATAATGAAGATATTCTAGAGCAAACCCACGAATAACATTTTCCCAAAGTTTGTAAAACAAAAATCTATTTATACATTCTTACGTTAAGGGCTTACTCTGTGAAGGAGGTAAAAAACATGGATAAAGCAACATATGTTAAGTTTGAAACTCCCGAGTCTTTAGAAAAGAAGATTCTGGAATTGGTTGAAAACAGCTATAGAGGCGGAAAGATCAAGAAAGGAACAAACGAGGTTATAAAGACAGTAGAAAGTGGTACCAGCAAGATTGTTATTATTGCGGAAGATGTAAATCCACCAGAGGTTGTGTACTTCCTTCCGAAGCTATGTGAAGAGAGAAAAGTCCCATACGCTTTTGTGAAGACGAGGGCAGAGCTTGGTTCAAAGGTAGGGATCAGTTCAGCAGCATCCCTTTCGATAGTTGATTTCGGTAAGAACGAAGAACTCTTCAAGCAGATACTTTCAGAGCTTTCCGGTCTTAGTAAATGAGGTGAAGTAATTGGCAGATGATGCAACGCCAGCGGAAGTTGTAGAATTGATGGGTAGGACCGGCATGACTGGCGAAGCAACAACAGTCAAGGTTAGAGTGCTATCCGGAAGAGATCAGGGAAGAATCATAGCCAGAAACGTTCTGGGTCCTGTTAAGGTTGGAGACATATTAATGCTAAGAGAAACAGCAAGGGAAGCAAAGAAGCTGTCCATAAGGTGATAAAATGGTTAATAAAGTATGCACTTTTTGCGGTAATGAAATTGAGCCCGGCACAGGGATGACATACATAAGGAAGGATGGAAACATATTCAATTTCTGTAGCAGGAAATGCAGGGTCAACATGCTCAAGCTGAAGAGAGTCCCAAGAAGGATAAAATGGACAAGAGAATATCAGAATCTAAAGAGACTTAGGAAAAATTCTGAGTCCCAAAGGCAAAAGGTTGAGCAAGAGGGATCTCATTGAGTGAAAGAACGCTTGTCCTTATAAAACCAGACGGCGTAAAGCGACGTCTTTCAGGTGAAATCATAAAGAGGCTGGAATCAAAAGGTCTCAACATCATAGGAATGAAACTGATGAAAGTCAGCGAAGAGATGGCAAGGAAACATTATGATGTCCATAAGGACAAGGTTTTTTTCAAGGATCTTGTTTCATATATCACCAGTGGCCCGATAGTCGCAATACTTCTTGAAGGAAAGAGTGCAATATCTGTGGTCAGGACGATGACAGGGGCAACTGACGGTTCAAAATCAGCGCCTGGCACCATAAGGGGAGACTATTCAATCAGTATTGACAGGAATATAATCCATGCTTCTGATTCTGACGAATCATTCATGCATGAATATCCAATCTTCTTCAGCAAAAACGAAATTATTGAGTTCCAGTATGGGGACGAAGACCTTTTCTGAGGTGTAATATTATTGTATGTCAACCTTACGGCAACCCATAATCTGTGTTTTAGGCCATGTAGATCACGGTAAAACAAGCATTCTGGATTCCATAAGGGGTACTGCCATAAGCAAGAAGGAAGAGGGTGGAATAACCCAGCGAATCGCTGCCACCGAGATTGGGATTAACCGTATTGTAGAATTATCCGATGGCAGGGTAACCAAAAATATTTTTAAGATACCGGGTCTCCTATTTGTAGATACCCCTGGACATGTTGCATTTGCAAACATGAGGACCAGGGGAGGAGCATTGGCTGACATTGCGATCCTTGTCATTGACATAAACGAAGGGTTGATGCCGCAGACTGTTGAATCAATAAATATATTGAAGAAGTTCAAGACCCCCTTCATTATTGTGGCAAACAAGATTGATATGATCTCCCTCTTCAGGAAGACCGATAAACTGCCACTTCCCGAATTCCTTAAGCAGCAGAGAGAAGAATATGCAGCTGACATGGAAACCAAGATTTACAATATTGTGAACCAGATGTATCAGTACAATCTGCCCTCTGAAAGGTACGATAGAATTTCTGATTTTACAAAATCCGTTCCTATAGTACCTGCAAGTGCGAAGTATGGAATAGGGATCATTGAGATCCTTCTCACTGTTACAGGACTGGCACAGAAATATCTTTCTGAATCCATATCGAAGAAGGAAGGTGACGGAAAAGCCAGCGTTCTCGAGGTGAGACGTGGTGATTCACTTGGATTAACCCTGGACAGTATACTCTATCAGGGCACGTTCAAGGCAGGCTCCAAAATCCTTGTAAATACATCACATGGCATAAAAGAGACCAAGATCAGGGCAATGTTTGTAAATGCGTCAAACCGTTCAACCAGGGTTATTGAAAAATCAAGTGTTTCTTCGGCAGCAGGTGTCAGGATTGTGCTTTCTGATAGCTATGATGTTCTACCTGGCACCACCGTGATAGAAATAAATCCAGGGAATGAGGAAGAGGCAAGAAAGGAGCTCACGGACGAGACAAAAATAAAGATTGAACTTGCCGAGCATGGAATTACGTTAAAAGCAGACACTCTTGGCTCACTGGAAGCAATCGCCTACGAGATGGGACAGAAGAATATACAGATAAGGTCAGCCCAGATAGGAGAGATCAGTAAGAGAGACCTTATCGATGTTTCAACATTAACAGATCCGATGGATAGAATTCTTGCAGGCTTTAATGTTGAATTATCCCCTGATGCGAAATCATCAGTTATGGCATATGATATTGGAATAGTTACTTCTGGAGTTATATACCATCTCGTTGAGGAGATTGATAAATGGCTGGTGAACCGTAAGAATGCCATGGAAGAGGAAAGAAAGCAGGGTATGCCAGTCCCTTCTAAATTTGTTATAATGCCTGATTATATATTCAGGGCAGCTAAACCTGTGATAGTCGGTGTAAAGGTGATGTCCGGCAGGATAAAGGTAGACGATAATCTCATCAGGGAAGATGGCAAGTATGCAGGTACAATCAAAAGTATACGGGAAGGTGAAACTTCAAAGAAATTTGCTGAAGCCGGTTCTGAGGTTGCAGTTGCAATTGACGGTGTGACCCTGAACAGGCAGATATTTCCCGAAAGACCTATTTATGTCGACATCAATGAGGAGGTCGTCAGGGCATTACGCTCAAATGCGCTTGATGAGGCCACTATGGGGACACTGGAAGAAATAATCAAGATAAAAAGAAAGGACAATATATTTTGGGGGACTAAGGCCTGAATTCTTTAAAGAATAACACGCATGCAAAGAATACAGAAACTACTGCTGAGAATATTATCAGTGGTGTGTCAGCCCTGGTATCAGCATAGAACAGCACCTGGACAACAGGGAACAGGAGCGTGCCCTTCATAATTGTGCTACCTGTCAGCAATCCTTCGCCCGCATTATGAATGTTTCTTCTGAAAGTTCCATAAATCATGATCATTTCTGGGATAGTCCCCAGTACCCCAGGTATCAGAAAACCTGACATGAACTGACTGATTTTTACAGCACTGGATATCCTCTCAGTACCTATGGAAAGTAGGAGGGCAAAAATGACAAGTGGGATCAGGAAGATGAAACCTGTCATCCTCCCTCCTTCACTTTTCCCTGGAATTATCTGCCATCCCCTGATCACCTTCCAGACAACAACAAGTGACACAATAATGGACAGTGCATAGACAGGAGTCGCGTTAAGAGAATAATTGTAGGAAATCAATTCAAGAACAAGAATAAACGGGAAAATGAGGAAATAGTAAGGATGCATGAAATGAAATGTACTTCTTGAAATAGCAACGATCATGGAATACAGAATAATGATCAGGACTGATGAGCCGAGAAGTGCACCGGATCCAATCTGCGGAAATCCAGAAAACACAGATCCAGCTGCAACCAGTATCTCATCCAGGGAAGTTATAAAACCAAGCAGGAGAAAGGAATAATTATAATCCGATCCGGGTGATTCAACCATCTGATCAAATACTAAATCAGATGATAGATCCAGGCCCGCAACAAGAACCACTACAAGAATGAAATCAGAAATTATATTGTCATAGAAATAAAGAATAAAGGAAACAGCCAGAAGAATAATTATTGAAATGTATCTATTGTTCATCAGTGGTTTATTGTGGTCCCAGGGGTTCCGGGATCACCGTTGTCTCAGGAACTTTTTCTCCCCTTTCATGCTTCTTGAAATCGATCTCAGTTGGCCTTAGAACCTCTCTTATGTATTCAAAGGCCACATCTGCTTTATGTGGGTCGCCACATGTGAACAGGTCAAGTGTAATCAAGCCAAATTCCGGCCACGTATGGAAAGAAATATGAGACTCAGCTAACAGTACAACTCCACTTGCACCAACAGGCTCAAACTGGTAGTAATCTGAAGATATCTTCGTGAGGTTTCCAACCCTGACGGATTCCTCAATTATATCCATAAGGATATCTTTTGTCTCCAGAAGCTCCGGCTTTATCCCATACATATCTGCAAGAATGTGCATTCCCACGGCCACCTTCATCGTCCTCCATCATATTCACCTCAGTACTAATTTATTAGTGATAATTTCAACTTATTTAAATATTTATGTAAATGATTCGTTTATGATTTTTTTCCCATCTGTTTTTTCTCGTTATTTGTTAGACATATAAAAATTTAATTTATTAAATAAATATATTATTATATTTGTAGGAAATTCAGGGTTACATCTACTTTTGTAAATTCTTCCTTGAGTTTCGAAAATTCCTCAAAATTCAGGTTGAACGCTTCCTCCGTGGAAATGACCAGTGAATCCATCCCTCGAACTGCAGAATCAAATGCACCCCTTAAGGGGGAAAACACGTTTATTCCATCACCATCTTCGAAAAGTGTTCTTGCCCCTTCACCGAGCACGAAGATACTTCTGTCATTCAAATTCTTCTTCACGTCTTTAATTTCCTTCATGTACTTTTCATAATTATTGCTGTCAAGATCCTTTATAAGCAGCACCTCTACCTTTCCGAAATTAATTTCTATTATTCCCTGTATTTCTCCGATGATTGCACGCTGGCCCCTACTGCTATCTGATACTGATCTTGCCTTGCTTGATGAAACATTCTTCTTGCTTGCATGAAGATATGCGTCTGCCATCCGGAGATATACAATATCACCGGATTTAATATCATCGTCACATATGACCTCCCATCCGTTGGCATCAGAAAGAAAATCGGAATTATCGTTCAGGAATTTTTTTATCTGGAACAGTGAAGAGGAGAGAAACTCATAACCCTTGCTCGTGATGTCAAGATCCAGAAGATATCCATCCTGTCTCAAGATGTTTATATAATATCTCACGCCCTGGAGCGTGATATCAAGGCTTCTGGCGATTTCTGCGAGGTTTCTTTCGCCCTTTATCACTTTAATGAGAACTGAAATCTCCATCATATTTACGTCTTTAATGTGCTGGTCTGATCCCATTTCATGGTGCATCCTGTTTCTATTATTTATATATTTCTTATATTCTGCTGCCTTGTTACATGATCTAACTGGCCCTGCTTATGCTCAAATGGAAGATTATGTAACTGACGAATATTATTATCAACAACTTTATATCAGGAAAAAAATAAACAACTGCAGGTAGCTTGAAATGTTAGGTGTTGAAAAAGAAGCCAAGCAGGGACAGTTTGTTCAATCATACAGAGAGGAGATCGGTAGTAGCTTATTTATGAAATTACTCAGGAAGGAAAATGAGGGTATTTTCAACGAGGTTTCGGATCTCATAACTGAATATGCATTCCTTACCGGTGCTCATTCAATACATGTTATAGACGGTAATGAAGAAAAGACAATTACTGATGAATTGCATCGCGAAGGAAAACTTATAAAGCTTAACGAGTCAAATTTTCCAAACTGCTATCTCTACAGAAGCCCTCCCTTTGATGTTGCAAGATCAGAGAAGGATACATACATATGTACCGAAAGGGGTCCGGAAGAAGTCGGTCCGACTAACAACTGGATGAATTCCCGGGATGCAATGAAGATAGCAATTTCAAACCTCAAGGGAAGCATGGCGGGTAAAGTGCTATACGCGGTGCCCTACTGGCTTGGTCCACTCAGTTCAGGATTCGGTGACGGTGGTTTTGAACTCACTGACAGCAGGTACGTCGTCCTCAATCTTATGAAAATAACACGGGTTGGAGAAAAGGTGGCAAAATCAATTGCGATGAAGAATAGCTATGTTCTTGGCCTCCACTCAACAGCGAGGCTGAATCCAGAGAAGAGATTTATCATGCATTTTCCCGATGAGAACAGGAAGATGGGTCTTGTCGTCAGTTTCAATACAGATTATGGTGGAAACGCACTGCTCAGTAAAAAGTGCCATGCACTCAGGATTGCATCTTTCAAGGCAAGGAGGGAGGGATGGCTTGCAGAACATATGATGCTTATAGAGGTCAAGGACCCGAGCGGCAAATCAACATTTATATCAGGCGCATTCCCAAGTTCAAGCGGGAAAACTAATCTTTCAATGCTGAAGCCTCCTGAACATTACGCGAAAGAGGGGTGGGCAACTTCCCTCATAAGTGATGATATAACCTGGATGAACAATGTGGAAGGCACACTGAGAGGCATAAATCCTGAATATGGCTTTTTCGGTGTTGCTCCGCATACAAGCATGAAAACAAATCCGGGGGCAATGGAGGCGATTATGAAGAATACCCTCTTTACGAACGTCGGAATAGACAGGGACAGAAATCCATTCTGGGAAGGGATGGGTCCTGTGCCTGATGGAGTTATTGACTGGCAGGGAAGGGTATATGATGGAAAAGAAAAGATTGCCCATCCAAATTCCAGATTCACCACACCAATACACGAGTATGCCGATCTGTCAAAGGATTATGAAAATCCCATGGGGGCACCGGTTTCTGCTTTCCTGTTTGGGGGAAGAAGAAGTGATCTGATTCCTCTTATAATGGAGGCAAAGTCATGGAATGAAGGTGTACTGTTTGGTGCAATGCAACGTGTTGAGACAACTGCAGCTGCTATAGGAAAAGTAGGAGAACTGAGAAATGATCCAATGGCAATGAGGCCGTTCATGCCCTACAATATGGGTGAGTATTTCCAGCATTACATTGAAATAGGAAAAATACTTAAAAATCCTCCAAAAATTTATAATGTGAACTGGTTCAGAAAAGACGGGATGGGGAATTTCATCTGGCCCGGGTACTCAGAGAACATGAGAGTCGTCGAATGGATCGTGAAGAGGATTGATGGGACAATTACGAGTGCAGTGGATACTCCGATGGGATATGTTCCAAATATTGATGATCTCAGGCTTCCAGCCAATGTAGAACGCGATAAGATAAAATCGATCCTTGAAATAGACGCAAAAGGCTTCCTGAATGAATTCGATACAATTGAGCCATTCTTTAAATCATTCGGCTCAATGTTTCCCGAGGAACTCTGGAGAACGTACCATAATGTCAGAGATAGGCTGGAAAGAGAACTTTAAGGATACAGAAATAACAATCCTGGCAGGCCAGGTTGAACCATACCAGAGGGTTCTTGACCTGCAAAGGGACCTAAATAATCATGTTAATGAAAAAGAGGATACTGGTTTTATAATTTTATGTGAACATCAGGATGTGTACACATGCGGGATACATACAGAACACATCGATGACAGGATAAAAAATCCGGTAAGGATAGAACGTGGAGGATCAATTACCTATCACGGGCCAGGCCAGATCATTGCATATTATATCCTGAACATGAAGCACCTCAGGACAAATATACTTGGAATTATAGAAAATGCACATTTGGCAGAGATAGATACTTTATACAATCTGGGCGTGCAGAATGCAGAGTCAAGACTTGGAAAGGAAACAGGTATCTGGGTTGGATCAAGAAAGATTGGATCAACTGGTTTTGCTATAAAGATGAATGCGACTTTGCATGGAACTGCTCTTAACATAGAACCCGATCTTGAAAGGTTCTCATTTATCAACCCATGTGGATTCGGATGGGAAATAATGACGTCAGTGCAAAGAGAAACAGGAAAAAATTATATCATGGACGAGGTCAGGGAAATCCTTATAGGGAATATCATAAAAAGATTCGAGATAGAAGATTTTAAAAGGGGTACTCTCAGTGCGCAATTGTCTGGGACTGTTCCCTGAGGAATTGCTGCAAGTAGTAGAAGGACCCTGTGCCTTTGCCGCTTATACCGCTAAGCTTCCAACCCACGAATGGCTGGGAACCAACCATTGCTCCAGTTGACCCGCCTCTCTCCCTGTTTGCATATATAACTCCAACTTCCGCTTCGTCAAAGTACTTCTGGATCTCTGAAGGGTCTTCAGTAAAGATCCCTCCTGTCAGCCCATAGTCTGATTTATTCACCCTGCTAATTGCATCATCAAGACTCTTGACCTTTACAATGGCAAGAAGCGGCAGGAATAATTCGTTTTGAACTATATAGGATTCCTGGGGAAGATCCGTTACAAGTGTAGGCTGCACATAGAATCCTGGCTTATCCAGAACGGTTCCACCGGCAAGGATTTTTCCCTCTTTCCTTGCCCTTTCAATGGCATCCCTGAATTTTTCAACAGATTCTTCATTTATGACGGGTCCCAGGTATGTATCCTTCCGCCTTGGATCATCAAGTTTTAACGTGTCTGTTACCTCCTTGATTTTCTTCACAAAATCGTCATATATCCCCTCTTCAACATAAGCAATGGAACATGCACTGCATTTCTGTCCAGAATAACCGAATGCAGCCCTGTAAACACCATTCACGGACTTTTCAAGTTTTGCCTTGTTTGTAACAATGATGGTATCCTTTCCTCCCATTTCTGTTATCACCACTTT
Organism: Thermoplasmatota archaeon; assembly: GCA_023381355.1. GTDB lineage: Archaea > Thermoplasmatota > Thermoplasmata > Thermoplasmatales > Thermoplasmataceae > Cuniculiplasma. Next base: position 55,804 of record JAMCUL010000006.1, on the reverse strand, counting down.
CGGTCTATCTCTTGTTGCATTCTTGAATATGTCTATACCTGCCTGTCTGGATCCTGTAAAAAGTACCCCGGAAATATCTCTGTGTGAAACTATGTAAGGACCTATAACGCTTCCTTTTCCAGAAATGAATGCCAGCGCATTTCTTGGGACTCCTGCCTCGTAAAGTGTCTTTATATATAGATACGAGCTTAGAGGAATGTTGCTTGAGGGCTTCAGGATTACGGCATTTCCGGTTACAAGGGGTCCAGCAACCATTCCAGCGGTAATTGCATAGAAGTTGAAAGGAGCTATTACGGCAAAAATTCCATATGGCTTCATGTAACTCACACTTTCCTCATTATCATACCCCTTCCCGGTGAACCTGACAAACCCCTGATTTTCGATGAGATTAAGTGCGTAGTATCTAAGAAAATCAATACCCTCATCAACATCGGCGACAGCCTCCATCCTGGTCTTTCCGTTTTCGTGGGCCAGGATTGCAGAAATAAGGAACTTATCCTTTGCAACCAGATCTGCAGCTTTAAGCATCACGGAAGCTCTTTTTACATAACCCATTCCGAACCATTCTTTCTGACCTTTCTTAAGAAGTTCAATTGCACGCTCAACCGATTCTTTGCTCCCTGCCTGGAAAGTCGCAATTTCCTTCCCATTAATTGGAGATATAAGCTTGACTTTCTCTTTCTCAATAATCTCATCTCCGATTATATTGGGATATTCCTTATTGAGATATTTCTCTGAGAGCTTCACAGCATCCTCATAAAGATCGTGAAACTCCTTCTCCTTGCCTGCTTTGGTGTATTTTACAAAAGTTACCTCATTATCGAATGGCATATGTTCATATTGCAGATTACTAAATATAATTTTTTGGGCTTTAAAAGAACCCCGTTGGGTTGGTTCAGCTTCATAGATACAGCTGGTCCATATTTATATTTAATATAGCTCTTCTCTGGTTTATTCCTTCGTCCTGAATCTTTCTGGCATCTCGAATGGACTTGTCGTTTGCCATACTGATCATATGATGTTGCACTGTTTCCTTGATGCTGTAACAAGGGCCTTCTTCTTTGGCTTTTCACCATCTACCTTGGGATGATAGAATTCTGAAATGACTGGATTACTTCTTATTGCTGCAGGTGTGCTCTGGCATACGGCAGATCTCATTGATGAATCTCCCTTCTTTGATATTGTTTTTTTCAGATCTTGGTCTCCCACCCTCTTTTAATGCAGGATCAATATCAGAGAATGGCGCAAGTCTTTCTGCATTCTCAAAACGATTGATGTCGTATATCCTTTCAGTGGAACAGATCCTGTTAATGGCTCATTTCCGGGAATGCTCATTATGACATGTTTTCAACTAACGAATAAGATTATATCTCCTGCCCGGTTTTATTCGTTTGGCATTTCGGGCTTTATTGTGTGCAACGAAGATACAATCCTATTTTATCTGAGTTACATTCAACTTCCAGGATGTATTTTCATCCGCGAGATCATCAATGTAGGGATAATTCCGTTATTTCCTTATCACCTGTGAGATTTCCTTAGTAACAACTCACAAAAAGGTGTGATGACCGATCAAAATACCAGTTTGTAACGATCAGGATAATAGAAAAAGTCAGTCTCGAGGAAAAGGATGAAATAGCGAAAGCCTGAATGAAATCTAAGAAACACACAAAGCCGGCTTGTGATACCTGAGAGTCTGCGATAAAGGGAACATGGATATGATTAGATATTGACTCCCCTATCTGCTGAAATGCACTGACCGTTTATGGCATGAGACATTGGGGACAGTAAAAAAGCCGTGATATATGAAATGTTAAGTGGGTCCATTGCGCTTCCCTTCTCGTTGAAATTGAAGGGAAATACTGTTGAAAAGTTGTCTTCCTTGGAGATCGAACCGGGAAGTATGGCATTTACTCTTACGCCATGCTTCAGGTATTCTGATGCAAAGCTTCTTGTGACCTCCTCAATGGCAAATTTTGAGATCGTGTATGCAGAATGATTTCCGCTGAACAGGCTTCTTGCGGCCCCTATATTCACTACTGACCCGCCTCTTCTTACAAGGGGTATCATGTGGTAAATCACATTATACTGGCTCAAGGTGTTTGATTTGAAGAACTCGGTTACCTTTCCCGGAGAGACATTCTTCTCCTCAGAAGGTTCCCATATTCCTGTATTGTTAACAATACCGTCAATAATCCTGTCTTCCTTGCGCAATCTGCCTGCAAATAACTCAATACTTTCCTCCGAGGTTGCATCCATGATCTGGAAGTCAACATTCCTCATTTCATCCTCACAGGTAGTAACACTTCTACCATGCCTTGAAAGTGCAATCACATGTGCGCCCATGGCTGATAGCAATTTCACAGTGGATAACCCCTGGCCTGTACCCACCCCAGAAACAACAAACAGCTTTTCATTAAAATAATCTTCCAGGAATCCCATACAATTCCATGTATTCCTTATTTATAAATCATCTGTGGAACTTTTACGGGTAATGATGTTCAGCTCATTGTAGAATATATATGAATTCCTCATCCTCTCCCTTTCAAGATATACCCTCCTGGATACAGAACCACTCCTGAATGGTTTCAAATTTACATTCTCATATGTAATGTCAACAAGAATGAGGTTGTGGGGGGGAGCAAGTATCCTCAGATCATCCAGGAAAGGATCTCCCTGATCCTCCCGTCTGTTCAGTGCATAACCCATGATAAACCTGATCTGATTCCACAGGAAACCGCTGGCCATGAAGAATATTGCAGGGAACCCAGAAATCTCTGATAGCCAGATCCTGTCAATGGTTCTTACCGTTGGTTTTCCCTCTGGCCTTGAAAAATGAGCAAAATCATGTTGGCCCTCGAATTTCTTCAGTGTATTCATGAGTCCAGATTCCGGATAAGAACCGGGTGAGAGTATGTAGGCATAGGTCTTTCTAACACTGTGCCTGACATTGAATTTCTCATCGACTGGCGAATATGAATGAAAGACTGCCCCTGAAATATGTGAATTAAGTATACCAAGTATATTTTCAGGCTTCTTTACTGTATCAACTGTCATGAAATTATTCAGGGCTGACACATTTCTATCCGTCCTCGACGCACATCTTATCTTCGATCCAAGGTCGAATTCAGCAACGCATTGATTTATTGATCCTTCCACACTTCTTTCTCCATTTCCTCTCTGAAACCCGGTGAATCTTGTACCATCGTAAGAAAATGCAATGAGCAATCTTCCCATGCCCATTGCAGTTAATATATCTATATGTTTTTTGGTATTGCTTTTCATTCCCGATTTAAGAAAAGTAATTAAAAAAGCCAGCAATAATACCCCGTGTCTTGGAAAATAGGCGGAGCAGGTGTTGCCGGATCGTATCTCTTTGGAAGAATGAAAGCTTCCGGGTTTGATGTTGAAATATATGACCCAAAGAGACCTAATTTCTATATACCATGTGGATTTGCTACAAACAGGAATTCAATAGATCCTTATCTGAAAAAGCTTTCAATCTCATTTGATGAAATAGCCGAAGTAGATACAGGTAGGATATGGATTTCAGGAAATAACTTTGAAAAGACGGAGTTTTTGCAGAATGGGCTCAGTACAATCAATAAGATGAAGATGGAGCTACTGATGAGAGGCGGCATGCCCTATCAGAGAGGTATGATAAATGACAGGAACTCAGTTATTCTGGACTGTACAGGAATATCAAGAGCATATCTTGGCAAGGTCCAGTCTGATCAAACGATGTTTGCAATCGAGAAGGTATGTAAATCCTCACCATATGATGGTTTTTACTTCAATTTTTTCAGGAGAGGAAGGGGGTATTTCTGGTCATTTCCACTGGGTGATCGGTATCACATAGGGGCAGGGGGAGTGGATCTTGGTGAGGTTCGATCCTACCTGGCCCAGTTTAATGGTACATCTATCCTTTCAAGGAAAATAAGGATGGCGCCAACTATCGGTGAGATAATCAGTGGGAACGTTATAGGTATTGGGGAAAGCATAGGATACATATCGCCCTTGCTCGGTGAGGGGATAGTTCCGGCCATTGAAAATGCTGAGAAGTTTTTCAACATAGTCAGCAGTACAGAAGATATTCATGAAATTTCCATAAAATACACGGATTCAGTGATGAAGAGGATGCAAAATTTCAAGTTGATTTCTACCCTGGTCTCAAATATCCAGTCCGGCAAGACACTGACTGCAGGAAATATAATGGCGGCAAGGCATGCCATGAAGGAATTGAAGAACTTTGGCATTAAACCAGATTATCTTAAAATATTGAGACATTTCTTATAATATCCCGCCATCAACTGGAACCATTGCATCGGTGGTCGCACCAAAAATATCCTCATCGATCATAGAAAGGAGCATGTTTGCAACGTGTTCAGGAAGAACCTCCCTCCTCAATAGATTTCCCTTCTTGTATTCCTCCTCCGTGATTCCCTTCGCCCTTGCTCTTGATTCCAGCACTCCATTATCCCATATCCTTGAATTCCTGAAGATTTTGTCCGGGTTAATAATATTAGACCTGATTCCGTACCTGCCACCCTCTTTCGCTATATAATGGCACAGCTGTGCAGAGAATGCTTTGCTGGTCCCATAGGAAATCATCCCAGGACCTGGATGAGTGAGGTTCTTGGTAATGTTGAAAACAAAATTGCCTCCTGTTCCCTGTCTTCTCATTATGTTGAAAGCTTTCTGGGATATTATGAAAGGGGCAATTGAATTTATTTCAAGGTGCTTCATCAGCGTTTCAAGTTTTATCTCTTCTATATATTCGGACTTCAGTATACCTGCATTCTGAAACACGATGTCAATTCCGCCAAATTTCTGCTCAATATATACCATCATCCTCTCAACCTGCCCGCTGTTTGAGAGGTCTATCACGTAACCTTCTGTCCTTGTCTTTGTTTTCTCTGCCACCTCACTTGCCATATTCAGAACTTTCTCGTCCAGATCAGCCGCAACAACATTAGCACCAGTTTCTGAAAGTTTCTTCATGGCCTCAAGCCCTATTCCATTAGCTGCTCCTGTAACCAGGGCTATGCTTCCCTCATTCTTCCTCGGTACAAACTTCTTGAGTTTTGCCTCTTCCAGTGGCCAGTATTCCATGTCATAGGCTTCTTTTCTGGTTATGAATTCCTGTTTGCCTAGCCTTGATGCCGCTGTGTTTACACGAATGGAGTGGACAAACTGGTCCCTGATGATCCTGCATTCACTTATTGTTCTTGATGCAGTCAGGATTCCATACCCTCGCATTACAATTATTGTCGGATATGGATCGTGCATCTTGAACCCATTTACGTATTCACTGTATTCCTTCTCATATTTATTCTTGAATTTTTCAATCTCCTCTGGATAGTTTTTTTCATCCTTAAGATAGAGGTAGTCGTATTTTGTCCTTATCAGCATATCCGGTGTGGCAGGACCACTTTCCACGAATACCTCCGCCTCCCTGGATCTGCTTATAGCCAGGGCTTGCTCACCGGTATCCACGAAGACTGTCTTCCTGTATTTTGACGAAAGAATACCTCTTATTTCAGGGATTATTCTGCTGAACGTGCTGTCTTTATCATATATTGTTTCCAGATCAATAGAGCCAAGTTTATCGCTGATGTATTTTTTTGCTCTTTCTACTATCCGTATATGCTTACCATAACTCTCTTCTGCAGTCTCGCCGAATGTAAAGAGGCCGTGTTTTTTGAGTACAATTCCCTCTACGTCTGGCGTCATCACATTCATTATCTTGAGTATTTCCCTGGCAAGGGTGAAGCCCGGTGGAATATATGGGACAACAACAACATTTCCAAGTATTTTCTTGATATCGCTATCCTGCATTGAAGAATTTGTCAGCATAAGGATAAAATCAGAATGTGTATGGTCAACAAATGTATAAGGAATGAATGCGTGGAGAAAGCTTTCTACAGATGGAGCCGGTTCTGAAGGATCCAGCATGCTCTTCCTCAGGTAGTCCATCATTTCAAGATCACTCATCCTCTCAATGTCCTTTGCCAGAGTCAGATCCTCCATTCTCAGGCCAGTGAATCCTTTCTCATTTATAGTGGCCATATCAGACCCACTTCCTTTCACTCTCAAGGTTTTAACTTCTCTTCCTGCATGGTCAATTTCCACAACCTTAACACTTGCATTTCCGCCGCCATGAAGAACAAGGTCCATGTCACTACCAAGCTTCCTGGCTGTCACAATCCTGTCATTAATCATTGTCATTTCTATCACCTTCTATATTTATAACTGGCCTGCCCGGGAGGGGCATTTTATTGTCTGTCTCAATAAATACCCTTGTTGATATACTCCAGCCCGTGATTCTTTCCACGATTTTCTGGAATCTGGTCAGGGCGCCCGCTTCATCTAGTTCAAGGGAAAGTTTGTTTTGCATCCTCTTGATGGCCTGTATTGCACCTTTTCTTTTCACATTGTAGTCATTATGTAAAATCTTCTCTGCATCCTCGTACATTATCCTGTCTGCCATGATTATCTCCACCTTTCTCGCCTTTATTTTCGTGACTTTTTCGATGGATCTTACATCAGCAATAATACCCTGGCAGTATTTCCACTCCCTGATAAGATTAAGTTCATCTGCGTTCACCCTGCTGTCGCTTAAAATACTTTTACTTACGTATCCTTCAAATCCAAACTTCTTCCAGAAATGTTCACATGTGTGGGGAATAACACAGGATAGCATCTGTAACCAATCCCTGGAAATCTTCCTGGTAGCATCTGTGGGGTTTCCGCCCATGTTCCTTAACTCTGAAAGATCGTTCAGGACCTCATAAATTATCTCGATATATGCATCGCGCACAGATAATTTTTCCATTTTCTCTATGAACTTTTCATGGTGAAGAGCAAATTTTGAGAGGAATAACTCGTATTCAACTCCTTTACATTCCCGTGATCCTGTCGAGGCTTCATCAAGCACTGAACACAGCTCTTCATATTTGTTCCTTATTACTGCAACATCCTTCTCGTTCCAGTCTAATGAAGACGGAACATCAGAATTTACAGCAACATACATTCTGAACAAATCGGCACCGTATATACGAACAACATCAAGTAGCGAAATGCCGTTCCCCTTGCTCTTTGATATTTTAGCCCCGTTGGATATAACCGTACCAGAGATTGTTATTCCCTTTGGCCAGTATTGATTATTAAACAACGCTACATGATTCATTATGTAGAAGATAAGGTGATTGGACATGTGCGGGCTCGATGTAATCCTCTGATCAACTCCGTACCAGTACCTGAATTCCTCAGCGGCTTCTTTATATTCAGATTCGGCAGGATTTGGATTTGACGCATCAAAAATCATATCAAAAAAGTCATCATTCAGCTGGTTTGCATCCCTTATGAATGGTGACATGGTATAGAATGCGGGATAAATTGTAGAATCTGAGAGAGATTCTATGACCCAGCTCCTGTCCATTGGCAATTCTGTCCCGAGTCCCCTTCTTCTTGCACATGCCCTTTCAGCAATCCAGTCAACAATATCAAGCATGTTCTTTTTGTAGAAATCGGGCTGGAAATCCATGTCCTTAACGTGTTTTCTGGTTTCTTCTTTCCACTTTTTGTTTGAATAATCAATAAACCACTGATCATCAATCACTGAAACTACGACCTTTCCCCCATTTCGCGTCCTGGCCTTGCGTGTAGTCTCGAGGAAAATAAACGCAAGATCCTCATTTATGAGTCTTTTCTTTATTATTTCCCTTGCTTCCTTTACGGAAATTCCCTCAATTTCAGGTATCCCCTTCCTGACTTTGCCCGAGTAATACTCGTCCCTGTAGAGATCTGCATTGGCCTGTTCAAGATCCTGGTACTTATCCAGATATTCCCGTACATTTGTATTCTTGCCGCCAATTTCTATCATAGTATCCATTTCTGTGGCAATTCCAAGCTTTTCCAGGTAATAATAATCCTTTACTGAGTGCCCGGGAACAGAATAAACGACCCCAGTCGCATGATCGGGATCTATTTCATCGTTAAGGTACGCCTTCACCTTCTTCCCGGAAAGAGGGACATCATATTCATCCTCTATTATTTCACTCAGTTTACAATTCCCAATAATTTCAATTTTTCTGTTCTGATACGCATATTTTTCAGACGCTTCTCTTGTCATAACAACCTTCTTACCATTAATCTTGAGAATTACATATTTTGCCTTCTGGTTTATCCAAAGATTTGTTATTCCGTATATTGTTTCCGGCCTTAGGGAAGATGCTGCGAGGTAGAAATGCTTGCCCTTGAAAAGAACTGTAACAAATTCCTCAATAGAAACCTTGTTTGTATCTCCATCTTCTATGTCGTCCTCTCCTACCGCATTCCCGTCCTCCGGGGAATACAGCACTGCATGGCTTCCCTTTGTCAGAAAACCAAGAGAATCAAGTTTCCTGAATTGCCATTCAACCATCTTCTTATACCTTTCGTCAACAGATCTGAACGTTCTCGTCCAGTCTATTGAATAACCTAGCGCCTTGAAATCCTTTATTATCTTATCTGCAAAGAAATCAGCCACTTCCTGTGGATCAAAGAATTTTTCTATTGTAGCCTCTACATTATCCTTGTTTTCATATTCTGCAATATATTTCCGGTAAAGTGCCACTGTCTTTTGGTCATTTTTCCTTAGCTTATCTGATATCGCCTCAATAGGTGTACCACTTTCGTGAAATCCCATTGGAAAAAGTACATTGTAACCCATGAGTCTCTTAAACCTGGCGATGAAATCAGCTATTGTATATGTTCGGCCATGTCCAACATGAAGAGGTCCGCTTGTGTATGGCCATGGAACGGTTATGAAGAATTTCTTTCTCCCGTCCTTCCTGGATACAAACATATCCAATTTTTCCCATTCATCCTGCCAGTGTTTCTCATCTATCATTGGAATCATTCCAGGATCAGTACAGCGGCCGCAACAGTGGTTGTCCACTCCTCCTCCTTCAATACTATTGCAGTTGAGCAAATATTCCTTGTTTGGAGAATTCTGTCAGTAAGGGTATATTCCTCCCTTTCTGGATTCCACCTTAACTGGTCCTGCTCGCCCATTGTGCTTGCTAGCATTTCAGCTGCAAGCTTTTCAGCAAAAAAACCTGCCTTCTTTTCCGTTTCTCCAAAACTGTGATGTTCACTTAGATATCCCCACTTGCTTCTATCTGTAGGAATTGCATATCCGATGGCAGATGAAACCATCCTGTTAAGCTCGTTTGAGGCATTCCTAGCCAGGACAGTGAAAAGAATCTGGCCCGGGGAAAGGTGTTTCAGACCATCATCCCGCTCTATGACTGTGGCCCCCGGTGGAAATATAGAACTCACGCTCACAATATTGAATTGTGCAATTCCTGCATCCCTGAGGGCCTCCTCAAATGATCTCAGCATTGTATCTCCTCTCCCCACACCTCTGGTAAAGAAGAGTTTTGAAGGAACTAAATTTGTCATTTCATCCGGTATATCTTACTATAAGATAAAAATATAATCTTGGGGTGAGTATCTAAACATCTAGCGTAATTTCTACCATTTTGGCTATATTTCCCATGGAAGCATAAGTTGCGGCCTTAGGAATATTAACCAGAGTTTGACCATTTTCCAGAATCAGAAAGTCAACGAGAACCTTCACTGTACTCTGCTCTACACTGACATTACATCTGTAAGGAATGGCGTGGAGAAGATCAAACTCAAAAATAAACGAGTTAAGGAGGTCCACAGCCATTCTGTATATTTTTTCATTTAAATCAAATGTGTAACAGTGGGTCTCAGCAATATTGCCCTGTAGCTCCTGGTCTTCGATCATCAGGAATCTGAATCCAGACGTCAGTGAATTAAAAAGGTCGAAAATATCCTCGTAGGTGACTCTAATTGTAACATCGGCAGTATTATCGATCAGTTCAAACATGGTAAAACAACAACCTGGTATGAGAATGCTAAAAATTTATAAAAAATTTAGGGAAAATGGGTTATTTATTCCTCGGGCTTTGAGGATGATATAACCGGTATGGCTTCTTCAAGGTTAAGACCAATTTCGTCCTGTGAGAGTTTTCTTCCTATGCTTCTCTCGTAGAAGTCAATTATTGATCTCTTCTCTTCCATTGTGTACTCCCTAAAGTACTTCTCCTTCTTCAGGTTCTTTCCAGTTCTCTCCTCATATGTTTTTGCCGGGATTGAATATTTCCTCTGGGTTGCATCTCTGTACAGTTCTGGAATTACGTTGAATGCACAGAAGGGAACTACTCTGCCGTCAGGCATGGCGTAATGTATATCACACCTTTCAACTCTGTCAACATCATAGGTGTAAGGATCCATGAAATGCATGAAGCCGACGAACATGCTCTTGTAATGGAAGGCCTTGAGACCATGATAATCTCCCTCGGTAAAGGCGTTGTATATCATATCCTTGAGGCTGAAGTCCTTTGGAGCTTTCTCGTAATCCACGAATCTCTTCATATTCTTTAGAAGCTTTGCAAGTGAAGAAGCTTTTGAAAGCGTCTTTATGCTGGAGCCTTTAATCTCGTCAGATAGTTCTCCAATGTATTCGAACATTCCCCTGACATCTATGAACCTCGTTATCGGGGTTACCTTGTCGTCTTCTTTGAACAGATAGGTACCCATACCGCAGGCAAAGTGAATGGACAGCTTGTACATGTCCTTACCCTTGAGCTGTTCAACGAAGTTGGAAATCTTTGTCGTGGATGGAACTGTGAAGAAGTCTTCCCTTCCAATGAGACCATCTGTCTGCTGTTCTATTTTCTTGATGCATCCAGGTATGGTAACTCTCTGTTTCTCCCTCATCCTGTCAGGCATTCTTCCTACAAGGCTCACCGGCTGGAAATTGACAGCCCTAACAGCATCTATGTTGTTAAGCCCAAACTTTATTATGTCACCAAGGTACATATCGTTGATTCCACCTATAACTGTGGGAACAAGGACGACACCAAGTGGGGCATTCTTGTAGTTTTCAAGGGCGGCTGGAACTTCCCAGAAATTCTTAGGGTTTGATCTGGGCGTAGGGCCGTCAAAACTTGTGTATATAACATTTGATCCTGCCTCCCTGATCTTCTTCGGAAAGTCAGGATCGAATGCAGCCCTGACACTGTTTGTGTTCAGCTGGATATGCTCGTAGCCTTCCTCTCTTGCTATTTTGATAACATCAAGTATGTCATCTCTGATTGTAGGCTCACCACCAGTTATCTGAACTGCATTTGCGCCAACAGGCTTTTCGTTCCTCATTCTTCTGAGCATCATCCTGACCTGATCCTGGGATGGCTCATATATTGGCTCGTTCTCCTTTGCGTAGAAGAAACAGTACCAGCAAGACAGATCACAGCGGTTCGTTACAACCACGTTTCCCAATCCTGTATGTGACTTGTGCTTAACGCAAAGTCCACAGTGAGTTGGGCAAACAATCTTAGACTCCAGATAGGCCACATGGGGATTTAGTATCTTCACTCCTCCATCCTGCCATTTCTTAGCCTCTTCATACATTTCATAATCTTCCCAGTATTTCTCTTTGGTGATTCCGTGCTCTGCACATTCCTTTATTAACTTGACTTCTCCACCGTTTTCATATACAATTGCGGGGATTCTCATCTGATCAAATTTTTCATCGTCGACACATATTGGGCAGAGACTTTCTGTCACTCTTATCAGGAGCATGTCATCATTCACAAGGTGTCCCATGCTCTGCACAAACTCATCAACCGTCTTAAATGGCGCATTCTTGCTCAACTCGAAATCAGACGCAAATCTGATATCCGGGTATTTTTTCTTTTCCTCAATTGCTATCATTTATTGAATCACCTATTTCAAAATCATAGATTATAGTTAATTAAAAGTATTTTGTAGTTATTCTAACTAATAAATGCCAAATTTTAAATGAATATTGTTACAATAGAAAATACAATAGCCAATTATTTCCGTCATTTAAGTTTCTATTTTGTTGTACCAATATATGATACTTTATTCATGTTTACTCTTTATGCATTTCAGAAGTTTTGAGAGGCTCAATTCAGCATAGGTTACAGGAAAATAAAATGTATATCTCGATATTACGCCAGGAGTTAATTCACCTATGTACCCTATGTTTTCTCCAGATAATTCAATGGTGCCGGATCTCCCTTCTATAAACTCTTCCCTGTTATCCCTAATTATCTCAAACCTGTTTTCAGTAAATGCCGAAAGGAATCTATCCAGATAGCCTTTTACTTCAGAATAATTTGCATGTCTTCCACATGTTGAAATGCCCAAAACCCTGTCCTGTATACCTCTGTTGAATACGTCTCCCACCTCGAATATTTTCTGTGGAAACCCATATTGCATATTTCTCTGGTAAAATTCAAGGAATCCTCCAACAAGATCCTTTCTTAATTTTGAGTATTCCTCACTTTTAGCATTAACTATGTCTAATGTTGAATCGCCATCTTCTTTTCTAAGTACAAAGTTGATGATCTCCTGGAAGCCAAGTTCAATCGAGACTTCCCTTGCCTTAGAGGTGAATAGATTCAGTACCTCGAAACTTCCAGTAAAATTTGAAGTGAGATCTTTTGCATTAATCCTGTTCAGTCCATAGGCCTTGATAAAATCTTCAGCAATATCCTCGAAACCCATAACGTCTATCCTTTCGTCTGGAACAACAATCATGTTTGACCTGAAACTGTACCCCATTTTTTTCAGATTTTGTTTTACTTCCATGGCACTAACTTCAATTCCCGCTATCTCCTGTATTTTCCCAGTTTGCAATGGATATTCGGTGTTCTTTAAATTCTTCAGTACATAACTTATGTCATTCCCACCTGCAAATTCTATATTCCTACCCAACTTTCTAAAGTATCCAGTCGCAAGTCTCGTGCCCAGCATAAGGCCAGACATGCTTGGTGAAGTTACATCTACAAGTATGGATGTGGTCTTAGATGTAATTTTTGTCCTGCTGGAGTTGAACAAAGGTGGAATAGAAATTGGGCCAATGGAATCTTTTAGAGCACATATTTTTTTATCATTTTCCCTTATTAACGCCAGTTTTCCGTACTGTATACCCTTATTGTGTTCATTTATTAGATGAGAGATTTCAGAATTCATTCCGTCATAGGTTTCAAATTGTTCACTAATGGAAATATTCTCATAGTCAAGGTCACCTCTGATACTCTCAAGATCGTGAACACCATATGCAAACAACTTTCTCTTTTTTCCGGCACTTTCACTTAATTTATCAAGATAATCTACGGCATCATTTGAAATATATTTATTTTCCTTCTTTATTTTTACTTCAAAAACTGCTATATATGGTCTTATCTGTGGCTTATGATTTACGAGAATTCTATCTGTTCTTAAAATTCTCCCAATTCTGTTAGGCTTTCCCTCGAAAATATCCATTGATTTTATCAGGGACAATACTGAATAAAGATCAGGGCGATCAGGATTAAATTCTATCTTGACTTCGCCAGATTTTTCATAGCTAAACCCTATTACTCTTGAAAATTTGTTCAGTCTGGATTCCCACTCCATTCCCAGGTAATTCTTTAGAATATCCTCTTCTGTTCTGATTACGACCAAAATTTACACCTTAATCTTTTTTAATTGGATTTTGTGCCATGTATTCCTTCAGAATTGTTCTTATCAGTTCTTCTATTGAAATGGCTTCTCCATTTTGAATCACAGAATTTAAATTTTCAACCATCCTGCTGGTTAATTTCACCTGGACATTTTTCACATTGCTTTCTTGGTCATATTTTTCCAGGAATTCTTTAATCGCATCTCTGATGACTTCAGAAATAGTTTCGTATTTACTTATTTCCCTAATCTTCATAAGTCTGTCAAGGTCTTCCTCTGAAACTCGGATTGTTATTCTATATGGAACTGACATCTGAACCTTCCCAATAAGTGCCAATAATGTTTTTCACTAATAAATCTTTTTAGATTACTATTTCAGAAAATAACTAATTTCATCATTCGGTTCAACTTCTTCTTTTCATTATGCTCAATGTTGTATTGCGTTTATTCATTTTATGTGGAACGGTGCTTAAATGTATGATACCCTGTCATTGTCAAGCACGATCTGTCTTTTCCATATGAGCATTGCATTCACGGAGATGAGTTAGCCAGAGTATTTACACTGGCCTGCTATGTATTCTTTTGCCTGCAAGGGCTAAAACAGGAGTAGAATCTCATTGGTACGGTAGAAGAAAACAAAGAGTGGAATATCTACCATGATGGAAAATGGTACCAGATGACATAAAAGTCCTTGCAAAGGCAATTATGTTATCATGGTTGAGATCAGAATCGAAATTTGCAATAATTAAAAGTAATCCTGTTCAGTTTACAAAGAGCCTTCACGATTGAAATTAAAGGGATTGAAAAAGTTATCCCACTGATCACCACGAAAGGATAGCAACAGTTGAATTCTAGTTAAACATTCTTATATGTAAATTGTATTAGCGTTTTCGGTAGTCGTACAATGGAACTCCAAGAAATCAAATCTATTAACAGGTTGGAAAGGTGGTTAGGCAGAAACTGGGAGTTCGTGGGAATACTGATGCTGTTCTCATTATATATGTTCCTCGGGAATTTCTTTATGTGGGGACAGGCATTTCTTGATGGTCTCGCGAACTTCTCTGGTGGGAGTGACCCTTACTTTAATTATATATTCATACAATATATTCTGGCCCATCACCAATCATTACTTTATACGTACAATTTGAATTATCCAATTGGTTCACATAATCCAAGAAACCCGTTTTTCCATTGGATGATTGTGTTTATATCAACAATTACCGCACCAATATTCGGTAGTGCTTCAAACGCAGCATACTATTCGTTCATGGAGTTTGACGCAGTATTCGGTGCCCTACTGATTATTCCCGTCTATCTACTTGGAAAGAGCGTCCTAGGCAAAAAAGCTGGAATGATTGGTGCCATTCTCTATACTCTGATGCCAAGCAATCTAACATCAGGTATTCTATCTGATGGTAGAATGCACACGCCTGAGCTCATATTCGCATTTTTCACTATATATTTCCTGGAACGCGCAGTGAAATTCCTTTCCAAGGATAGAATAATAACTGGTAGTCTGTTCAGGGTGAAGCAATATTATCCTGATTTAATGGATTATATTAGAGAAAACAAGAAGGGATCTGTGTATGCTTTACTATCCGCAGCTTCCTTTGGTGCACTTGCGTTATCATGGCAGGGTTATGCATATATTCTCGCCATAGTAGCCATTTATGTTGTTATACAGTTACTTGCAAATCTTTTCATGGGTAGAAATAATGGCTACATCTTATACATCAGCACCATATTTGTATTCGTCTCCTTCGCGATGGCTTATTATTATTACTATGCAGCGGACAATACTCCATCTTTGTGGTTTATACCTCCGTTGATGATAGGAGTGGTAATGATACTTATAAGTCTCCTCATATCTATATTCGGCAGGAAACCATGGATAATATCAGTCCCCGCTCTTCTCGTTTCAGTTTCAGTTGTTCTATTTGCAACTTATTACCTTACTCCCAACATATTCCACGAGATTATCTCTGGAGAAGGCTACTTCATTAAAACGCGTGTATACAGCACCATTGCGGAAGCTCAGGCACCAGCTCTAGGCCAGTATATTGCCGGGTTTGGTGTCGCTCAATTTATATTTGGAATAGGCGGCTTTGGGTATGTTATCTATAAATTCATGAAGGAAAAAACTGATTCACTTCTTTTGCTTATCATATTCAGTGGTGTATCAATTTATATGAGTTTCTCTGCAGCAAGGTTCAATGTGACTGCAGCACCAAGCTATGCAATCATGGGTGGGGCTTTGATTTATTATTTTGCCTCGATCCTGAAGGTTGACAATGTCAATGCTTCAGCTAGCGCAAGGAAATCATTTAGGAAAGTTGGCGGTCTCAAGGGTAATATAAAATGGCTCCAGGCATTGTTTGTTCTTCTTCTTGTCTTTGCGCTCCTGGTTCCATCCGGGCTTGGCGTTGTGTCGACAGCGGTTCCTGCAAATTCCGCAGTGCCGATAAATCAGGAGATTTATAATGCTCTTCCTTCGTTCGCAAAGCCAGCAACTTTCCAGGAAAACCAGTCTGCCTATTTTGGAACTGTTGGTAGTTTTATCACAAACTCATCAAGTCCTCTCTCTGAATCCTTCACTTGGTTTTCCACGCAACAATCTAACTTACCTACTTCGGAGAAACCTGCATACGTTGATTGGTGGGATTATGGTTTTCAGGAATTGTACCAGGGTAAGCACCCAACAGTAGCAGATGATTTTCAGCAGGCTTATCAAATATCCGGACAGATCTTAC
Source organism: Thermoplasmatota archaeon (assembly GCA_023381355.1). GTDB lineage: Archaea > Thermoplasmatota > Thermoplasmata > Thermoplasmatales > Thermoplasmataceae > Cuniculiplasma. The sequence continues at coordinate 39,509 of JAMCUL010000006.1, read as the reverse complement.
TTTCAACAAACCAGTCACAAATAATATCATTGATGACTTCAAGACTAATTCAGGCTGAATTTATCCAGAATTCCGGGCAATATACTCCGGCATTGAAGCAGGCAATGTCTCAATACTTGAGTAATAACGAGTTGTCTCTAATACAGCAGATATACAACAACCCTCATGAGTTTGTTCCGTGGATAATCGACAACTCATCAGTCTATGGGGTTTTCATTAAGAATATATCAAACCAAAATGCCTATTATGCACTTGTCAAAGGGCAGCTTTCCTCGAAGTTATCTCTCCCTGAGATAGTAAATCTTTATCAGGCTGTCCAAAAGGCTACAGGATGGTCAATCCAATACATCCAGACTGATCATAATTTATTCCCATTGTCTGGTCTGGATACTGGTATATTCTATGCACCAGCTTACTTGACAGATACTCCTTCATATACGACAGAGGGTGGCGGTGTTGTGCCATATGAGTATTACCAAATATATGCCGTGACTCCCAATGGAACATACCCCTTAAATCAAACTCCTACTAATGTAGTTCCCACAAATTACGAAATAACTTACACTCCTGCATTCTATAACACGACAATATACAGGGCGTTAGTCGGCTTACCTCCGACTGCAGTGGGTCAAAGTTCCGGTGTTCCTGGCTTAACATTTGGAACAAATCAGTATGAAATTCAACCTGCATGGAATATGAGTAATTTTGAAGTATGCTATGAGGGTGTCCCATATAATCCATACCAGAACGCCTCAGCACATCAAAACGCCTTCAAGATTATTCCCCTCCAGCAAGCCTACTCTTATGCAAAGGAGAAGAAGGGTACATCCGTTATATTCCCATCAGCAGCATCTATAATTCAGGGTTCTGATCCTATCCTTAGGTACTTCCCTGGAGCAGTCATCACTGGCCAGGTGAAATCACCAACTGGTGTTCCAATATCGGGTATAAGGGTCACTATTCTGGATCAATACGGGATACCTCATCAGACTGTACTCACAAACAAATACGGCTATTACAATCTTTCAGGCCTCCCCGGAAATGATACACTTGTGTTTTCAGACGGTACCCTCAATGGAAGGACACTTTATGGGGCAAACATCCTTAATGCATTTGGTCTAAATATTTCAAGACAGCAGGCTGAGAGAAAGACTTTTGAACTCAATTATACCACTGGCCTTCCACAGTATTATGTGGTTAAAAATTATGTGATTTCAAATGTAACCTCCTCTGGCTTTGTTACTATAAACAGGCAACTCGGAGTCGGATCACATTCATATAATACTTCGAAGATCCTTAACGGAACTGTTCAGTTGAAGCGGATTTCAAACGGGCAGGAATACAATTTTACAATAAGGAATGGGCTTTATAATGCCTCAAACATTGGACCGGGTAATTATTCTGTAAGCGTAATCACCTCCAACGGAACTGTATACAAAGCCATTCAGGATAATGTGTTAACACCTGGATCACCATTAATTTACGACATAAAGGTTCCACTAAATCTGGTGCAGACCAGAGTTATAATGGATGGAATTCCTGTCAAGGATGCCCAGATTATAGTTGATGATAAAATTTATTACACTAATAGTTCAGGATTTTCCTATGTATATACAAATTCTGGAAATTACTCAATCTATGCCAAAGATGGAAATAGTGTGAGTACAATTTCCACAATTACCTTCCCGTCACTGGGCCAGAACAGAACATTGAATCTTACGTTGGTTCCTGGAGCAAATGTATCCATAAATGTAAAGAATTATGGTAGCAATACCTTAAATATTTACAGCAATGGGATCTTGTCCAATGCCGTAACTTTGAAGAAGAACGGAAATTCTTATAGTGGAGTAATAAACACCGGATTTTATACTGTTTATGACACATACCATAATAACACAGTATTTGATGAAATAAACGTTTATCAGAACAGTTCATTCAATTTAGTCGCATATAGCTCATCACACGTGTATGTCAGTCCATATGGTGCAAATTTATCTTCATTTTCAGGGAACCTGTATATATCCCATTCTGATGTAGTCATAAATCAAGCAATTTCCGGCTCACAGAAATTATCATTTAATTTACCTTCAAATTTCTCTTACAATTTCTATATTCAGGGAGTAAAGGTTGGTGTTAATTACTATTCTTCTCAAACTTACAATGTTGCTAATGGAGCCAGGCTAACAATGCCTATGTATAAGGGGACTGCCATTTCAGTAGGAGTTTACAATCCTTCAGTGGCTGGAATCTTCTCATCAAGTTCAGCGGTATCCGGAGGAGTAGTATTTCTTTCCCAATTTGGATCTGAATTCGCTGCCTCCTCAATTTCATCTAATGGATATGCAACTTTCATAATCAATTCGACTCAATCAGACATTACTGCAAGGGCTTTTTCAGAAGGGTTCTCGTCAAATACCACGATTATCAGCAGGAATTCCCAGCTACCCTTGAATATTGTGAAGACCAGGGTTACAATCAATTTCATATCAATCAATGGTGGAGCCCCACTCGACGGGACACTCAATTTGTCATCGAGCAATAGTTTTAGAGAGAGTATTATAAATGGAACCTCTTCATTCACTATCCCTGTCGGAACTTATTATATGAACACTGAAGGTGGTAACCAGATTGTCCTGGATAATCAAAGCCTTATAACAATTAGTTCGTATCAGAGTACTTTCAATGTTACCTTCACGAGCAGGATTCACGTAGCTTTTATCGGGGCTATAAACGCATCACTTTTCAACTATACTTCAAGTTACACAACCGCAATCTCAAACATATCTGAGGTCGCCCCCGGTAATTATGTTCTGTATGCTTTGAATGAACTTGGGCAGGCGAATCTCTCGGTTATATCTGTAAATTCAAACACAACACTTTATCCAGTTTACCAGAGATCTTATTCTCTTGCCCTTACATATTCAACTTCCATAAGTGGAGGAAATATATACATATCAAACTCCCAGGTACATTTGATAATGACTACCTCTTACCTCGTTCTCCCGAAGGGTGTTTATGAAATTTCATATCAGAAGCAGATCGCGAACAACACTGGTGAATTCTATGTTTCGACAGGCACAATAACTGAATATCTCAATCAAAACTCTACCATGTTACTTACGCTGGAAGTAAAGCAATTTTATACAATCGTGAACGGTGCTGTACGTGTTTCCGGAATCCCACTATCAGCGACTAATATATCCATTTACCAGAATGGCTCAATGATAGAATCAGTCACTTCTAATAGCACAGGGGCATTCACAGCCTATCTTGCAAATGGAAGTTTTACTGTTTATGCTTATAACAGGAATATGAAGGTTGCACAGCTTACCACCTTATCAATAGGGCAATTCGAGGGGTCGTCTAATTTTTCCATGAACCTGGTGACTGCATATTATACCTATGTTTACACATCAATCGGCAGGTATCAAACTGCAAACAGAGTTAATATTAGCAGTTCTACACAGATGATTTCATCTATATCGAATGGACAGCCGTTACTCCTTCCAAGAGGAAATTACACATTCCAGTCATATGTTTCAAGTTCATTTAACGTCGGAAATATATCATTCTACCAGAAATTTGAAGGTAGCATAACCAAGGATGTAGACAAGGTATCATACGTACAGATTATACTCGCGAAGGAAGTTACCGGCAACATCAATTTGACACAGAGTTCAACGCCAATATTCAATGAGACAGCCGGGTTCACTACAGTTAACTTTACACTCAAGAATATGTTGAACACGCCGGTGAATCTATCACTTTCATCTGGGTCTCCAGACTGGAAGATCGTATTCAATAGGACCACAGTTAAAAACTTTGGAATTACTGACACTGTAAACATTTCTGCAAGGATGTCCGTTAACTATAGGGTTCCTGGCGGAATCAACATGGTGCCTATCATGATGAGCTATGATGGATATTCTTCGGTGGATAAGGTAAAGGTAAACGTAACAGGCTTTTATGGCGTCAACATGACAGTTCAGAGTCCAGTACTGGGGTATAATAATGGGAATGGTTCATTCGATCTTGTTTTCAGGAATACCGGAAATGAAAACGAGACTGTAAACTTCAGCGTTCCCACGGATATGACTATCGATGGAAGCAATGTAAACATCTCACTCTTGCATGTGAATCTAACATTTACTGGAATCAGCGGAAAACAGATCAGTGAAGTGAATCTTTCGTTCAATGAAACATACACTGTATATCTAAACATCGTTCCCCAGAAGAACTTTGCAGCATCTCAATTCACTAAATTTGACGTCTTTTACCAGATTAAGCAAAATGGGGTTGGACATAATCAGACCATTAATGTGGAGTATCCGAATCTTTCAAGTCTATATAACTACGTTCATGGCCCCGGCATCATTTCTAATTATACCGGAAACCCATTCGCTACTCTCGAATATGGAATCATATTCCTGGTTTTGGTGGTCGTCATTGGCTTCATAGGCGTGGCAATTAAGGGGAGGAAGGTAAGATGAACTCAATTAAAACTCTGTCAATACTGTCCGTGTTAATTCTTCTTTTTGCGATTCCTGTTGCTATGGCATCTGAATCTAGCGCTTCAAATGGGTCTTTTAATGCAACAACAACCTTTAACATAGGACATGGTCCTACCCCTACAGTTCCAAAGGTTATTGAAAGCCAGAGATTCCAAATATGCGTAACCGCTACGAGTGGTTACAGTAATTACACGGCAACCATGATTGTAGGAGCGGACTATGATATCGGCCTCAGTCCAACGGTCCCTGATCACAAGACATCAAAAAATGGCTTCTTTGAATTTAATATAACAGCTCCTAATGCGGACAACCAGTCAATCAGCGTAATGATAATCCTTGATGCGACTTTTGGCAGTACGCATGTGGAAAAAATACTTACATATTCAATTTCCGTCTATAAAGCGATTGTTTTTTATGCTATGGTAACTGATGGGAGTGGAGTTCCATATTATAACATGACGGTGTATTTCCAGATAGGCAACCTGAACAAGACAACCGTGTTATCTAAAATACTTCCAGGCCAGAGTGAACTTGTAAGTGTTAGGGTTCCAGACTACCTTATCGGTGGTGGGGAACACACAGTTGTAGTAGGGATAACCAACTCATCTGTCTTCAAGAATGTTAACGTCAATTATGAGAGCAGTTTTTACGTAGGAAATCCACCAAACTACGATTGGATATACTACTTTGTTGCATTAGCTGCCGGAGTTATGATATTACTGTTCTTTGCAGCAGGTAAGAGAAAATTGACACCCGGACTTCCAAAATGGAAAAACAGAAAGCAGAAGAAGAAAAAGTAATCAGATTATATTTTTAATAGTTGTGAATTCCATATCTATTATTTTTTTTCTCTTCGTATTTTTTACAACTGGACCATTTTTCTTAAATTCTTCTATATTTGCAATTCTGGCAGCTGAAAGTGCGTTATTATGAGTCTTGTGCGGCATGCTTGTTCCGCTTTCATCAACCACTTCCATTAGTTTCTTTTGTTCTCCTAGCGTCATCAGTATTCTTTCCATATTTGGTTTATCTCCGTCCCCTATCCTTATTATTGTCTGTACAGATTCGTAATCAGAAATTATATCATTGACGGTAGAGCCTATCTGCTCTATTTCCGGAAGCTCGAATGCCTCAATAACAATGCCATCACCAATAGCGGCGATTCCAGGCTTTGGCCCAGGATCTATACCGATTGTGACTTTTCTAAAATTATCCTTTCCCATAAGTTTTGGAATAGATTTTCTCACTGCTGATAATGCATTTTCTTCGAATATTTGCCTTTCATTGAACCTGATATCATCCTTATGGCTAATTATGACGGTAATTTCGCCTGTAATTTTATATGGGTCATCTATCGAAAAAAACGGAACCTCCCAATCACGCAGGATCTGGATTACCTTATAATAGAATCTTGGATTCCTTGAATATACTCCAATCTTCCCCATTCAAGATATCAACACTTAATACTTTTAATATTTTTCTATATCTTCAAGCTGTTTTCCAATCATTTTATCTGCAATTTCGATAAATTGCCTTTCTGTGCCTCTTGGTATGCTTCCACCTGCAGCGATATCATGCCCTCCCCCACTACCTCCAACTTCGGCTGTACATTCCTTCATCACCTTGGATAGATTCAACCCTTTTTCAACCATTTTCCTTGTTCCCCTTGATGAAATGAGTGTAAAGGTTTCTCCCGCATTGAAGCCTATAATGGGTCGTGTTTGATCAGCCAAATACAGCATCAGGATTCCAGATATTGCCCCTGCCATCTCGGATCCAGGTGCATAGAAAAATTGTAAATTTTTCTCAATTTCCATCGATTTATAGGATCTCATCACATAGTCGATGAGTCTTGTCTGGTATATTTTCTTGTTTTCTATAAGCGCATTCTTCAGGGAATTATTACCTAGGAAATACTCAACAGGTGTTGCATTTTCTCCATTTTTTCCATTTGCATCAATGATTAATGAAAGTTCGTTAGATGCAAATCCATTTTCAAAGTAATATTCATCAGTCTCAAGATATGACATGGCTTCACTCTGACATCCCTGTGACGCTAGCTTATAAGACAGATACAGTCCCAGTCTTCGAGTCTCTTCGCCTGTCAGGGCATTTAATTTCTTATCCCCATCAATACCGAGGTCGTTTAGAAGGGTGTTTACGGAATTATTCGATCCGGACAGATCCTTGAAAAATGGATCGAGAGAAAATACTATGGAATCCCTTACACTTTCGCCGTGCAGATTAAGCCCACGTTTCTTCTCAATGTTTTTTCCATAAACCTCAATCAATTTTTTATTGACGCCCCTAAACCCGCCCATGTCCTGTTTATCTGAAATACACCCTGAAATCATGAAAGGAAGTAGATCTTCTGCATTTTTATCATCAATGAATGCCGCGAAGATGAATGCCATGGTAGCGCCACATGCTTCGCGGGTACCATCGATGTTATAATCTCTGGCATTAATGTTAATTGCCCATTCAGGAGATGTAGAATAAAAGTGATGGTCCAGAACCATAACGTTGCTGGTATCCTCCGGGAGGAATCTTAACTGATCCGATCCACAGTCAACAAAAATCGTAGGTATGCTCCTTTCCTCTAAATATCTCTTCGAAAAGCCATCCTCCGAAAGTTCCCTGATAAATCCAAGATGAAATTTCTTATTATATCTCTGCATAAGTCTTGTCAGTATTATAGCGGAACTGGTCCCATCGCCATCATAATGTACAAGTATCCTGAAATAATCAAATGATTGAAAGAAAGACTGACCTTTCTTCAGGATTTCTAAAAAATCAGGGGTTAAAATGTGCTCCAGTTGGGTGCTCATAATACTTTATTGAGTTCCCATTCTCTTGCAAGATAGCCATTTTCCTTATAATATCTTACAAGTCTTAACATCTTGGCCATTATTAGGTTTCTCTTCCTGCCGTTGTTCAAATCCTTTTTATTTAGTTCCATGTGCTTTGTGACTCTTTTGTATTTTGTTATGAGGGACATCAAATCTTCAGGTACGTCCGGCTTCAGATTGTTTTCCGCAAGCACATCACCTATTTTCTTATGATTTACATATCTGAGTTTTGGTACCCCATAGGAGTCCCTCAGTCTAATCCCGATCTGTGATGCTGTAAGACCCTCTTTTCTTAACTGTATGACTATGTCTTCTATCTCCTTGGGACTTTGCTGGACCCACTCATGCCCAACTCCGTAGTATGTGTTTCTTGATCCTGATCTTCCTCTTTTTCTAGTATGCATTCGCGCCATATGGAATCACGTTTGCTCCCTATTAAAGTCAGGTTTATTAATTTTACACAACCATTCGGGAAAATTTATTAAATTTACAAAACTGATCACCAATGGAATCCAAAAATGTGGTAATTGGGAAGGACACTTTTATTTCAAAGAAATGCTCTCTGAGGGGCCAAATTGAAATTGGAGAAAGAGCAAGCATATTTGATTTTGCCTCAATTAGGGCAGATCTGGATAAAATCGTAATTGGAAATGACAGCAACATACAGGATAATTGCACCCTTCACGTGGATCCTGGCTTTCCAGTCAAAATAGGCAATCTTGTATCAGTTGGGCATAATGCAGTCATTCATGGGTGTACGATTGATGATGAATGCATTATAGGAATGGGGGCAATAATAATGAACGGAGCTAAAATTGGAAGCGGATCTGTTGTGGGAGCAGGAACTCTGGTACTGGAAAACCAGGTAGTTCCAGAAAACAGCCTAGTAGTGGGTGTGCCAGGCAAAGTAATAAGAAACGACTCTTCTTACAGAGAAATGGCAAGAAAAAACGCTATGGAGTATGGAACCCTGAGGGAAAAATACCTTCTGGATGAAGAGTGATAATAGAATCGCAAACTTATATACATATTTCTTAATCATATCTTTATGCCTTCCACAAGTCTTGATGATGTAAGAAACAGAGTTAATGACAAGATTGAGTTATATCTTTCTTCAAAGGAATCAGCCAGGAAGGAGTCAAGTTTCAAGATGCTTCTGGATATTCTGGATACAGTTGAAGGTAGGGCACTCTTTAAGAAGGATTCAGAGATAGAAGGAAAGATAGAAGCATTATCCAGAGATCTCTGGAAGGTCGGGAATCAGAGCGATTATAAAATCTGGGGACGGTTATATGATTTAAAACAGGAGAATGTTAATTTTCAGCTTTTCTTCACCACATCCCTTGTTAATTCCGGCAATATGGATGAAATCAAGTCTTTCCTGCGAAGTGATTACCTAATATCTGAAGCCCCTAAGATAATAGAGCAGGTCGAAGCAATGGCAAAGGCATCTGAAATGTGGGATTATGCCACGCTTTTTTTATCAAGAAATGGAATTTACAGTGGAATGATTTACCAGAAGTATGCTGAACATTCAACTCCTGTTTTTACAAAAATAGTTGTGGAAAATCTGAAGAAAAGTGGGAAGGAGAAATATGTTGAGGAATTCATGGCGATTCTTTCCACAATAAACCCAGATGACATTGAATCGGCTATACTTTACATGGAAACGCTTTTGAATAGCCAGAAATTGCAGGTTTTGAAGGTTAACCTCCAATCCCTGGACTTCAATGCGGTAAAGGATGAAATCCTTCTTGAAAGAATCCTGAAGTTATGCTTTGAATCTGGATTGTATGATGATGTGATAAGTCTCTCAACACGTATACTTTCGCTGTCTCCCGGAAACCAGGTGGCCATGGAGTTGCGAATGAAGGCAATGGGAATACTTGGAAGGGATGAGGATGTAGTGGACATTTTCACTAAAAATGAGGCCACAATCGAAAAGAATGAGGAAAATCTATCTGTGTTCTTTGCCTCTGCATATAATATCAATTCTTATTCTTATCCTCTTACCCTAATTGACAATCTGGATCATAAACTCTCAGATAAAATCCCAATCAAAATCTGGGAGGTTAAATTTCTTCTATTATCTGGGAATAATGCAAAGGCTGAGAAGGTTGCTGAAAAAATACCAATGGACAACCTGAACGATCCGGAAATTCTTAAAATAAAGGCTCTGTTGAGAAAGGATACCGGAAAGGGCAATGAATTTATAATCTCTGCCAAAAAGTATATCCAGGCAAACCCATACGACACCAAATTTATAAAGGATTTCGCACGAAAACTCACAGTCTCAGGTAATTATGGTGAAGTGATATCCCTTTTCAAATCAGATGTGAGTGTAAGGGACGATAATGAGTTTCGGAACATATACATCAAAGCACTTCTTAAGAATGGCCAGATAGAATCCGCTGGAAATGAAATCAAGGCCTCAGGGATAGAAAACATGGAATATGATGTTTTCTCTACTATATTGACAGGTTGCAGGAGCGATAAAACCTTTGCTGATCTCTCTCACTCGATTGGAAACGATCCGGATAAAATCCAGTCTTTATACAGGGTGATCAGGGGAATTCTCTTCAACAATTCCCTTGATCGAAAGGAATTTCAGATTCTCAAAGGGGTTATGAAGAGCGATATCATCGGAGTTCTGGAACTTGTATATGAAGATGGAACCTCTTCTGGCACTCCTCCCGGCTCAGAAATGGAAAGAAGGGTAAAGTCCATACTTGACGGCACTTCAAACGATGAGGATTTACCGGAATTCATCTACCCATCCGTTGCGCATAATATTATATCTGGAAATCTTGACAGATCAAAATCCCTGTTAGCAAAATATGAGTGGAACAACGATCCCTTCGTGAATTATTACAGGAGCTTAATATCGGAAAGGGAAGGGAACGATAAGGATGCAAAAAAATATATTGAAAACGCAAAAAATGAGTTCGGCTCAAACATAATTGTGGCACAGTATCTTAGAAAATTCAATGTTCAGCTTTCAATAAACGAAATTGTAAAAATACTCGAAACAATAAGCAGGAATGGTGGGTTGTATCTTGTTGATTTTGGGCCAATTGAAGAAAGGATCATGTCATCAGATGAAGATGTTATAGGAAACATTGTGGATATGATCGAATACAGTTCATTAAAATCAATTTCAAGCTTAAGGCTGCTCCGGGATATTTCCGAGAGCAAGAACAAACAGGAGGAGGCAGTCGAAATTGACAGGATCATATTTGAAGATCCGCTCAGAAACAGTGAAGATGTGATGAAATATGCCCTGAGATTGAAGGCACTGAATATGATTGATGAAATGGAAACACTTGTATCAAAGGTGCATAATGACCTGCTTCCCGCAGAAAATTATGCGATATTCGGTGACTTCTTCCTGTCTATATCAGACTATTCATCGGCAATATATTATTATGAAAAAGCAATGGAATCGGGCTCAAGTATTGAAAGATGCAAGGGTTTGATCGATGCCCTCATCAAGGAAAAGAAATTCGATCAGGCATTAAAATACACGGTTAACTTGAAGATCTCAACACCATATGAGGTAAAGGTATATGCAGAATCCAACAAGCCAGACGAGCTGGTAAGGATTATACGGAAACTTGATCTGAGAAAAGAAAGTGATGTAAAAGGCTTTGAAATCATACTGGAAGATTACTGGAACAACCGGTACATCAGGAAGGCACTTCTGGAAGTGTTTTCCCAGCATCCTTCTGAGGAGCTTGCCATTAAAATTGCAGGTCTCCTGATTGATGAAAGGGACATTGAAGGGGCACTCTCAATCCTCAGGCGCACTATAAAAGAAAAGGTCCAGACAGGGAAGGCTCTTGCATATACCATAGATCTTCTGTGCGAATATGGAAAATTTGAAGAGGCACACGAAAATGCCATTAAATATTTCAAATCGAAGGAATCCCTTGAGAGGAAGAGACGAATTTTTTACACTCTAACCGCAAACCTTGTTAAATACGGCTATGATGAGGAAGTCGTAAGGTTGTATCATGAATTCGGCAGCCTGATGGATGTTGATTCCTCTATTCCTGTGATCAAGGCCCTCATAAAGGAGGAATACTTTGATTCAGCGGAAAAGATCCTTTCTAAATTTCAGGGCCAATTTGCAAGCAAGGATATTTTTGATGAGCTATGGAATTTACTCCGGAAAAACTGGGATTTCAGTGAAATAGTCTACTATTCTGGGGAATACCTCAAGGCTTGCTTTAAGAGGGGGCGGGCTCTGGACAAAAGGGAAGCGGTTGCGCTTGGAGGAGTCCCAGTGTCAAGCGTTGATGACGTGTTTGAATTTATTAATTCGCAGACAAATCTCAGTTTATTCAATCAGTCCTATCTTGAAGATGAATCCATGAAGGCCATCTTTGTGATGTACAAGAAGTTGAAAATAGAAAGAATGGAAACTATTTCACTTGCTGATGTGTTTTACACCACCGGGTTCAAGGATCTGAAGAAGGCAAAAGCTATATATGACTATATTCAGGCCCAGCGCATGGATAATCATCCAATCTATGTAGAAAAAAATTCGCAGCTCTTGAATATGGCAGGCATCTGTATAAGGGAAAATATCCCTATGAATCCGATAACTTATAGTTTGAGATTCAATATAGGAATAAGGAAGGCCATGGAGCTGAATGCCTTCATCAATAATATAGATCGAGTGAATAACTAATGGAGCAGTTACTAAACTTTGGAAATACAAGAAGAAGGAGTGAGGCTGAGGATTTTGTAGTAGCCAGTCTTGGAATCGGGCTTGCCTTTTCAATTGCCTTTTCAAGATTTCAGGCAATATCAAATTATGAATTCCTTGTAATTTTTCTTCCCACAGGCATGACAGCTGGAATTTCAGGTTTCGCCTTACATGAATTTGCACACAGAGAGGTTGCCCTGAGGTATGGATATAACGCCAGGTTCAGGATGTGGCCACTCGGGATACTGATAGCCCTTATGACATCGTTATTCGGATTCATCCTGGCACTGCCAGGGGCGACAGAAGTATACAATGTGTACGACAAGACAATATATGGAAAGATCTCGGCAGCCGGTCCGGTCAGTAATATAATAGTTGGTTTGACACTGGTGTTTATCAGTTCATTCACAGGTGGCATAATCTACTTCGTGGCATCTATTTCAGGGGCAATAAATTTCTTTCTCGCATTCTTCAATCTCCTGCCCATACCTCCTCTTGACGGTTCAAAGGTAATCGCATGGGATTTCACAGTATATGCATTATTGCTTGGGCTCTCCCTCGTTCTCCTGATAGCGTTTGGGCGTGGATTTTTCTGATGATTCCATCATTTCTATAAAAAGAAAAGATTAGATAAGCAATGTTTCAATTAAGATGTGGTGTGGAACTATGGAATGCGAAATGTGTGGTGCCAGGGTAGATAAGCTTAAGAAAATCAAGGTGGATGGAGCAATTCTTTCGGTATGCCAGAAGTGCGAACGATTTGGAACACCAGTTGAGAGTATGCGTGTTTATGATGACAGGGGTTCAAAGGGCTCAACACAGGTTAATGTTCCTGTAAAACCTGTTATAATCCAGAGAAAGCCAAACAGAACAAGAAATTCAGAGAAGGAAATTGAAAGCCTGGAAATCGTGCCGGAGTATGCTGAGGTTATCCGGCTTGCAAGAGAAAAGACTGGAATGAGCCAGGATGAGATGGCTGACAAGCTCAGGGAAAAACGGACATTGATATCCGCAATAGAACGTGGCGGTATCAAGCCTGACATCAAGACTGCGAGGAAAATTGAAAATTTATTGAAAATAAAGATACTGGAGGAATTTTAATGGTTTGTGGACTACGCAGATCCAGCACGGATATCTGATTAATGAAGGCAGAACATTAAATTGAATCTGAATTTAATTCACAGATTTCATGTTTTTTTTAATTTATCTTTAATACTGAAAAAATCGGTAAAAATTGAATTACTACCAAAAAACTATTAATAAAATTTCAATATCACCACCTATGAACCATAACACTGTGGTGGTATCAGCGTTCTTTCTGGTTTCGGTAATTTCCGGGATCGTGAGTGACATTTTGCTTACAATATTTTTAAGAGGATATGAAGCTACAACACAGGGACAGCTGGAAGCCACATACGGCTCACCGGTATATGCGGCTGGAATAGCAAGCGGTATTTTTACAATACTTCTTCTGTTTTATCCTGTGTTTAAAAAAGGTGATAGAAGTCATGAATGGGAGGATTTCAGATGAATTCAAAGGCTAAAATAGAGGCGTTATGGATAATTGGCGTACTTGTTGTGCTCGTCGTTGCTGCTGGAATAAACATATACACAACAGAATCCCCTAACTTCACAATTGCCACAAAAGAAACACCGAGCAGTCCCATACCAGGTAATACAACTGTTGTGTACGTTGAAGGCGTTCAGTGGTCATGGCTGTTCACTACATACAACAGTACAGGTAAACACACAACTACAGATGGAGTAACACTCACTGTGAATCATACTTATACTTTCGTCATAACATCAATAAAAGGGTCTCATCAATTTGCTGTGATACACGATCTTTACATTCCACAATTCGATGTCCAGGCGTATGCCGTGCCAGGGCAGAACAACACAATTACATTTACCCCAATACATACGGGGACATTCATAATTGAGTGTGTTGAGTACTGCGGTTACCTTCATTATGAGATGAGAGGCTATCTAACGGTGGTGGCCTGATGTCTGCAACCATGCTTCTCCTTGAGGTATCAATAATCCTGTCATTTGTTTTCGTGATACTTTTCTTCATGTATTACAAGTACCTGACAGTAAAGACAGGAATGGATAACGCTTCAGATGAAAGTGATTATTATGATTCGAGTTCATATTTCAGGGAAAAGAGGAAGAGTAATGGAGCGATTTCAACAAGCGCTTTTGTTCTAACCGATTCAAAAAGCATAGGCCTCAGATACCTGATGACCAGTCTTGTATTCTTCTTCATTGCCGGAACATTTGGTGTTATAATGAGGGTAAGTTTGATAGAGCCAACTCCTACTCTTTTCGCACATCGCGAGGTTCTATATGACATACTTACCACTGAACACTCTATCCTCATGATATATATGTGGGCAGTAGGTAGCGCATTTGGACTGGCTTATTATCTTCTTCCGACATTCCTGAAAATAAAGAATGACAAGTACGGTAATATTTCTTCATGGGCTTACTGGATATATGTTCTTGGAGGAATATTTATACTTCTGTCAAGAACATCGACAAGATGGTATTACTATCCACCATTGGCACTTCAATTGAATCCATATGGGGCAGGATCCATGAACTGGCTTGCGGTAATTGGAATGGAAATGATCTTCATCGGAATAGCAATAGCATCAATAACTGTCATAAGGATGATTATTTTTGATAGAAGCCAGGAAGTCCCGATGACGAAGATGCCTCTGTTCGCCTGGGGAGTTCTATTTACGCTGATAATGTTTCTTGCATCCGCCCCATTCATGATGGCTGCACTGGTCATGCTCTTCTATGATTTCTTCAACCCGATTTTCTTCACTGGAGTGGGGGGGAGTTCACCAATCTCATTCGCGGAGCTTTTCTGGGTGTGGGGTCATCCAATAGTATACATTGCAATATTGCCCCAATTCGGGTTGATTTATGAAATCATTCCAAAATTCACTGGAAAGAAAATATTCAGTTACAGTTCTGGTGTTCTTGCTCTTGGTCTGCTCATGCCACTGTCAGAGCTTGTCTGGGGACATCATCTTCTCAATTCAGGTCTTGGCCTCGCATGGGGACTTTTCTTCACTACCGCATCATTTGCAGTAACCATACCATCAGCAATAACAGTGTTCAACTACATAGCAACTCTATGGTCAGCAGAGAAAATCCGCTTAACCGTGCCAATGCTTTTTGTCATCAATGGGATATTTGACTTTATTATCGGTGGTATTACCGGGGTGATGCAGTCAACGCTTGTTATAAACGAGGAGGTGCATGGAACATACTGGATTACTGGACACTTCCATTTCATATTCATGGGAATTACAACCGGAATAGCATTTGCAGCAATTTACATGATATGGCCTTCGCTTACAAGTGGAAGAAAGTACGACCAGAGACTTGCTAACTGGCATTTATCATTAACTGCAATCGGTTCATTCATTATGTCTATAGGCTGGACAGTCGGAGGATTCCTGGGCATGCCTAGGTACGTATCAGGGTATTTCGCCAGATTCCAGGTATATCAGGACATAGCTATAGCTGGTGGAGTAATAATAGGCATCGGGCAGTTATTCTTCCTCGCAAACCTAATAAAATCTTTGCTGGAAGAACCAAGTACCTCTCCATCTAATGTACTGGAGGAAGTATACAAGCTACCATCTCCAGGAGCTGTAGGAGGTGACTAAATGGGTGAAAAGAAAAATTTAGCAGGCGCTGCCTATGGAATAATAATAATATTGCTAATAGCCTTAACACTTAGTTTTGTGCTTTCTGCACCAACGCAAACTGCTGGGGGATTAACAGATCCGTCGAATTTGCCTGTTAAAGGCCACATGAACATTACATTATGGGCTGATGCGGCAGGATGGGATACAAATCATGGTCCCGTAAATCCAACGCTCTATATTCCACTGGACTACTTGGTAAATTTCACAGTGATAGAGGAGGACGGTCTCCCACACACCCTCACTATAAATACCGGACCGAAGGAGACAGGTGCAACCTATACGATAGTAACAACCGGGGAACTCACCCAGGTTATCGGGGCTAAGTATACTGCACAATATGAATTCTTCAAAACTGGTGTCTATACGTACTGGTGTACTGTTCACCCAACAACAATGGTGGGCGAAATAATTGTCAACGCAACAGCTTCGAACAGCACAGCGTCCACATCCTTCGATTCAACTCACGCCTCACATTCAAACCCTCAAAATTTTCTCGGTTCATTAAGCCAGTTCGCACTTGAGATGGAACGGAATTATGAAGCGACAACAAACATTTTAAGCCTTACAACTCTTCAGCAACCGGTGTTCTGATTGCCAAAATATCTCAGTTTTTCATTTTTAAATGATGCATTTAAACTGGAGATCACCTTTCTAATTGACCTTGTAGCAGTTGCAGGATTTTTCACAGTCCCGAATCCCGGTTCGCACATTCTCCTGCTGATCCCACTGCTTATATCCGGAACACTGGCATCCATGGCTGCAGGAGTTTTCAACAACCTTTATGATATCGATATAGATTCGAGGATGCAGAGAGTCTCCCAAAGACGGTCATTCGTTTCTCATGAAAAAATCCCTCTGATTGCCATAATGCTTGTTTTTCTCGCAATATCTTCTATTCTTGCACTTCTTTATATCAATATAGGTACACTGATCTTCATAATGGCAGGATTTTTGAGTTATGCTGTCCTTTATACCGTAATGCTCAAGAGACGGACAGATATGAATATAGTTATTGGCGGTATCGCAGGGAGTTTTCCTGCCCTGGCTGGAGGGGCTGTTCTTTCTGGCTTCCCAACCGTTGAATCAATATTTGTGGCAGGTGTTGTCTTTCTCTGGACTCCAACGCACTTCTGGTCACTGGCGATCAAATACACGGACGATTACAAGGCCGCAGGGATTCCTATGCTGCCTGCAACGCGAGGTATAAATTCCACAAGAAAGTGGATACTTGTGAACTCTTCCATCCTTATGCTCCTGATGGTCCTGCCTGTCTTTCTTCCAGTTCTCGAAAGTTCTATTATGTTCAGGATTCTGGCAATTCCGCTTGGCATGATTCTCCTCGTACCTTCAACCATGTATTATATACGGAAGGGTAACGTCGAAAAATACAGGAAATTGTTCTCCATGTCAAACACATTTCTAACTGTAACCCTTATCGTTATAATGGTGTCTTCATTGATATGAACTGATCACAGATGAAATATCTGCATTTATCAAGGAACCAGAAATTTTTTCTCTACCTCTTCTTTCAGGCATTTCTAATAACTGTAAACTACTTTTTTTACAGGTATCCCTCCTTAGGAGAATATTTTTATTATACAATACTGGTCACCCCATTAATTGAACTGCTTATTTTTGGATTCTTCTCGGGAGGCGGCGAATCAATAATGAGGGCTTTTCATTCTGTTTACTGGTTTATCTTCTTCCTTTCCGTCCTGGTTTTCTGGGCATATGCAATTTTTGTGGTAGAGATAAACATCGCCACTCCGGAACTGGTATATTTGATTGAAATCATTTATTTTCCATCATTCGTTGAGCAGTTCAATTTTTCGGTTATTGGGGTGGAGATCGGATCAACCGTTTTAAGAAGGGGTTCAGCTGCTCTTCTATCTGTAATATTCTATGGACTCTATTATTTTGTTATACTGATAAATGATACCAGGGGATTTCCCGGAGTATATTTCTGGTTTTTCATTCTCGATTCTGTTGGAGTTGGGATAATTTACATTTCCCTATACACCTCAACGAGGTCGATATGGGTTCCAATGATCCTTGAGGTCTCTCTGCTGATGAGTGTTATATTTATACCACCCCTCCCCGCTGCATTTTTCTACACATTTGTCCCCTCGTGAACGAATCGAAACATCATTTTTGTTCCAGTTATATCGGGTGTTGATAAATTCAGGAGGAAAAGATATCTGAAGGGTATCATAGCAATATTAAATTTGAGCACAGCATTACATGCCTGTCTGTGCATAACTATTTCACTGAAGCTCCGGAAAACCTGACTCACAGGAATGCCTGGTTTATACTGGCAGGCGGATCCTCAATGTTCCTGTGGGGGATTATTCTATTCATGTCAGTTACTGTGTATGATTTTGAAAGGATTCCGAAGAACATTGATTATATCTATCCGGTTTCCGCTGCAACCGGCCTTTTATCGGGAAATCTTGTATTTGGGCACATCTCCGACAGGATAGGAAGAAGGAGGCCATTTCTATTTTCAATCTTCCTGACTGCTGCAGGAATAATGGGTGCGGTTCTTTCATCAAATTTTGTGCAGTTGACAGTTTCAATCTTTATGGCAAACTTCTCCCTTGGTGGTGATGAGACTGTGCTTCTTTCGTATATATTTGAGGAATATACCCGCACGAAAAGATCGCGTTACATAATCGGGATAACCAATATGGCAAATGCAGGCGTCTTCTTCACAGCATTCTTTCTTTATGCGATTCCCTTAAGTTTAGGGAGTACGCGAATATTTCTCCTACTCTCATCATTTTCGATCATTGCTATTGCAATAGTCTCGCGGCTTAAAATTGCCGAGAGTCCCGGATGGGAAGCCTCGCATTCTCTCACTCCTTCCAGGGATATGATGAAGCGGAAGGTAAGGGAAGTATGGGGATATAGTGGAAAGCACTTTTCCCTGGTTTCCGACTTTGAGCAGATAACAACAGGAACTGCAATTGTCACTGGATTTTTCCTGATCAATATCTACCTAGGAGAACTGTACACAGACCAGCCATACCTGGTAACCCTGCTCACAACAGGTGCAGGAGTGCTCTCAGGGATAATACTGACGCTGCTTGTAACCCGAATTCCTCACAAGACAATTCCTGTGATCTCATTTCCAGCTATGGCAACGCTTGTTATTATTGCCGTGGTTCTTTCATTCTACTCCATGCTGCCATTCTCAATCCTGCTAAGGATTCTCGTCTTTCGGAGTTTTCTTTCCGAAATAGGATGGGGAAGCAGGGACCTGTTGCAATCTGAGCTTACATTAACAACCGAGAGGGCAAGACATATTTCAAGAATAAGGGCGTTTTCATACTCTGTCCTTATTCTGCTCTATTTCATAATATACCAGTTGGAGCCACCGTTGCTCTTCTACCTTATAATTATAAGCATTGTTGAGATCATGGGAGCAGCAGGAGCACTTGTATGGTACTTCAGGGGTGTTGAATCTGGCAGGAAGGACATCATCTAGATATGGAAAATTGGGCAGTCAGGAACTGGAGAGGATAATACTCGACAAGATAAGGAATTCCAGAACACTTCTTGGACCCCGTCCTGGGGTTGACTTTGGAATATATTCTGGAGGCGCAGGGAAAATCATCGCAACAACCGATCCTCTTT
The DNA here is from genome assembly GCA_023381355.1 of Thermoplasmatota archaeon. Lineage (GTDB taxonomy): Archaea > Thermoplasmatota > Thermoplasmata > Thermoplasmatales > Thermoplasmataceae > Cuniculiplasma. The sequence goes on along the minus strand of JAMCUL010000006.1, from coordinate 20,071 downwards.
CGTGTCACAGACCCCTCGGGTTGGACTTTGCAGCAAGATTCGGCTTTCACATAGTCATGACAGATTTCATGGCATCAGCAAACGTTCCTGATTACATGACAGTAACGCTAACGCTACCGACTGATTTTAGCAACGATTCGCTGGAGGAATACTGGGATGCGTTTACCCGGGAGGCTGAGAAATGGTCAGTGGATATAGTTACAGGCCACACCGGAAGATATCCATCATCATCCCTCCCACTCATTGGCTCACTTACAATGATTGGAACCGAAAAGACCGCCATACCAGATTTCCGGAGAACCAGAAGTGAAGACCAAATTTACGTCATGGGGATACCTGGAATACAGGCAGCGGTGGTTATGGCCTCCTATGGGATTGGCGGAGACCCTGAATCTGCGGAGATCAGGAATCTCATGGAAATGAAGGAAGAAATGATCCCGTCATACCGGACAAAGAACATCATAGATTTCCACAATCAGACAAACTCAGTTCTCTTTATCCACGATGTAACAGAAGGTGGAATGGTCAATGCATCAAATGAGCTTTCGTCCCTCGTTGGAATGGATATTCACCTAGCAGGCAACATGTTGAACTCTTCACCGCTGGTTTGCAGTTACCTTGAGAAATTCGGGATAAATCCTCTGGAGACAACAGGCGAAGGATGCATTCTTGTTGGTATTATGAAGGAGTTTTCAGAGGAATTTGAGAAATTCATGTCAGGAAAGGGAATCAGGGTGTCCAGGGCAGGCTATTTTTCAGCGAATAAGGGAGGAAATGTTTTTCTTGATGGGCAGATGTGGGAACCCATAGATGGAGATCCATACTGGGGTGCAATAAAAAAATGATAATATATGGAATTACTCCTGATTTCACCGGGGATTCATTTTACAGGAAAACTGAAAGGATATTGATGGCAGGAATCGAGATTCTTCAGTACAGGGATAAGACATCCAGTAGCAGTAAATTTATAGAGGTTGCAAGGAAGTTGAAAGGAATGTGCATGGATCATGGGACACTTTTCTATATAAATGACCGCATTGATCTTTATCCAGAAATAGAATCAGACGGTGTCCATGTGGGAAAGGACGACCGGGATATAGGGTCCATCAGGGAACAATATCCCGGAATACTGCTCGGTGGATCAGCCTACTGCGATCCGGATATTGCCGTAAACCTTCAACTTAAGGGGGCAAATTACATAGCCTTTGGCTCAATGTATCCAACAGGCACGAAGAAGGATTATACTCTATGCAATCCAGAGGTTATAAAAAGTGCAAGGCCAAGGATTGACATTCCGATATACGCCATAGGGGGGATAAGTTTCAGCAACGTGGCCAGAATTATTGATCTTAATTACGACGGAATAGCAGTCAGTTCAATGCTCTACTCATCACAGGATCCCTACGCAGACACATTGAAACTCAGATCAATGATTTAATTGCCTCCTCATAACCTCCTCTTGTCAGTATCCACTCAAGTATGAATTCCACCATTGCTATCACGGACAGGATGAGCAGAAGAAGAAGGAATAGCAGACCTTCAAACTCTCCCGTAATCCCTATTGATGGTATATTAATCGCGTTGAGGCTGCTGTAATTTATTCCTGTAAAGACTGAGGTCAGGAAGACCATGACAAGGATTGATGCGGAGTAAAGCTTCTTAGCTGCAGCTTCCATGTTTATTATATTGTGTATTAGATAGGAAGTGGCTATTACAAGAATCGAAAAAAGCACGACATAGGGGTCAATGAAATAATTGAAAGCGCCAAATGTGAATGTCAGCATTCCGACTATCACCGGCCTTACAGCTCCATTGATCCTTCCCATTTCCCTCCTGTACCTCAGCGCTGAAAGATTGATGAATGCAAGGCTGATCAAAACCATGAAGTCAGTAATGCTCAGCAGGAAATCTTCACCTGTTTCAATCAATATTATTATGAAAATAAGGGTGAATACCCATGAGAATCTGGTTACGGAGAGCGGGAAGATACGGTCTTCTCCAAGGGACCTAAGGTGTCGGGAGGCAGCAAGAAAAGCCGGAACAAAGGTGGTCAGGGTTGCAATTATGAAGGCTACTATCATGAATACGTAAGCAACCCCGCCTCCTGCAAGACTGGCTATCTTAAAGGCCGGAATTGAGGCAGTTTCCAGTCCTTCCCCCCTTTGCTGAGTCATGAGCACTGCAATTGAGTATGCGATGTTGATTGAAGAGGATATAATCACTGTGAGAATCATGCTGAGCTTGATGATCCTGTCCTTCCCAATCCTGATCTTCTTCCTTATCAGGGGTATGAAATATTCGGATTTCGTATCCACGCTTCTCTGGAACGCCATTATTTCCTGGAAACCGAAGAAGAGGATGAAGAGGTACCCGGTGTCAATAAGGATGTCCTCGAACCAGTTTCCAGAGAATGAGAAGAAGAGCCTTGTGGAAAGAGGTGCACTGTGGAAGACAACTGCCTCCTCAGCAATGAGGATGGCTGCCATAACCACCATCATAATTAGCTGTACCTTTCCAATCAGGACAATATACCTTTCCTCAAAGAATGCATTGATGATGAACCAGAAGATGAAGAGACCCAGAATCCCGTAAATAAGTATCTGCGAGTACATGCCAGACACAAAGTGGCTTGAAGGAAGGACGATGAGGAGCAGATCGAAGAAAATTATCACGCAGTATGCAGCCAGTGCAGAATTAGCCACCCACATCGAAGTCCTGCTTATGAAGTACCTCACCGATGAAACTCCGTAGGCTTCCCTGACAAAAGCAGGTCCTCCGACTATGTCTTTCCCGTTATTCCTGTGAAAGAGATAAACATCATTGTAGACTCTCGCCATTATCAGGGATGTTCCGGCAGCGACCAGAAGGGAGATGGTAGATATGATGCCGAACTGAAGTGCATTTTCTGGAATGAGGATGAACAGGGGAGAACCAAGCGTGGATCCTATTCCTATTGATAGAACGATAAAGAAGCCATAAACAGGCCGTGACTTTCCTGTCACTCTGGGCCTTGAGAAATGAACCCTTAGGGAAAGTGGGAACGACAGTGTAAGATAGAGCGCAAGAACAAGGCCTGTGAAGAACGATATCAGCAGGACAGTCCTCCTAAGTGTGAATGACGTGAAATCGAAGATATATGAGAAATTAACTATGCCGAATATGCTGATCAGCATGAATATTGAAAACGATGCGGCAGTAATCAGTACCCTTGCAAAATAGATCTTCCTGATGGTCTTTCTGTCCAAATTACTTCACCTGAACAGGTACCTGATATTAACACGTGCCGTCCTGAGAGTGAAGAATCCTGCAAAGAGAACAATCAGTGCAATCAGGAAATTTATGAAGAGCGCAACCTGGAAATATCCTGAACTTATCTCAGCAAACCTGAGTGCATTCACATAATAGGAAAAGAAGACATTACTGTTTGCTCCCGAAGAAAACGTCGGAACTACCAGGATTATGCCCAGTATAAACAGGAAAGCAGAAAGCAGGAACTCACCTACTGTTGAAAAGAGAATGCTCAGGTCATTACCCTTCCTGGCTGTCCTGATTATGTCTATGAACTCCCGGACCTCCTCGCTTGAACTGTTCTCCATTCTCCGTATTATATCCGATCTTGATATGGTATCATCCCTGTCGGAAAGAAGCATAAGGGCTTTTACGCTAATCTCAAATGAATCGATCAATGGATCCAGCGGGTCTTCTCGCTTCTCCTCATCCATGAATCTTCTATGTGACCAAGGATATAAATCTTATCAAATTTGCACGTAATACAGTACTTCATGGAGGAGCCATACATTTGTCTGCCATTATCATGAATTGATACAAGCTATCCATCTGTGAAGGTAAGATTAAAAAAACATCCTGTCATATCCATGACGGGGATTAAAATAGAAACTTCAAACTCTTCGGCTGATGAGAAAACGGTTAGGATTTATTTCCAGTATTTGCTGGATTCCATAATCAGCCAGAATGATTACGATAATCTGAAGGTCAATCTTGACAGTTTAAAAAATGCTTTACCTCAGGAAACTGCAGATATAGACAAGCTCCAGGTCAATATTTCAAAGGTAATAGAGGATTTCAAGGCAACAAAGGCATACAAGGGAATAGGAGATACAGAGAAGGAGATCAACGACTTCGTAAAGGCAAGCCTTGAGAAGCTGAAGAAACGTGTTGGTGATGACTTCAAGGCGAAGATGGACGAGATCGAGACAGGGATGTCGTCAGCAAGAATGAATTCAACAAAGAATATACAGGCCTTCCTCTCCTCAGATGCAATGAAAGTGATTGACATGACCATCAATCTCAAGCTGGTGGAGGGTGTATATGATTCGACGGTCAAATATATCGCAGAGGGAGGAATCGAATACGAATTTTCCCTCAACACTAGAAGCCTGGAGATATTCAAGGAACCGATAAAATTCGGTTCACTCGAAAAGGGAGTCAGGATTCCGGTCAGCAGTGGCAGCAACTGGGTTGGAAAGGAAACCCAGGTAGATTATGAGAGGATTGACCGTTATTACCTGTCATCTGCAAGCATCAGCAAGGGAAACCTGTTTGTTGTCTTTTCAGATCCGGACAGTGATGGTAAAGTTACATTCGTGATGTCAAGAGGAAATGACAGCGCATTCCTTTCCATCGAATATTCTATAGACAAACAGACAATTGATATAACTGGAAATTCTGCGCTCAGCAGTACCATAGAAATGGAAAGGATTCAGGATCCACTCGATCGCATATATGGGAGCATAATGGAAATTGAGGGAAACAAGATGAAGCTGACTCATCTTTCTGATAATGGGAATGAGATAATTGACACCGGGAATATCAGGCAATTTGCAATGAAGGTCTTCGAGATGAAGAAGGACCTCCTGCAAAATGTATTGAAAAACCAGCCTGGAACAAAAACCGAATCATTCAATGTCAAGGAGAAGCTTGCGCTTGCAGGCACCTCAGGAAAAGAAATAGGAAAGATGCTGGGAATTGAAATATGATAGAGAAAAAGCAGTTCTTCCCGTTCGGAATAGGTACATGGCGGATGGGAGGAGCCTCGCAACCGGATTATTCGCGGGACAACCAGTGGGTTGAAATCATAAACAGGGCAATCCAGGGTGGGATCAATGTTATTGATACAGCTGAAATGTATGGAGCAGGGCATTCAGAGGAGCTGGTTGGAAGGGCAGTTGAAACGAACAACAGGAAGAACCTGTTCATCATTACCAAGGCCTGGCCATCATCATATGGCAATTTGAGGGACGCACTAAACAGATCACTTAGGAGGATGAAAACTGATTATGTTGATCTCTACCTTCTTCACTGGCCCGATGAGAATCACGATCTACCCGAATTAATAAAGGATCTGCTTGACCTGAAAGACGATGGTCTGGCAAGATACGTCGGCGTTAGCAATTTTGGCCTTGAACTGCTTTCCCTTTCTTATTCCCTTTCATCAGGCCAGATTTACGCAAACCAGATCGAACTGAATGTGTCCAGACAGTCACAGTTCAATGAAATAAGGGAGTTTTCTGAGGAAAAAGGGATCCTGCCAATAGCTTATTCACCCCTTAACAGGAACAGAATGCCTGAGAATCATAAGATGAGGGATAACATAAAGAAATCCGGGCTTTCCGTATCAGCATACAGCCTGCTTTACACAATTTCGCTTGGAGCTTATCCTGTACCGAAATTTTCAACCGTGGAACACCTGGAAGATCTTCTCAGCGCATATAAAAAATATGAAAAGGGAAATGTCAGGATGTTCTGATGTTGATTGCAGGCATATTCCGAGGATCAGATCTGATAACTTGGATTTTATGGATTGGTAAATCAGTGTGCACACATCCCTGAATGGAAGACCTTCCGGGAAATCCCGTAAAAATGAAAACAGATAAATCCTATGTAGCACATGTCTAACCATGAAAAACTATATTGATGGTCAATGGGTAGATTCTAGCAACGGAAAGACCATAGACAAGCTGAATCCCTCAACAGGGGAATTACTGGACAAATTTCCAGCATCCACAACTGATGACGTGGACCGGGCAATCGATGCAGCAGAAGCCTCCTATGAGGCCTGGTATGCTCTTGGATCTGTTGAAAGAGGAAGGATTATACGTGAAACAGGAGACCGCATAAAGGCTGCAAGAAAGGAACTTGAGGAGATACTGATCAGGGAGTGCGGAAAGGTGAAGGTACAGGCGGCCGAGGAGGTAGATGGGGTCCTGGATCAGGTTTATTACTATTCTGAATTCGCCAGGAAGATCACCGGTGATATTGTTGAAGGGACGACTTCCCACAGGAAGATCTTCCAGTACAAGATCCCGCATGGTGTCGTTATCGCATTGACTCCATGGAACTTCCCTGCAGCAATGGTCGCACGTAAACTTGCTCCGGCATTGCTAACCGGTAATTCTGTAGTGCTGAAGCCAAGCAGTGATACGCCGCTCACAGCTGAATGGATTGTTAGGAAATTTGTGGAAGCAGGGATACCAAGAGGAGTCCTCAACCTCATCACTGGAAAAGGCTCAGAGATCGGCGACTATATAGTATCCCACAAAAAGGTTGGCCTTGTGACCATGACCGGATCCACAGAAACCGGACAGAGAATAATTCAGAACACTGCAAAGAACATGGCCAAGACAATCCTGGAACTGGGGGGCAAGGCACCATTCATCATATGGAAGGATGCTTATCTTGAAAACGCTGCAAGAGCGCTTATATGGGCCAAATTCTGGAATGCAGGCCAGTCATGTATCGCGGCTGAAAGGGTTTATGTCCATTCAGACGTCAAGAAGAAGTTCATGGATATCTTCCTGAAGATGACCAGTGAGATAAGGGTTGGCGATCCTACAACATCTGTAATGGGACCACTGATAAATAGGGGGGCAGTGGAGACAATGGAATCGTTCATGTCCAAGGCCCGGCAGGAAAAACTCAATATTGTGGCAGGTGGAAAGATTCCTGATATGTCCGGTCCTTTGAAGAACGGCTTCTTCTTTGAACCGACGGTAATAGATAATGTACCACAGGAATCCCCTCTCTTCCAGGAAGAAATTTTTGGTCCAATAGTCGGGATTCACGAGGTAAGCGATAAGGAGACAATGTTCAGGCTCGCCAATGATTCCAGGTATGGTCTCGCATCATACCTTTTCACCTCAGACATGAATCTTGTGTATGAGGCCTCGGAGAGGATCAGATTTGGGGAAATATATGTAAACATGCCAGGCCCAGAAGCATCACAGGGATACCACACTGGTTTCAGGATGACCGGGCAGGCCGGTGAAGGAAGCAAGTATGGAATAGAGGAATATCTCAAGATAAAGAATGTCTATGTGGATTATTCCGGAAATAAGTTAAGGATAGGAACCGTTCCCGGTTTCTAATTTTTTTAATCTGGCAGGGCATTTTTTGAATAATCTGACTACGATCGGTAGTAATTATAAAAAAGATTTTACACATTCACCAGATATGGAGTTATGTCACTGAAGATTCAGAGAGATGGCAAAGGGGTTATAAGAGCAAGATTCAACACTCCATTAATCAAAGATATGTATAATTTTGACGCGAAGAATGACGAATCAAAGACTTTTCTTGACAATGCTGGGATCAGGATAGATGAAGATGAAGCAGGCATGAGAATTTCCATGCCACTGGGACTGATGGATCACATAATGGGGCTAGGAGAGAAAGCATTTCCAGTCGAAAGAAAAAGAACAAAGGTTGAATTCTGGAATTACGACAGCTATGCATACAATCTCAAGGCAGATCCACTGTACGTATCCATACCATTCTTCCTGAAAATCAGTGGTGGAAAATCGGAAGGCTTCTTCGTGAACTATGGCGGAAGGATGTGGATGGATTTCGGGCAGGAAATTTATGACAGGGTCGTCATTACAGTACCGTCGAAGGATTTTGAGTTCTATATATTCCCTGAGGCAGAACCTGTTGAAGTCTTACGACAGTTCATCACGCTGACCGGAAAGCCATTCACCATGCCTGAATGGGCACTTGAGCACCAGATCTCCAGATATTCCTATTACCCGGACACAAGGATAGTGGAAATACTGGAAATGTACCAGAAGACATTTGGGAAGGATTCCGTTGGCACTGTTTACCTGGATATTGATTATATGAAGGACTACGCACCGTTCACAATAGACAGCACTAAATTTTCTGATATTAGATCATTCACAGATAAATGCCACAGCATGGGAACCCGTGTTATCCCAATAATAGATCCGGGGTTGAAGGTTGATCAGAGAAATGAGATCTTCCTGAAAGGAATGGGAAACTACATAGAAACCTCAAAGGGCGAAATATTCACCTCGAACGTCTGGCCGGGAAAGTGCGCTTTCCCTGATTTTATAAGCAGTGGTGGAAGGAGTTTCTGGAATTCGCAGATTTCAGCCTTCATGAAGGATGGCTTTGATGGAATCTGGCTCGACATGAATGAGCCATCAATGAATAGTCAATCAAGGACTATAGACGAGGACGCATTGCATGATATTGAAGGCAGGAAGGTTGAGCACTCCAGGATCCATAACTATTATGCATATTATGAGGCAAAAGCCACCCGGGAAGCACTCGGCAAGGATAACCTTATCCTTTCCAGATCAGGATTCGCAGGAATACAGCAATATGCAGCAGTCTGGTCCGGGGACGGGAATGGCAATTTCAAGAGTATGGCCCTTCAGATACCTCTCCTGGCATCACTCAGTATTTCCGGGATTCCATATGTTGGGTGTGACCTCGGTGGATTTCTGGAATATACCGATCCGGAGATCCTTCTGAGATTTTACCAGATGGCCCTGTTTTTCCCAATATACAGGAATCATAAATCCAAGACTGAGAACGATCAGGAACTTTACCTGTATAATTCTTACTTCGTGGATCGTTTCAGGGAAATTCTCAGCCTGAGGCATTCCATTGTTCCACACCTCCTTTGGAAAGCGAGACTTGCAGAGCAGAATTTTGAACCAGTCATAAGGCCCGTTGCATTCAACTACCCACATAACGATGGGCTGTTCCAGATAGATGACCAGTATATGGTGGGCACTGAAATAATGGTAGCCCCTATTATACACAGGAATATGGAATCCAGGAAGGTGTTCCTTCCGGAAGGCCGGTGGTACAACTTGCAGACAGGGGAGATCAATATGGGGGACAGAATGGTCAATTCTGGGGGAGACATACCTGTATATCTGAAGGAAAACAGCGTACTGCTTACGCGAAAGGGACTCGTTGCATTCGGACGGATAAAGGAGAAGATCTTCCATGAGGGAAAGTGGATTGAGATTGAGCATAACACTGGCAGTACTGAAACTTCCGAGAATAAAAAGATGAAAATCATGGATGTGGAGAAAGAAAGGATAACGATCAGGGATTTACTCTGAAACCCTATCCCATGAACCATTCAACATTGCCTTGTATCTCTTCAAACATGGCATATTTTCATATAAAATATGGATACAACTATTTCTTGAGGTTTTTAGCATCATCGATCTTCGCACCCATAAGAAGACCTATTATGAACCCAAGTTCAACGAACGTCATGATGAACATGACCTTCAGGTTGTTTCCAACATCAATGAATGAAGAGGCCAATGCAAGAAATGCGCCTATAATCAGGCCAAACAGGCCATATTTGTAAGCAAGTGAAATACCCATTGTTCCATATTTCAACATGACATATATCGTTTTCAATTTCTGTGCACTAGTTGAAAGGATGATTCCATATTGTATTATTCATTATTCTTCTGCCTGTATTTCTCTATGATCCTGAAATAATTCTCCACCTTCCTCATCCCAGTATCCGTAATCCTGATGAAGGTAAGCGGCCTCCGAAGTGTAATCTCGGTTCTAACAGTAATATACTGGTTCTCGCTGAGATATTTAAGGTGGGAGTAGAATGAGGACCTGGGAAGACCTGTTGATATGAGAAGGTCTGTGAATGTTATTTTCCGTATTCCGTAGAGGGCAATCATGATTCCTGTCCTTACGCCGCTTGAATAGAGATCGTCACCAACTATCTCACTGAAATCAAGTTCTTCACTCATCTGCGGGCTCACTCCCTCTGTTTTCAAGATACAGGAATATTCCGGAGAACAGCCAGGTCAGGGTAAAAAGGATGAAGAATGCATCAGAAATGAAAATGCCGCCAAGATACCCGACTGAGAAGCCTATAAAGGCAAGTAGATCAATGCGGATCAATTTCCCGCTTCCCATAGCGTCGTAAATGGATCTGCTGACATTGATGAACCAGATAAGGCCGGAGATATAGAAAATGAATATGGGTATGAACTCGTAGGCTGATAGGTCAAGAATATCAAGAAGTGCTGAAATCCCAACGGCCGTGATAAGAAGTGAAAATACTGGCGAGGCACTTCCAGCCCTGTATCCATGCATTCTTTCAGGCTGTCTTCTTCTGGGAACACTAATTCTCATGACAGGTTCTATTGCCTTCTTTATCTTTCGTCTGTATCTATAAATCAGGAATACATATACCAGGAAGAGAATCAAGGAATAGAAGTCAAGGAGTAAATATAGCGCGTTAACTGCGAAATCAAGATTTATAAGGAATTCGAGGGAAAGCCCAACAAGAAAATTAACCGGAATATATGTGGAAAACAAGATATATACAAATATCTCAACAGTTCGCACATAGCGATATATGATCCTCCCAGAAACGTCAATGGTCGTGTCTATCTCATTATTCACGATTTCCTCCTCGTCCAGATCGGGTTATCTTTTTCAAGTCGAATTGTCTGATGTCTTTTATTATATAAACATTCAGTCATGGTTGGCCTCTAGAACTGCCTGTCATTCTCACCGCCCTGGATATATATATGATCCATAAGGAAATATAGAATTCCGGCTGAAACAACCAGGTAAATTCCAATTGACAGGGATGATATGATCAGGTCGGGCTGGAATGGATGGATCACATTCATGTAAAAGGTATCGGAACCAGTGTACAGAAAGTTGAAAATGTAGAAAACCGAAGAATATGGGAATACATCTTCAAGTATGCCATGGAGCCCGTTTGTCATCAGGATAAATGTGATTATATAAAGAAGAAATGGGAAATATTTTGCTAATGACAAAAGACGGAAACCTGAGATAATCAGTATTACGGAGGTGATTGCCAGCGCAATGACAGCGAATATGAGTCCGTCTGCAACTGACACCAGAAATATAAGAGGGATGCTGAAAACAATATCTGGTGGAAGTGCCCAGTAACCGAATCGCAATTCAATGAGGATCAGCTCCAGTGGGAAAAGTATGGCTGCATTCATGAGGAATGCGACCCCAATCCCAGTAAGCAGTGAGCCCGTATATTCAGTTTTGCTGATATTCAGCCGCTTAAAGAGAAACCCGAATGATCTTGACTGGGAAGCATAAGATGCTGATATTGCAGCTGCTGAAGTACTGCAGGAAAAACCGTACACAAATGCGAAACTGAGGGCAAACGACTGCCTGTATACAGAGATATTTGTAGTTGGGCGGCCAATCTTCAGTGAGAGTACAGTCAGAACTCCTATTACTATGGAAACCCCGATCGACCAGAATATCATCCTCCTGTTTGCAGTAATATTCCTGATGAAGTAGGAAATCATCTTCATGATCACCTCTATTCCTGTAATGGAATTAAGAATAGAAGAAAGGTACAGGATCTGAACAGTATGAAATATTATAATTGATTGAAGCAATAAAACTTCATGATACGGATAGTTAACCTGCGTGTTAGTTATGGGAGGAATCAGGTGCTTGGCCCAGTGAATATGGATGTAAAAAGAAGTTCCATAATTATAGGGCAAAACGGATCGGGCAAGACGACACTGATTAAGTCCATATGCGGTATAGTGAAGGTTCATGGAGAGATCAGGTTCGAATTGGAAAAGGAGAACAACGGGAACATGGACGTGGTCTCAAACGTGGAAGAGATATTCTCCTTCGCAACAAACCCCCGGGATATTTCACTCCTGTTTTCCGAATATTCAAGTATGGACAGCGGCAAATTCCGGGAATGTCTTGACACTTTCGGCATGCATTCCCTGTATGAGAAGAACTTCAAGGAGATGTCAACAGGAGAACAGAAAATCGCATTTACATGTCTCGCTCTTTCAGCAGAGGCAACCATTACGTTCCTCGATGAACCTTTCGAGAACCTTGACCCAAGGCGTAGGAAGATCATGATGAACCATATCCTCCAATTTCAGTCCACTGCCGTGATGGTAACTCATGAGCTTGAAATCCTCAGGAATTTCGAGGAATGGGACATCTATATCCTGTCTGACGGGACAATCTTTGGGCCAATACTTGCAAGGGATTTCCTGAATAGCATGCCTGTTCCCGGCAAAAGTGGGGATTCGTTGATTACGGTGTACAGTGCCGGAACGGCAGTATCCTTTATTCCCTCACGGGATAGCCAGGTTGGATCCTATCGAAATCTGGACGAAATATTCGGGGAACTGTATTGAGGCATTTCTTAAAAAGCCAGGAGTATTCCATCCAGATCTGGCATTGTCCTCAATTCTCATTGCCAGTGGCTCCATACAAATTAATATGCTGATTCATGATACTGAAGTATGGGCATAGAAAATTATGAATCATTACTGGGACGAACCTCAGATATTCTTGCGAAATCAACAGTGAGCCAGGAGAGGCTGAAAATTCCAAAACCAGTCATAATTCTTGAAGGAAAAGTTACAATAGTCAGGAATTTCATAGATATAGTTGAGATGATAAACAGGGATCCAAAGGATGTTGCAAAATTCTTCATGAAGGAGTTTGGCATAGGCGTGAATATTGATGGCAGGAGACTCATGATAAACAGGAAGATATCGGAGGAGGAATTCTCTGCAAAACTGGAGCAGTACCTGAATGTATACGTGAGATGTTATGAATGCAATTCTCCTGATACTGAAATAACCAAGGAAAACCGTGTCAGCGTTATAGTTTGCAAAGCCTGTGGAGCCCAGCATCCCATCAATTCATCGAGGGAAATCACAATCAACAGGGATCAGATAGAGGAGGGAAAAAGATACACGGTGACAATTGATGAAATTGGGAAATCAGGCGAAGGAAGGACAAAGCTTTACGGGTTCAGGATAATTGTTCCGGGTGCAAAGAAGGGCCAGACAGTCAAGGTTGAAGTGAAGAAGATAAGGGATGGAACCGCCATTGCAGAGGTCATCAAATAACCTTGTTCTTCCCGACACAAATATTTTAATCTACTCGGTTGAGCAGAATATTGACCTGAACTGGGAGCTAAGCAGGAAACTGGGTTCACACAGGATGGTAATTATCCACTGTGTGAGGGAGGAACTTGAGGGTCTTTCAAAATCGATCACGGCGGCATCGGTTGCACTGAAGATATACTCACAGCTAGAAGAGGTCAGCTCCAGGGGTCATGGAGATGCATGTATAGAGGATACCTGCCTGAAGACAGGTGGAATCCTTGTTACAAACGATCGTGAACTCGCAAAAAAGTTAAGAGACAAGGAGATCAGGGTATTGAATCTTAGGGATGGAAGGAATCTTGAATGGTACAGATAGATAAGGAGAATGACAGGAAATATTTCTTTTTCCTCTCCTCGCTTGCAGAAGCAAAGAAGGAAAATGGCGAGATCCGGGTAAGTACATCAGATCTCGGAGGCATGTGGGATGTTAGCCAGCAGAGTGCCTCACGCTTCATCATCGAAATGGAGAAGGAGGGCCTGATCAAGAGGCGCATTACCAGCAAATGCCAGGAAATTACGATTGAGGAGAAAGGAATGGACATGCTATATGACGTATATGGCTTATTGTCGGAGATACTGGAAAATGAGAGAAGAATTGAGGTTGTTGGAAAGGTTAAGAGCGGTCTGGGTGAAGGGAGGTATTATGTCTCCAAGAAGCCATATGTCACACAGTTTACGGAAAAGCTTGGCATCGTTCCATTTCCCGGGACACTGAATATCAAGATAAATCCAGAATATGAAGGCACACTGAGGCAGATCCGCGGAAGAAGGGGAATCCTGATTGAGGGATTCTCCTCCGATGACAGGACTTATGGTGCAGTAAAGGCTTTCAGGTGCACCATAATGGGCATAAAATGTGCCCTTATTTTCCCATACAGGTCAATATACAGGGATGTTATGGAAATAATATCATCAGAATATCTCCGGGATAAATTAGACCTAAAGGATGATGATTCAGTGAAAGTGGAATTTTCATTCAAAAGGTAACATCGATCCTGCCACTTTCAATTTCTTCTACAAATTTATTTATACGTTTTTCCAGGGCTTCTTCATTTAACCCGCATTCAAGGTATTCCATGAAGAGTTCAAATGATTCATCCGTGATCTCCTTCCCTTCATAAACAACCATGCTCCCGCAGTTTCTTTCGGCATCAAAATTATGCCTGTATGTGCAAATCACTGTAACGTTCCTGGATGGAATAAATCTGGAAATCTTGGAGTAGTCTCTCATTGAACCCTTCCATTATGGCATCATCTTTTAAAAAACCATTCATTTCTCAATTGAATAAGCTGTCAAGGCCGGATTCCCAAACTTTCCTGAGTTTTTCCACGTGCTCATTGACAAGCGTTATACCATCGTTGACTATTTTCAACATGTTGCCCTGCGTCCTGCCAATCCTTCTCATGGAAATGTTCTCCCCGAGCTTCTCGAGTTCTTCTTCAGATCCAGCAGGAACCTCTATTATGATCCTGTTACCGGATTCTGAGTATAGCTTATTTAAGATCCTGGCCGGGGATATATCTGATATATCAATATTCATTCCTGTGCCCGAACCAAGGCTCATCTCCAGCAATGCCATCGCAAGACCGCCTGTTCCGATATCATGAGCAGATAATATCAGGTTTCTCTCATTGGCCTTCTCAATGAATGAGCCGAGTCTCGAAAGGTCTTCCACGTTGTTTTTCTCAAGTCCACTTGATTCGACATTTCTCTGCTTCAGGTAGAGACTCCCCTCAAGTTCATAGGCACTCCATCCAGCAATATACAGTGTGCTTCCCGACGCCTTTATATCCGGCGTCAGCGATTTCTCATAATTCTTCATTACACCAGTCATCAGTATATTGGGAACTGGCGGAATATCAATCCCTCCAGTCTGGTTGTACAGGCTTACATTTCCAGCAACTATTGGCAGTTTTGTCAATTTGCAGAATTCCCCTATTGCCCTGACGGATTCGACAAACTGTCCCATGATTAAAGACCTGTCGGGATTACCGAAGTTCAGGGCGTCTACAACACTGTGGGGCCTTGCCCCAAGGCATAGGATGTTCCTGTATGCCCTGGCCATTGTCCACACAGTACCTTCATAAGAATCAACCTCAGTGGCCGTAACCCTGCACCCGGAAGTTATCGCAAGGCCGTCCATGGAATTGTTGTCCACCCTCATTACTGCCCCATCTGTGGGCCCTTCCTTGTTAGGATATCCGGACAGGGGCCTGACTACTGAATTTCCTCTCACTGTGAAATCATACTGCCTGATTACCTTGAATTTTGAGGCATTGTTGAGATTTTGTACAAATTCGAGCAGGTCCTCAGTGAAACTGTCAGGATCCCTGACCAGTACCGTCTCCCTTCCCTTTTTCTTCATCAGCCTGTACGGTTTGGCATACACCGGACCTGAAGTGAGGAAAGTGAGGGGAAGATCCATGACCCTCTCTCCTCTGAAATAGAGCCTCATCCTCTTACCGGATGCACTTTTTCCTATGACACTGTTATCTATCCCCCACCTTTCCATTATTTCACTGACTGCCCTGACATCCCGTTCCTTTACGGCGAGGAGCATCCTTTCCTGGCTTTCACTTATCCATATCTCCCAGGGCTGCATGTCCTTCTCCTTGAGAAGTACACTGTCAAGATTTATTTCTCCTCCTGCGCCACCTGCAAGGCACATCTCGCCAGCCGCACTGGAGAGTCCGCCTCCTCCAAGGTCTTTCATTCCTGCGATCAGACCCTGTGAGTTTGCTTCCAGGATCGCCTTTATGAGTGGTTCCTTTACTATTGGATTCCCCAGCTGCACTGCCTTCCTGTTCTCCTTATCCTCAGTCTCCAGATTCCTCGATGCAAAGTTGACACCATGTATTCCATCCCTTCCGGTCTTTCCCCCGGCAAGAATCAGTACATCGTCTGATGATGAAACCCTGCTCCTGCTGATATTTTTCTCCCTGGTGATTCCCACGCATCCCGCGTTAACGAGTGGGGTCCCTTCAAACTCCTCCCCGAAAAATAGTGAACCTGCCACGGTGGGGATGCCCACCCTGTTACCATAATCCCTGATCCCTCCGACTATGTTATTTACCATGAATGTGTTGTTTATTGATCCCTTCGGCCTCCTGCCCCTGCCATTACCCAGGTACAGAGAATCAATTACTGCTATGGGCTGGGCACCCATGCACAGCACATCCCTGAGTATCCCTCCAACGCCAGTAGCTGCTCCACCATAAGGCTCCACTGCACTGGGATGATTGTGGCTTTCCATCTTGAGTACATATGCAAGATCATCCCTTATCCTCACAACTCCTGCATCATCTTCCATCGCGAGGATTGTATATTCAGTTTTCAGGCCGGAGAGGAACTTCTTCAGGTATAATTTCGAGGACTTGTAACAGCAATGTTCACTCCACGCCTGTCCCATCGCCTGTAATTCTGTCTCGGTAGGATCCCTTCCAAGGGCAGTGAAATAGTGCTTGAGCCTTACCATCTCCTCGAGGTTGAGTGATAATCCCATGGACATACTCAGGTCAACAAGGGAATGATGGTCAAGGTCCCTTATCTTCACCATGCCCGAAAAATTTTCGCCCTGCACATTGTGCATCATCATTCACCCAGAACAACAACCCGATAACTGTTAATAACAGGGTTTATGAGAAGATTTTCTGCTATGGCTTTGGCCATTTCAGTGGCAGAATTTTCATCCCCGTAAAATTCAATTTCATATGTCTTCAGAATTTTAACCTTTTCAACATCATCATAACCCAGAATTCCAAGATTGTGGAATAACGTTGAAGATTCAGGATCCTCAACGCCGTCAAGGTAACCGACCTCTATTCTGATTTTGACCATCTGATACCCATATTACATTAACATTAAATTATTTTACATTTATCTCTTAATATTCTTTATAGAATCTATGATTGGCTTCAATGCTTCATACACGTTTTCTGACTTTTCGGCAACGGTTCCAGTAACTATTATATCAGCACCTGCCATTGCAATGGCAGAGGCAGCCTGGCTGTTTCTTATTCCTCCACCTACAATGACCGGAATTCCAACGGCCTCCTTAACCCTCCTTACCATCTCTTCCGGTATTGGGTAAGGTGCACCGCTTCCCGCCTCCATGTAAATGAGCTTCATTCCCATGAGTTCTGCGGCGACCGAGTATTCCACGGCATCCTGATAATCCGTCTTTCCAATCAATCTTGCCTTTCCAACCCGTCCCGCGGTCATTCCAGGATCAAATATCAGGTACCCCATTGGAATGCTTTCAACCCCGCTCCTCTTGACAATGACTGAAGCCCTCTTTTGATGCCCGACCACAAAATCAAGATCCGAGGAGTTCAAGAGTGACATGAAGAATATGGCATCAGCATATCTTGTGAACATGCTGGATGAACCAGGGAAAATTATGACAGGAGTGTCACATTCTTCCTTTATCCTCTTTGTTGCCCTGTCCATCTCGTTCATTGTAAGGTGGGTACTCCCACCGACAAGGATAAAATCAGTGCCAGCCTTGCTTGCCTGCCCGGCAATTTTTCCACTGCCCTCATCGCCCGAAGTTGCTGGGTCAATCAGTGTCATGTGGATTTTTTCTGTGCTAATCTTTTCCAGTATTTTATTATATACGTTCAGAAGATACCACCAACTGTAAATGAAACAAGGCCCAGGATCATGGAAACCTTGGAAAGTTTCTGTCCCTCCCTGGCACTTTTATACTGTGTGACAAGTGTTGCAGCGAAGCAGATGTCGCATACTATGACAGCTATAAGATACTGATAAGAGAACAGCCCTGCGACATATGGAACGAATGAGACACCTATTGTGGTTATGATCAGGAATGATGACAGATTCAGGGCATTCTTAATCCCGTATTTCTTTGGAAAGGTAATCCTGTCAACATCTCCCTCTACATCCTGCACATCCTTGATTAATTCCCTTGATAGGTTTGATAATGAGGCGAGAGCCATCAGCAGAAAGGTTTTTTCTGGCTTCATGAAAATTACTCCTCCAAACAGGAATATTGATCCGATCAGTATGCTTATTATTATGTTTCCAGAGAGCCCCCTGTATTTGCCCTTTGTTTCATACAGTATGAGGAGAAGATCCGCAGCGACCACAATTGCTGCAGCATACAGGTTGAGAAAAATCAGGGCAACAACTATGGAAAGTACGTAGGATATTACGTAAATATAAGTTCCCTGCCTTACCGTTATCTTCCCTGAAGGAATAGGTCTTTCTGGATGATTCACCCTGTCATTTTCACTGTCCAGGACATCATTCATGACATTTCCTCCTGTAAGTACCAGAAAAACCACTAAAGACGCAATAGAAATTAGAAAAATGTGGTTCAGCATATTGGAACCAATTGCCACAAGGGATGATATAAAGGTTCCAAGGACTGCCATGATTGCATTCACTGGTCTGAAAAGTCGTAGGGCAGGATTCATTCAATGGGTTAATGCCTTTCGTTATTTATGAATTTCCTTAATAGCAAAGTTTTGTTCCCGGCAATAATTTCTATCAGGTATTGCTCCGGAACTTCTCTAGCAGTTCTTCTGAGGCAATTTTCTGGTCCAGAACTTTTATTCCGGTATGGGAAAAGTGGGTTCTTTGAGATTCCATACCATTTTCGTTGAGATATTCCATGGCATGCTTCACCGATGGCAGGTTGATCTTTTTCCTTGAAAATATCTCTCCTATATCAACAAAGAATAGTCCTCTGTCCTCATGCCTCAGGTTCCTGAAAACTTCCGCATGTTTTTCATCAACGCCTGACGGAATCACCAGTTCACAATCCGAGAAAAGGTTCTCTATTTTTCCAGTCCATATTGGGCCATATGGAAAATTCTCATAGACATTTGATAGTTCAGTATAAGGGTTGAAATATCCTATATTGTCCATTGTCTCCTGAGCCTCTTCCGATCCTTTGTTGACCTGTACTATCACCCTGTAAAAGTGACCATGATATGCAGAAATCCTGACGTCTATCCCCCTTTCGAGGTTGATCGCCCTCCTCCCAATGAAACCTATCAGGTTCCTGATTCCCATCTCATGTCTCAGAGCGCTGTTCATCACCACACTCCCGTATCTCCTGAAAGTATGATCCTTCAGTGAACCGGTCAGGACACTCAGATCAGTTGCGGTGAATCCTATAAACCCCCTATTCCGGATGTAGTGCAATGCAATATCAACATAGGGTACAACATCTCCATACGGGTCAATGTCAATAAAATCGAACCTGAACTTTGAAACAATGGATTCAAAAGTGTCATTATAAATTTCAGATTCTGAATGATTTTTCTCCACATTCCTCTGTAGCATATCAAAGGATTTCCTGCTCCTTTCGACCATCACTGTTCTTATTCCAAGCTCAATTTCAGCCCTCAATCCTCTCACTCCTGTGGCCGAAAATCCATCAAGATAAAGCGACGGCCTGCATGTATTCAAAAATGAGATGGTCAGGTCCCTGTTGAATTTCTGATCAATATTGAAAAATCCCGGCGTGGCCCTGCCAGGCCCGATATCGTTACTTTCCGATCCCGTCTCTACTTCTACTTTTCCTTCTCTATAGATTCCTATGGACTCTCCTCTCCATTAATTACCTTCATAACCCTGTATGGGAGCAAACTCCTGTTTATTGGCGTTATGTCAAAGACCCTGACTCCTTCAAGTGCCCTGATCTCCTGGAGGACCGGATTTCTCGATTTTTTGTGTACTGTTACAATCAGGGGCTTGGTTGAATTCAGGGTATCATTTATCTCCTTCTGAACATTCTTTGTGGTATTCTCAAGTTTTCCTATTTCATCAATCACGATGACATCTGCAGTCTCCCTTG
>JAMCUL010000005.1 GCA_023381355.1 Thermoplasmatota archaeon | reverse complement strand
TTCGCGCCTGCTGCGCCCCGTAGGGCCTGGACTAGTGTCTCAGAGTCCATCTCCGGGCTCCCTCTTTCAAGGCCCGTACCCGTCTTAGGCTATGTGGTCCTTTACACCACATACTACCTGATAGGCCACAGACTCATCCTCAGGCAAAAAATCTTTCATCGCCAAAGCATTCCAGCATATGGCAACTATGGGGTATTAGCCTCAGTTTCCCGAGGTTATCCCCCACCTGGGGGTAGATTGTCCGCGTGTTACTGAGCAGTACGCCAGTGTCTTGCGACCCTTTGACTCGCATGGCTTAGTCGAAACCTGATAGCAGTAGCCGCCGGCAGGATCAACCGGAGTTAATCCGATACCGGACATTTATTATATTTGGAAATTGGCGAGCCACAAATTGCACCATTATATCTCATTTCAGCTGTAAAGCCACTTACAGCCACATCTTTACCCAACCTTGAATCAATGGATCATCCCAAGATCACTCTTATTCACCATATACGCCTAGATTGGTTTCTTTTCAGGCTTGTGCGTAATTCACAGTATGTTAACGTGGTATATAAGAATTATGAACAATGAAAAATAGTGGATTATTAGTTGTAACCTTTCTCCAGGATTCCACTGAGAACTTCCCACATCTGAGGGTACTCTTTCCTGTGCTGGGCCACCTTTAGTTACGAATGCAGGTATCCATTAAAAACGTGTGCCGAGCCCACTTAACTTATCTGGATATTCAGGCTTTCTTGCGGGCAATGAAGATGCAGGGCATTTTTGATACAGTTTTGTACCACGTCAGGAACGAATTTTTATTAATGAAATGATCAACGTGACTTTACATCTTCTTTCTATTAGTATGTCATGGAACACGCAAATTGGCTATTTTCTGTAAATCTGTCTGTGGGTACACATTATTTTCTTTGAAATTTCCGTAGTGACGACCTGCGCAAAATCGTGTTGAAACAATTATTTTTGTCATAGGAAAATGTAATATGTTTAATAAAATGAAAAAGCTTTGATTTGTTTTTATCCCCTTCCTTCCAAAAAGGGGTTTAGGCTCACAAAGGTTAAAACTCTTTCAGAGGCACCCCCTGTTCCGCCAGTATATCCTGGACATCAGCTTCGTCGTATCCTGAACTCACTGCAAAGTAGAAGAATAGCAGAGACACTATGATCACGAGTATTGTGTCGTATGGGAAGGGAATGACGGGTGATATCGGGAAAGCACTGCCAGCGAGTGGCGTGACATAAGGGCCAAATGCTCCTATATATGCCATAAGAAGCATGAACAGCATGTAAAAGATGAGCCAGACGCCTGACTTTATCTCTTTCTTCCTTTCATCCGGAACCCATTCGAACATCAGGAATGTAACAATCAGTGTAGCCATAACAACAATTGGATACATTATCCCAAAGTAGTTGAAGACTGATCCTGGTGCCTGTATCTGTTTGCCAATGTTTGCTGCCGCTGGAACAATTATGTATACGTAGAAAACTAGCAGGGAGAGTCCCATGACTATCCAGTAAGCAATGCCAGCTGTATACACCTTGAACGGGGAAATCTTGAAATTCATGATTCCGTAATAGATCATGTACACAGGCAACCCGAACATGATGATGAACATCAGGATTGTCAGGGTTATGTAGCCTGACCAGTAAACTATGAGTGAAGCGCTTATGAATGCAGTTGGTGCAATGTACCTGCTGTACGAAAGGCGGAATGGTCTTTCAACGTTCTTTGCAGTTTTCCTGAAAACCCTGAGGCTTACTCCACCCATTATATACGTGAACACTGTCGCACTGGAGATGAATCCCACAAGGATATACCATGACGGGAACGGGGCTATGAATATACTGCCTATAACCACTGAGAGGATGAGTGCAAATAATGGTATGCCGGTCTTCTTTTCCACAGACATGAGCCTTGAAGGGTAATATCCATCAGTTGAAAGCCCATAGAGAACTCTTGTAGAAGTTCCCATATAAACCCAGCCCGTTCCAGAAGGGGATATTACAGCATCAATAAGAAGTATCTCAGCCCAGGCGCCAAACCCTGCAATATCAGCTTTTATGAAAACTGTATATATAGGGGAGGAAGAATACGCGGACGCGTTTGTTGCCAGTGCACCCCATGCAAATGGGTTAAGGTCTGACACACTGGCCCTTATTGCCCCTGTATACGCTATCTGCAATAATGTATAGATGACCATACCGATGAGCACTGACAGGATTAACGCTCTCGGCACGTCTTTTTGCGGATTTTTTGCCTCACCGCTGAACTCAAGCGCCTGCCTGAAACCGAGATATGAAAATACAATACCTGCACTTGGAATTGCAGTGAAGATGAATGGGGTTCCTATTGGATTGAGCCCTCCTCCAAGAGTTGTGTAATTGCTTGGCCTGAACATGAAGAAGAGAAGTATGAATGTAAGTGTCGGTATTACGAGCTTCCAGTAAACAAAGTATTCGTTCCACCTCCCAAGGAACTTGATCCCGAAATAATTCAGGAAGAAGAAACCGATCATGAGAAGTATTGCAATTGTTATTCCAAGGAATGTCAGTGAAGTGAAATTCCCGAGAACTGTCGATCCTGACTGCACCAGGCTTATGCTATTTGGGAAAATAGCAGAAATATATGTGACAGCTGCAATTGCCTCAATAGCCGGAACTGTGATTGCAGAAAGAAGATATGCCCATCCGAGAATGTAGCCCGTATAACTTCCATGTGTGAAGTGAGGATAACGCACTATTGCCCCACTTCTCGGTATCATGGAAGAAACCTCTGCATAGGTAAGGGCAATGAATATGACCATTATTCCCCCTATAATCCAGGACAGGAACACGATAGGTCCTGCCGTGGCAGCCGCAGCATTGACACCGAATAACCATCCAGAACCAATAATTCCACCAAGAGAGAGGAATAGAAGCTGTATGAAGGTAAGATCCTTCTTTAATTTCTTGTCCTCCTGAACTACCGCATTTTCAACTGAGTCTGAGTTTTCCATTACTATTGCTAACACTTATCATGTATTTAAATTATTTCATGTATTATTCCAGTAGAATGTTAGTTCCTATCATCACGATAGATTATAGTTGTAATTGAGAATAAATCAAGGAAAGAAAGTATAGATTCAATGATATGTAGAGATTTTCAGGATACTGGGTGACTTTTCCTGGGAGATGATCCTGTTCTTTTATCTTCCTTGCCATTGATTTTATTAACAGCTCTTATTATATCTTTTACAAAAATGTCGATCATGTCCTTTGTGAAATTTTCCCTTACGACGACCCTCATTATTGTTGTTTCCTGAGCATTATCTGGAAGAGAATATGCTGGAACAATCCACCCTCTCTCCCTCAACCCGAATGATAGTTCATAGGGCGGCACACCCGATGGATCTTTTGGCCTGAATGTGACTACAGGTATATGTGATGCATCGTTAACCAGATCGAACCTGCCAGTTTTTTCCAATTCCTGTGCAAGATAATGGGCATTTTCCATCATGCCCTTAACGATCTGGCTGTATCCCTTCATTCCAAGGCGTATTATATTATAATACTGTGCAACGATCATTGAACTCCCCTCGGAAAAGTTAAGGGTGTACGTCGGCATTTCATCACCTAGATAATTCACATTAAAGCCAAGATCGTCCGGAAGAATTTTTTCATCCCTGAATATGAGCCACCCCAGTCCTGGATATACAAGGCCGAACTTGTGACCTGAGGTGTTTATAGATTTTACCTGTTCAAGCCTGAAATCCCACGCGAAATCAGGCTCATAGAAGGGAGTTATGAAACCTGCACTTGCAGCATCGACATGTATTGGAATGTCAAGTCCTTTTTCCTTCTTGATCTCAAGGAGAATTCTGTTTATTTCCTGAACCGGATCGAACTCGCCAGTAAATGTAGTACCAAGGACGACTCCAACGGCTATTGTGTTCTCGTCAACCATCTTCTTAACGTCCTCCGCGTCGACAGTGAACCTTGTCCTTGATATTGGCATTATTCTCGGCTCAACATCGAAATACCTCGCAAACTTGTCCCATGAAATATGAGTATCGCTCCCAAATACCACATTTGGCCTATCATAAGGAAGACCATTTCTCTTCCTCTCCATACGCCAGTTGAACTTATGTGCGAGAAGCCCGAGCATGATCGCCTCGGATGAACCTATCGTTGATGTCCCCACAAACCTGCTTTCCTCTGGCGCATTATAGAGTCCTGCGAGTATATTCACTATCCTTCCCTCGATATCCTTTACCTGCGGATATTCAAAATGATCTATGAAATTTTTATGAAGATTCTCGATTATGAGCCTGTCTGCCTCAGGTTCCATCCATGTAGTGACGAATGTGGCAAGATTCAGGTCAGGGTTTCCATCAAGATTGAGTTCGTCGTGAATTAACTGGTATGCAACTCTTGAGTCAATTCCATCTGCCGGGAATTTATATTTTGGAATTTCACCCATATCATACCTGCTTCGCAATCCTGAGTGACTAATATTTCTCTCACTCATGTTCTTATCAACTTTTTTAGATACCAATTGATTCCAACTCCATCAGGATCATGTGAAGCATTTTACTTAACATTTATTAATTTTACCGTATTGATATAAATATGAGTATATCGTGACTTTACATCTTCTTTTTATTAGTACATCATGGAACACGTAATTTAGCCGTTTTCTGTAAACCTGTATGTGGGTACACAGTATTTTCATTGTCTTCATGTTCAATTTATTCCGTATTTTCATATGTACACAATGTATTTAGAGAGAAGAGTTTATTAGTGTGGGTGCACTACTATTATTGATGGCATACTTTGCTTACAAGCGTTCAGGCAAGAACAGATACCTTGTA
>JAMCUL010000004.1 GCA_023381355.1 Thermoplasmatota archaeon | reverse complement strand
CCCCCTCTCTCTTTTTTTTAATGGGGGTTTCGACACTTACTGTAGGAATTATTTCCAGAATAGGTTTTAAAGAACTGAAAAGTGTCTCTTTTTAAAAAAGGTGCTATTAAAACAATAATCGAATCCGACTATATTCATTAAGATTTGGGCCTGCTTATGGCCGTAAATGGGCCCGACCGGATTCGAACCGGTGACCACCGCCTTGTAAGGGCGGTATCATAACCACTAGACTACGAGCCCCCTGAGCTTCAATATTAAAACAATATATATCACTTTAGTCCTGTGAAGGCAAACAGGGACAATAAGAGACAGGAGATAAGATGCCTATCGGGTGCCTCCCTGATTTGTGTTAGCAATACAATTAGGGAGACAGGAACCTTAAGTCAGGTTGTGTATATGATTCAGAGTAATATCTTAATTATTACAGTTATCAGTAGAGTCCATTGTGGTTATCTTTATATATATCTGTACTGTTTAGTTATTGTGTAAGCATTATGAGGCTCGAGATCGGGGATAGTGTGACGCTGGAATTTGACAGAAATATGTTCGATGATGAGGTCAAGAGAATGCCTGTTAACATATACAGTACCGATTTTCAGAGAATTGAGATTATTGAATTAAACAGTACAATGAGAAAGAATCTCCAGAAAATTGTTGATAAAACTGTTGAGCCTACTGTCTTTGTAAATATTAAAAGGACCTCAAAATTAAGGTATGAAGTTTCTCCTGGAACCGCTATAATAAGCAGGGATAAGAAGAGTCTCTTCATATGAGAGATTATAAATCTATTTCCATCTAGTATTTGGCAAGATTTCCTTTTTTAAATCCATGTCGTTCATAATGGATAGCCATGCCAAGAATACAGATGATCATGAATCGAGCAAATCATTATATTCAAACGTGGGATAGAAGACATCATGGAAAGAATCAGCTTCAGGAGGGATGGAAAGCAAATTTCACCTGTTGGCATTGGAACATACTACGATCCATCATGGATTGCACTTGCAAAGACACTCAAGATACGAAAGGGCCAGGATCGAAAGATTGCATCAATAAAGGCAGCGCTTGAATCTGGAATCAACCTCATTGATACTGCAGAAATGTATGAGACTGAGACAATTGTCAGCGAGGCAATAAAAGGATCCAATAGGGATGACTTATTCATAGCCACAAAGGTGTTGCCATCTCATTACTCCTATGATAAGGTATTACGATCCTGCAACCGTAGTCTAAAGAGGCTTGGAACAGAATATATTGACTTATATCAATTGCATATGCAATCATCTCAGGACAAGATCAATGAAGCCTTGAGGGCAATGGAACATTTAGTGGACGAAGGAAAGATTCGACACATAGGAATCAGCAATTTCGATCTGGAGCACACCAAAAATTCAGTTGAACATATGAAGAAATACGCTATTTCTGCAACCCAAATGAATTTCAATGTTGCCCACAGAAATATCGAAAAAGATATAGTACCATACTGCCAGGATAATAACATCTCAATTCTGGCTTATTTCCCCCTTTCCCATGGAAAGCTTGTATCCTCCACGGGGCGTGGAAAACAAATCATCGACGATATCTCTAAAAATCATGGAGTGAAAACCCTGCCTCAAATCATCTTGAACTGGTTCATAAGTAAATATGACTTCGTGTTTCCAATCCCGAGGGCATCCAATCCTGAACATGTTAAGGAAAATGCAGGAGCGATGGGATGGCGGATGACTCCAGACGAGATTCGGCTTCTTGAGGACTCCGTTAGCGATGTCAAACCGGCAACATGGTTTGGGGATCATACAAACTAACTGGGGAAAATGGGATCATAGATTGTCTATGGACGATTATCACGGCAATAATATCCCAGAGTCCCGCAGTCCTGATGTATTGTGATTAAGCATCAGAAAATATAACCATTCGTCTGTGAACCAGAAATACCTCAAAGGTGACGCTTAACTTGAGGAAAAGACACACAGCGTTCCCAAAAAACACAGGCCTGTTCAGCTCGGTGTGAATTTGCAAACCTGCTATCAGGAATGGTCATCACACAAAACAAAAATGGGATAAGGACAGAAACTGGATATGTTTGCAATATTACTCCCACAGTAATGAAGAAGGAATACTGTGGATGTACAGGTGGGCACTCACACCATCATTGAATCATTTTATGATGACCCCAGATGCGGAATTCAAATCATCATTTCGTTGGAATTTCCTGCGTTGCAAATTCAGTCTGCTGAAAGATGAAATACTGTTATAAATGATTCACACAAGGGAAGAATTTCTAAATTCCTGTAATCAGAGAGTGATGCCTCGTCCAGATTCTAGAGAGGGCAGGAATAGTGACCATCTATTTACCGGGAACTCCATCAACTTTTTTCTTAGGATCTCAGTGATTATATATCTCACCATTCATTTCTATTCAGGAATAGAAGCATTCCGCATCAATATACCTATATATTAAGTATATAGTCTCTGTATTCTATCAAGATTATCTATAAGACAACAGACGGATATATCTATTGATGACAGCATCAAATAAAGATAATGGTGTCCTTGAACCATTGAATGATTCTGGGTTCAAGGTTGGCCATGTTAAAACAATGTTTGTAGCAGGGATGGGCTTTTTTACGGATGCCTATCTCCTGTTCGTCCTGACGGTTGCAAGCCCTATACTTGCCTCATCATACGGCTTCAACCTGGTTTCAATAACCGGGAATTCGCTCCTTTTCGGTTACAGTGTTCCAACAGTTGAAATTATCGAGGGTGCAATTTCCTCTGCTGTACTGTTTGGAGCATTTGTCGGAGCTTTAATTTTCGGGCACATCTCGGACAGGTGGGGAAGGAAGAAGGTTTATGGTCTTGAACTTGCAATCATGATCGTATTCACGCTTATATCAGCTCTTTCAGTGAATTACGTGATGATGATTATAACCAGATTCATTGTGGGAATTGGTGTCGGTGGAGATTACCCGATCAGTTCTACAATAATGAGTGAGTATTCAAGCAGCAAACACAGGGGCAAACTTGTGAGCATGGTATTTGCAATGCAGGGCTTCGGCCTTGTATCAGGTGCCCTGGTGGGGCTGGCGTCCATTTACATACTTCCAATGGGGTACTCATGGAGGCTCATGCTTGCATTCGGCGCCCTACCTGCAATATATGTGGTATACCTGAGGAGAAAACTTATGGAGACCCCAAGGTTTTCACTTCAGGTTGAAGGCAACAGGGGGAAGGCCGAACAGGCTATTGATAAAATCACAAGAGGAGTATCTTCTTCAGGCAATGCTGCTGCAACTTCCGCAGTTGCAAGACTCCAGACAAAGGATTACATGAAAGCATTGAGGAAATACCTGATATTCGTTCTTGGAACAACTATCAGCTGGTTCATATTCGACATGGCATTTTACGGAACGACCCTGAATAACGGTTTCATACTGTCGAGCATAGGATACGGGTCAGTAAAATCACTGAGGGGGACAATTTTCAACACGGCAATAGGAGACACAGTGCTTGCAGGAGTATTTGCACTTCCTGGATACTGGATCGCAGTGGGACTTATTGACAAGGTTGGAAGAAGGTTCCTCCAGATAGTGGGATTTGCTGTTATGGCAATTGCATACGTGGTACTTGGTTTCGAATATTCATTCCTTAAGACAAGCCTGGATCTCTTCATAGTGGTGTTCGGTATATCGTACCTCTTCGGGAATATAGGTCCAAACACAACAACATTCATCCTTCCAACAGAACTCTTCCCAACAAACATAAGGTCAACTGCCCATGGGATTGCGGCATCATTTGCGAAGCTGGGTGCAGGAATATTTACATTCCTGTTCCTTATCCTTGGCACAATCCTTGGACAAGCAGGGGAGTTTCTCCTCCTTGGAGGAATGGCTGTAATAGGAGTGATTGTGACGATCCTTACAATAAGGGAGACAAAGGGGCTTTCACTTGAACAGGCATCAGAGGAGCCTTCCATGGGTATATGGCACTTCGACGAGAAGCCAAACGTTGCAGTGGCACAGAGTGCCGACAAACAGTAACCCTAATTTTCTATTTTTTTCTGGAACAGTTCCAATTTTTCCTTTTTTTTACATGTAATGGCAGATATCAATTTCAATACAGCCTTTGAGGGATTTCTGAGCATATAACCACCCTATGGGATGGAAACTTTGAGACATACGGTTCGTTCCTGATGTATCTATAAATATGATATACAGGCATCGGCGATTGACACTGTTCTCAATCCAGGACTCAACGATTATGGGGAATATGTGAATCCCTTTATCTTCAATCCTCCCGCAATCGATTTCGTGAGATATATTTCCTGCCTGCTATTGTCAATGCTTTCGTATACATCCTTCTGAAGCATCACTTTCATATTTCCCGAACTGATTTCAATGCACTCACCACTTCTTGCAGGATCATACCTATCAACCGTTGCCCGGTATATGACCTGGCATGTTTCATCTGTACATGCCCCCTTCTTCTCCAGAATATGTATCCATGGCACATAATTCTCAAGAAAATCCAAGATCTTTGGATCAATCCATATAATTCCCCTGCCGGATTTGAGCATGATCTTCTCATTTTTCATTCAACAACCTCATGTTCCAGTTTTATCTCACAATATTTTCCTGCGCATATCAACTGCAGCAACTACTGCATTGTCCTTATATTGAAGGGAGTACACCCTCCATTGCAACCGCATTTCCGGCCATTTCCTTAATCGAGTAATTCCGGAATGTCTTCCTGATTCTTGGCCTTAGAAGGAGTGAATTCATTACAACAGATGAGGAACTCATGCCCATCGCGAAAGCTGAAAGAATTGGCAGGATGGTATATACTGATAACCCGAGGAATGGAACAAGAACTCCTGCAGCCACAGGGATCAGGATCGCATTATAGCCAAATGCCCATCCAATATTCTGCCTTACCTTGGTTATGGTCTCATTGCCTATCAGCTTGACCTTCACTATATTTTCAAGATTATTGTTAAGCAGGATAACATCGCCACTTTCCCTTGCAATGTCTGAGCCAGATCCCATTGCAACTCCCACATCAGAAGTTTCAAGGGCAACCGAATCGTTTATGCCATCACCGACGAACATCACATAATCGCCGTTACTCTGGAATTTCTTCACAATTTCAGCTTTCTGTTCAGGGAGTATTCCTGAGTAAATATCACTGACGCCAATCTCCTCTCCTATGGCCTGCACCTCTTTGTCGGTGTCGCCTGAGACTATGGATACCTCTATTCCAAGAGTCTTCAGTTCCGTTATTGTCCTTTTCGCTTCAGGCCTGATCTTATACGAAACATGAATAACTGCCACGTCCCTTCCGTCAACAACAACCTTTACTGAGGATCTTTCGTCGTTCCCGGACTTCCTGATCTTAACAGGAATCCCGCCCACTGTTCCCTCAATTCCAGTGCCAGGTATTTCTCTTATATCTTCTGCCTTTTCCGGGTTTATTCCCATTAATTTTGCCCTGCTTTGTATTGCCCTGGCTATTGGATGGTTGGAATTCATTTCCAGTGAGGAAGTATAGGTCAATATTTCACTTTCTGTCTCCTCGCCAGTAATATCAATGCCTGTCACAGTGGGTTCGGACTCCGTAATAGTACCTGTCTTGTCCATCACCACCCTGTTCACCTTTGAAAGGCGATCAAGAGCACTTGAATTTTTGATTATTATCCCATTTTCAGAGGAAACATTTGAAGAGATCAGCAGCGTGATTGGTCCTGCAAGGCCAATAGCACAGGGGCATGCTATCACAATTACAGACACAAAGGCAAGAACAGAAATCTCAATGGGATCAGAATATCCAGTGCTGCTAAGGTAGAAGTACCAGAACAGGGAGGACGTGATCGCTGAAGCCATCACAACCGGGACAAAATAGTAGGAAAATACATCTGCAATCCTCTGTACTTTTGCCCTTCCAGAAGATGCACGTTCTATCATGTCGTATATCTGCCTCACGGTGCTGTCTCCTCCGGCTCTTTTAACCAGCAGGTAAATAGATCCGTTTATGTTCCTTGTTCCAGAAAGGATTCTCTGTCCCTTTTCCCTGAATACCGGGATCTGTTCACCGGTAATCATGGACTCATCAACTTCTGTACTGCCGTTATCAATTACTCCGTCTGCAGGAAATACCTCTCCTGCCCTCACATTCAGGATCTGGCCTGGTTTTATTGAATCAAGCGGCACGTCTGTAACCTGTCCGGTTTCATTTACAAGATGGGCAACAGAAGGCATCATATCCATGAGCCTTTCAGCGGCCCTGTTTGCCTTTCTCTTCATTATATTTTCTATGAAGTTTCCTGTCAGGATCAGTGTGATTATAAAGGCAGAAGCGTCGTAATATACTCCTGCACCCGGGATTGCTGATGGGAATAAAGTGATAAATAGGGAAAAGATGAATGCCGTCAGTGTTCCTATGGACACCAGGAGATCCATGTTTGCCGACTTACTCTTGATTGAGTGCCAGGCACCCTCATAAAAGCCAAATCCTGAATAGAACTGGATAGGAAGTGTTAAAGCAAGCAGTATGTAATCCCTGTACTGGAATTTCTCGCTTACAAGATATGTGATCAGCAGGACTGGGACGGCAAGTATCCATGATAGAATTAGCCTTTTCCTGAGTTTCTTCGCTTCAAGATCAGGTGATGAAAACTTCTGCATGCATCCACTGGAACAGAAATAATACTTCTTTCCATCCACTTCAGTAACAAGGTCAGTGGTTTCCGGAACAAACATTCCGCAGACAGGATCAGTTGGCATAACCTATCATCTATCTACTGTATTTTAAAGGGTTCTTATCAAACTCTGCCTTGCATGAACTGCAGCAAAAATAGAATGTGTTTCCCTGGAACTCACTCTTGTAAGGCGTGCTTTCCTTCACTTTCATTCCACATATTACGTCTACTGGCATGATGTACATATTTTTGCAACCATAATAAGTATTTGCTTTACAAAATGTATAATAGTCAAAAAATCATGATACAATATGAAAAGAAATTTGTCGGAAGTTGAGGAAAGACTGCTCGCCCTCCTGAGGGAGAATTCGAGGATAAGCATACAGGAAGCAGCCAGGGAGATAGGCACCAGCAGGATTACTGTGAGCAGGGCACTGGAATCACTTTCATTAAATGGAAAGATAATAAATTACACTGTAACACTAAGTGACGATCTGCGTGACATGGCCATAATCCATGTAAACAGCATGGATGGGATATCACAGGAGGATATTGTTGAATATTTCAGCCTGATTGATGGCACATACTTACTGATTACCTATTTTGAGGATCTTCTGAAATTCACAGATCTCACGATCAGGGATGTCAAGATTGCAAGGCTTAGAAGCCCGGGGATGAGTCCAGGCAGGACCGTAAATATCCACTGTGATTACTGTGGAAAAATAATCTCGGATAATCCAAGGAAATTCTCGATAAATAAAAGAACTGTCTATGCGTGCTGCCCAACATGCGAAAAGGGCCTGAAAAATCATGCAAGAAACGTGTGACTACCAAAGCTGTAATCCTGGAATCAACATGTTGCCAGGCATCCTTTCCATGGAGGGGCCACTATCATTATGCACATCAGTATATATATTTTCGCAGGCTGAAAATATCACGTGCATTATAATCAAATCCCACTACACTTTAATAATGGATTGGACATGCATGGGCTATGTACAGGGATGATCTGTTAGAGGAGCAAAGAAAATACTATGAACCAGAGGAACTGCGGAAGCTCTGGGATCACCTGTTCCAGCAATATGGATACTACGACAGCATAACGAGAATGAGTTCCCACTACCCTGAGGAGAGGAGTCTTTATGTTTCATTTGATGATATCGACAAGTTTGATCCCAGGTTTTCCCTATACCTTCTCCAGAATGCAGAGGAGACCCTTAACGAGGGAAACAAGCTCCTGAGGGAATACATTGCCTCCAGCACACCAAACTTCACTGCGAAAGATCCAAACTCCATAATCGTTAACATAAGGATTACAAGCCTCCCGGAGACTTCGGATGTCAAGGTCGAAATCAGGAATCTTAGAAGCATAAATGTTGGAAAACTCATCTCAATTACAGGCATCATAAGGAAGAATACAGAGGTGATGCCCAGACTCTACAATGCCGCGTTTCAGTGTGTATACTGCAGGGCCATAACTTACATGCTCCAGCAGAGGGGCAGGCTTGAAGAACCGGAAATATGCTCAAACGATGACTGCCCCAACGAGAAGAACAAGCCTAAATTCAATCTTCTTGTAAACGAGTCAAGATTTATCGATACACAGAAGATCGAGATCCAGGAGAACCCGGAAAACATAAACGGAGGCGCTCAACCTCTCAGGCTGACCGTGATTTCAGAGGATGACATTGCAGGAAAGCTGTTTCCCGGAGACAGGGTATCTTTCGACGGGATTCTCAAGGCAGAACAGAAGGTTTATGGGGGGAACCTCCTGACTGAGTTCAGCACATTCCTCTATACGGTAAATTACCGGAAGACGACGAAGGAAATGGAAGAGATAAACATTTCACCGGCAGAGGAGGAAGAGATACTGAAACTCTCAAAGGATCCTGCGATTGTGGACAAACTGGCCGGCTCTATAGCACCCTCCATATACGGCCTTGAGCATATAAAGAAAACTCTGGCCCTGCAGATGTTTGGGGGCGTGCGAAAGACCATGAAAGATGGGACAACCATTCGAGGTGATATACACATCCTGATGGTAGGAGATCCGGGTACTGCAAAATCCCAGCTTCTCAGGTATATGTCAGAAATTTCTCCAAGAGGAGTCCTCGCAATAGGAAAAGGCTCAAGTGCAGCAGGATTAACCGCTGCAGCCGTCCGTGATGACTTTGGCGAGGGGAGATGGACACTGGAGGCGGGAGCACTTGTTCTTGCTGACAATGGTTTCGTTGCAATTGACGAAATGGACAAGATGGACGACAAGGATACTGCAGCAATGCACGAGGCAATGGAACAGCAGACAGTCACGATATCAAAGGCTGGAATAATGGCCACATTGAAATCAAGATGTTCCGTTCTTGCAGCAGCAAACCCCAAGAATGGTAGATACGACGAGAATGAGGAATTCATGTCCCAGATCAATTTCCCTCCGCCACTTGTATCAAGATTCGATGTAATATTCCGACTTATCGACAAACCTGATCAGAAGAGGGATGAGGAGCTTGCAGAACATGTCCTGAATGCACACAGGCTTGGGGAGATATACCGGAGTCAGGAGATCAGTAACATACAGCTTGAAACGATTGAGAATGAAGAGGACTATGAACCTCCCCTGGAAAGGGAAATGTTCAGGAAATATGTCGCCTATGCCAAGAGTCACATCTTTCCAAGAATGACGGAAGATGCCATGGCCTTCCTCAAGGAGGAATACGTCAGAACAAGGAATTCAGGAACCTCGGATGGCAGGTTCAGGGCAGTCCCCATAACTGCAAGGCAGCTGGAATCAACCATAAGGCTTGCAGAGGCTGCAGCAAAGGCAAGGCTTTCTGAGGTTGTCACCCTTGATGATGCAATCCTTGCGAAGAATATAGTGGAAAGTTATCTCAAAGATGTATCCAGCGACAGGAATGGCCTTGATATCGATATGCTTGAAACAGGGATGAGCTCATCAAAGAGATCTGACATAGAAAGGATTCTTGACATAATCCGGGATCTGAAGGACATGAAGAAAGGCATGGCCCCCCTCGAAGATGATGTTATTGGGGAGGCTGAAACGAGGGGAATGAGCAGGGAGGATGCAGTTAAGGCAATAAAGATGGGAAGAAACTCCTCAATATTCTATTCCCCTCAGGACAAGCATATAGACAAGGTGTAACCATGCCATTCAGGGTTAATATGAAGGTGCTTCATGTCAACGGTGAGATCCTGCTCAGTGCGGCAGATTCGAATCTTATCGGGAAAGATCTCAGGGAGAACGGACTTCATATAAATGTGAAGCAAGACTTCTATGGAAACATCTCCGTCTCAAGAAGGACGCTTGAGGAGGCAATGGAAATATGCACGATAGGGAATTTTGTTGGTGAATATACTGTTGGAATAGGAGTTGAAATGGGGCTGATAGATCCCGAGAACACAATCAGAATTTCAGGTGTACCTCACGCGCAGTACGCAAGGATGAGGTTTTGAGATGGTAGAAAAGGAGAAGATGGTAAGGGAAGTCTTCAGGAACATCAGTGCCAAGTATGACTTCTTTGATTCCCTGATGAGTTTTGGAATGGATAATTCATGGAGGCGGAAAATCATAGACCTGCTTGAACTCAGGGACTGGCAGGTAATATTTGATGCAGGGGCCGGATCAGGCAAGGTCTCAGAGGAAATCCTCTCACGCGGCAAACGGGTTGAAATCCAGGCCATTGATATTACTGAGGAGATGTTTCCACGGCATCTTGAGGGGGTGCACTTCAATGTGGCCTCTGCCGAAGAAATGCCATTTGGGGACGATTATTTTGACCGTGGCGTCTCATGCTTCCTTACGAGGAACGTGCCAAGCCTCGAGTCATATCTCAGGGAGGCTTACAGGGTCCTGAAGCCGGGAGCCATATTCTGCAATATGGACATATTTGACCCGGGCAAAACCTTCATTGCACCTGCATTCAGGTTATATTTCTACAAAATTGTCCCATCCATACTTGATATGGCAAGCAGGAGCAATTCATATACATATCTTGCAGGATCAGTACGCAATTTTGTCACGCCTGGAGTTTTCACTGACATTATGCGTAAAACAGGATTCAGGGAAATAGATGTGACAAGGCTGGCTGCTGGAACGGTATATATCCACCGGGGACTAAAATGATTGCTAATCGATAATAAGCACTAATGTTTTAATACAATCATTCCATCCCAATAACTATGTACAGTGAGCAGAATGTAGACATTATACCCGAGAAATGGTATAACATAGTTCCCGATCTTCCTGAACCATTACCGCCAGCAAGAGACCATGATCCGGAAAACTCATCAATAGATCTTCTTAACAGGATTCTTCCCCGGGAGGTACTCAGGCAGGAATTCACTTCAAGCCGGTTTGAGAGGATACCTGACGAGGTACTGGAGGAATATGCACAGATAGGAAGGCCGACTCCTCTGATAAGAGCCAGGAATCTCGAGAAATTCCTCAAGTTCCGTGGAAAGATATTCCTGAAGTATGAGGGGGCCACAGTTACCGGCTCACACAAGATCAATACGGCTCTCCCCCAGGCCTATTATGCGGCAAATGAGGGACTGCAGGAGGTTGTGACAGAGACCGGTGCAGGACAATGGGGAACAGCTACCGCCCTTGCGGCAACACTTAATGGGATGAAATCCACTGTATTCATGGTAAAGGTAAGCTATGACCAGAAACCACTGAGAAAGAAAATAATGAACCTCTATGGGGCCAGCGTTTTCCCGAGTCCGAGTACTCAGACTGAATACGGAAGGCGAACACTCCAGGAGGACCCTGAACATCCGGGCACACTCGGTATAGCCATAAGCGAGGCAGTACAGTATGCGCTTGATCACGATATAAGGTACCTTCTGGGAAGCGTTGAGAATTGCGTGATTACCCATCAATCCGTAATCGGGCAGGAAGCAAGGAAGCAGTTAGAAATAATAGGCGAGAAGGCAGACACCCTGATAGGATGCGTTGGTGGAGGAAGCAACTTTTCCGGTTTTACATTTCCATTCATGGATACAGATGTGGAAATGATAGCGACGGCGGCAACTGAGGTCCCAAAATTCAGCCACGGCAAATATGCGTACGATCTCATTGACACTGCCGGGATATTACCAGAGCTGAAAATGTTCTCGCTCGGGGCCGACTTCGTTCCAAAGTCAATATACGCAGGCGGATTGAGATATCATGGAGCTGCACCTGCCCTTTCACTTCTCATAAAGCACGGAAGAATCCGAACAGATGAGGTGGATGAGGCGAAAAGCCTGGAGGCATTCCGGATATTTTCACGAACCCAGGGCATCGTTCCAGCGCCCGAATCTTCTCACGCCATCGCTACCGCCATGGAGTACTGCAGGAAACCTGAAAATCAGGGAAAAACAGTTGTCATAAATGTAAGTGGACACGGTCTCCTCGATCTGTCATTTGTAAGGGATTGAAATGAAGCTTGCTCTTTACCTCACTTTCCCGTATCCTGACAGGGAGACATTTTCGACCTTCTTCGGTGAAATGATTAGGATGCGCTTTGATTATCTTGAGCTGGGTATCCCAACCGGGACACCATATTATGATGGTCCTATCATAAGGAGGACTCACAGGAAGGCCATGGAAGGGTTCTCATTTTCCTTCCTGAAGGAGATTGTAAACGTGTCCAGGCTGGCTGGAAAGAAGAACTATGCCCTGGTATATTATAACCACTTTCATTCCTCCACCGGGAAATTCCTTGACGATCTCAAGGAGGCAGGAATTGACGGGGCGATAGTGCCTGATCTATTGACTGACTATTATGACGAAAGGAGGCAACTTTCGGAAGAGATGAAAAAGAGAGATCTTTCACTTATCCCATTCTTCACGTCCTCCACACCGGACAGTGCCATAAGGGAAATGACTCTGCTTACCGACAGCTGGATCTATCATGGCCTGCAGCCGTCAACCGGGATAAGGGTTCCTGTGAGCATCGACCTCATGGTGTCAAGGATACGAAAATTATGCAATGACCGTGAGATAATCTTCGGCTTTGGAATCAACAGCATGGAGATGGTGCGGGAGTTGAGGGCTGAAGGAGCAGATGGAATAGCTGTAGGATCCAGCCTCGTAAGTTATATGGACAGCAATGATAGGCAGGGTTTCAGGAGTGAAATAGAAATGCTGGGTGATGCAGTCTATGATTGATGAATACATATTGAAGATCCTTTCGGGAAAAGACCTGGAAAAGAATGAGATGAAGAACGCGGCAATGGAACTGACAAAAGGGGATTACAGTCCAGTAGTGAGAGGGACATTCCTCTCATCACTGTACCTGAAGGGATACTCCCCGGATGAAATTACCGGCTTTGCAGAAGCCATCATGTCATTTTCCCCCATAAGTGAATTCAGGCAGTGTTCTGACATAGTCGGTACAGGAGGTGACCATAAAGGCACAATAAATGTAAGCACCGCCGCTTCGATTGTCTGCAGTTCACTTGGAATCAGGATGGGTAAACATGGGAACAGGGGAATCACCGGAAAATCAGG
Source organism: Thermoplasmatota archaeon (assembly GCA_023381355.1). Lineage (GTDB taxonomy): Archaea > Thermoplasmatota > Thermoplasmata > Thermoplasmatales > Thermoplasmataceae > Cuniculiplasma. The sequence continues at coordinate 90,582 of JAMCUL010000004.1, read as the reverse complement.
TGGAGCAGATTTCATGGAACTGTGTGGCTACCGTTTTCCTGGATCGAGGGATGAGGTTATGAATGGCCTGATTAACATGAATTTTTCATTCATTCTTGCGCCACTGCATAATCCGGCATTCAGGGTATTTGGGGAAGTGAGGAAGATGCTGAAACATCCCACGATATTCAACCTGATGGGACCACTGACAAACCCCCTTAATCCGGGGATCAGGGTTATTGGATGTACAGACAGTAACATCCAGGAGACCTATTCTAAAAGCATGCTCAGTTCAGGCACAAGGGGATTCGTGATAAGTTCTGAGGAAGGCATGGATGAGATTTCGTACAGTGGAAGGTCATCGTTGATTCAGGTCGGGGATGACATCAGGAAGTTCACAGTGGAAGCACAGCAAATAATCGGGAGAAAAATAGGAGATGAGGAGACTACAGGAAATGAGAGGGAAGATATCTTTCGCAAGACGCTATCTGGTCTAAATGGAACCATGAGGGATGCATCTGATTTTATTGCCATCAACGCTGCACCATGCATTCTTGCATCCGGTCTGGAACACACTTTTGATGATGCATACAGAACAGCACAGAGGGCAATCACATCAGGCATTGCAATTGAAAAATTGATGAATATTACGGGCGGGAAGCTAAAGGAGGCAGCAGATGCAAGTTAAGATTTGCGGAATAACACGGATGGAGGATGGAGTATACGCATACGAATCAGGAGCCGATTTGATAGGAGTAGTTCTTTCCAGTGCTTCGCCCAGAAAGGGAAGCATGGAACTTGTCAGGCTGCTGGCTAAGGAAGAAATACCTGTAGTGGCAGTGCATACATCAATCGATGATGCCCTCAGGATGGAAGGAGATGAGAAGTATGTCCAGCTTCATTTCAATACAAGCGAAGAGGAAATAGAAAAGGCTGAGCAGAATGGCAGGAAGGTCATTACAGTCGTGAATATTGACGGCCCGGATTACCTGGAATATTTCAACAGGATCAGGCCGGAGTCTGATCTCGTACTGCTTGAAAGCAGGAATGGAATATCCCATGAAATGGGGAAGATCGCAGGCATCCTGGATGACGACACTGGCATAGCAGGGAAGATAGGACCTGAAAATATCTGGTCACTGGTCTCTTACAATCCTGGCTTTGTGGATCTGAGCAGCTCACTTGAAATCTCTCCAGGGAAGAAGGATACGAATCTTATAGATAGTTTCTTCAGGAGGTTAAAGAATGCAGAAATCACTAATTGAGAGGTTGCCTGGCCTCATAACTTCGGGCTCAAATTTTGCGTACATATGCAGGTTCACTAATGAAGAGCGAACGATTGGAAACGAGACTCTCTTTGCAGGAGGGAACATCTTTGAATCGGACTCATCGGAATTTCTCAATAATGTCACTGGAAAGGTGCCATTCATGGTTTCATTCTCCCATGCAAGGAAAGTTTGTGGCATAAGAGGTAAAAATTCAGAGTATCCCGGCATTGTCGGCCTCATTCCTGAAGAGATTTTCGAGAACACAATAAGGAGGGGGGAAATGATGGCTGTGGTGACAGATAGAAAGGTGTTCAGGGACAGGGCAATGGAGGACCGGATCCTGGATGTGAGACGAAGGATAAGGGAGGGAGAGGTGCTTCAGGTAGTTCTTTCCAGATCCTTTGGGCCAATCAATCCGGATCCACTGGAAAGATTAAGATCGTTTATATCCGGTGACAGGTCAATGTACGTATTTTATTACAGGTTTGGGAAATTTGAAATCCTTGGCAGTTCGCCAGAAAATGTAATAACAGTTGATGGTGAAAGGATGATAATCGAGCCAATTGCAGGAACAAGCCCTTCTTCCCATGACCCCGAGGAGAACAGGAGAATCGAATATTCACTCCTCCACAACGAGAAGGAACTTCTTGAGCACAGGATGCTCGTAGATCTTGCAAGGAATGATCTTGGAAAGATATCAGTCTTTGGAACGGTAAGGGTAACACAGTCCATGGCTGTCAGGAAGTTCAATTCGGTGATGCATATTGTGAGCAGGGTTGAATCCATAAAAAGAAACGATGTTTCACTCTCTGAAGTGCTCGATTCAGTATTTCCAGCCGGAACCGTATCCGGTGCACCAAAGGAAAGGGCCATAGAAATAATCGACAGCTTTGAGGAGGATGACAGGGGACCATATTCTGGAGGTATCGGCATTGCAGGAGGGGGAAACATGGACCTGGCACTAAGCATCAGATGCATATACAGGATGAATGGTTCATACTATGCAAGGGCAGGTGCCGGGATTGTAAAAGATTCTATTCCGGAAAATGAGGTTCAGGAGATGTTCAACAAGGCTCTGTCAGCTGCAGGGGGTGAGCTGAATGAAATTGCTCTTTGTGAATAACCACGATTCCTTCGTTTACAACATTGTCCAGATTGCAGGAAAACTGGGGTATGGAATGGACATAATGATGAATGATGACCTCAGTGGGGTCGATCCTGATAAGTATGACAGGATAATAATCTCACCGGGTCCTGGAAATCCTGTAAACCCGAGGGATAGTGGGCAGATCCCAGACTTCCTGGAAAGATGTGGAGATGTGAGGGTACTTGGGATATGCTTTGGACACCAGGCAATGGCCTACTTCCTGAACTCAGGAATCAGGGTGATGGAAAGACCGCTTCATGGGGAGGTTGATACAATCATTCACTCACATTCATTGTTATATGGAGATATACCCGAGAAATTCAGGGCGGTAAGATATCATTCCCTCACAGTTGTCCCTTCAGAAAATATAGTTGTAGATGCAGTATCTGAAAGAGATGGAAGTGTCATGGGCTTCCACGACAGAAAGAATCTCTACTTCGGCATACAGTATCATCCCGAAAGTTATTATACCGAATATGGGGAAAATCTCATAAGGAATTTTGTGGAGGCAGAATGAATGAATACTGTTGAGGGGATATATGCAAGGAACAGCCGGAGGAATATGTGTCTTCCTGAAAGGAGGATGCGGGAAACAATATCCATGATAGACGCAATTAAGGAGGCAAACAGGGCCGGAAGAAAGGCAATGATCCTCGAATTCAAGCGGCAGTCACCCTCAGGGTTCAGGGGTGGACTGGTTGAGACTCCTGAGGAGTTTGCATTAAAGATTGGGAAATCGGCAGATGCAATCAGCATTCTCACAGAGCCCGATCATTTCAGGGGGTCACTGGAGGATGGTGTCATTCTTCAGAAACTGAATAAACCAATGCTCATGAAGGATTTTGTGGACAGGGAATCCATGGTGGATGCTGCATACCGGTCCGGATTCGATGCCTTCCTCCTCATAGCAGATTTTCTCGATGAAAACAGGATAAAGGATCTCTGCAGGTACGGGGAGGATAGGGGAATGGAAATCCTGGTGGAGTTCCATTCCATAAGTGCCTTCCAGAAAATTCCGGAAATGGAAGGCGTGATGATTGGATACAACAGGCGGGATCTCAGAAGTCTCAGGATTGATCCGCATGAGGAGGAAGCACTGAAGTTGATGGAGGACAGGGCTGGAACAAAGATCCTGGAGAGCGGAATCAACCGTTCAAATGCGGAAAAGCTTATAAAAATGCCGTTCGATGCCTGCCTGATCGGTACTTCCGTGCTGGATGATACAAATTTTTTAAAAGAAATTAAAGAAATAGAAGGTAATTACCATGATGAGTGAGATGCTTAAGGTAAGAGAACTTTTCCCGGAAGGTCAGATACAGTTCATAGCTGGACCATGCGCCGTGGAAAGTGAGGTACAGATAAATTCAACTGCAAAATTCCTGTCCGGTCTTGGAGTCAGGATAATGAGAGGGGGAGCTTTCAAGCCCAGGACAGCCCCAGAGAGTTTTCAGGGCCTTGCAGAGGAAGGATTGAAAATAATGCGCAGGGCAGCAGACAGATTCGGTATGCTTGTTGTCACGGAGGTGATGGATGAAGAAAATTTGGACCTGGTGGAGGAATATACTGATATTTTCCAGATAGGAAGCAGGAACTGCCAGAATTTTTCCCTGCTCAAAAAGGTGGGAAGAAGGCAGAAGCCCGTACTGATAAAGCGTGGATTTGGGAATACCATTGAAGAGTTCTATCAAGCAACCAGGTATATATCAAGGGAGGGCAACGACCAGATAATCATGGTGGAAAGAGGAATCAGGACATTTGAAGAATCAACAAGATTCACCCTTGACATCTCAGCAGTTCCAGTTTTGAAGGGAATGGTCAATTACCCTGTAATAGTGGACCCCAGCCATCCTGCAGGCAAGAGGGAATATGTACCATCTCTTTCATATGCAGCTGTTGGTGCAGGGGCAGACGGACTGATGATAGAAGTGCATCCAGATCCGGAAAGGGCAATGAGTGATGCGAGGCAGCAGGTAAACTTTGAGACCTTTGAAGAAATATACAGGAAGTCTCTCAAAATAAGGGAATCTATGATCTAGATCTGCTTGCCCTTAAGATAGTCCTTCACGATCTTTTTCATTGCCCTCCTGAGGGTTTCAGACAGTGACGATGTGGAAATTCCCATAATCTTGGCTATCTCGGTCAGGGATGCATCCCTCTCATTTTCAAAATAACCCAGGTCATAGCACATCTTGAGGACGCTGAATTCACGTTCTGACATCTCGTTCTTTATCTCATCAGGGCCTTCAATGATCCTTGGTTTAAGATTCCTTGCCTCCAGATCCCTCATTAGTTTTCGAAGAGATCCACGGCTTTGAAGAAGTACCCGGAAGTGGACTCTCTTTCTGTCTATTGATCTGCTGGAGAGCACAACAGCATCGCTGAGTGCCATGGCATTGCAGGCAGAACAGCTCTTTCCATATACCCATACCTTGTTCTGGCCGGCTTTTGCAACCTTTGAGGAGAGTCTCCTGAGAATAATCATATCCCTATCGTCGAAGGAATCCTTTTCTACACTGTGAAGAGTTTCCTCAGGCTCAATCTTCAGCCTCGAGATTGATCTCACACCGTTCATGGACATAATAGCCTCCGTTATCTTGCAGTCATCCCTCTCAACTTCAATCACAGCTTCAATCGGATACTCCATGCTATCTCACAACTTATTGTGTTGACGCATATAATACTTTCAAACAACACTTCTTCAATATTAATATCTTTATTTTTTAGAGAATTTTCCTTACGAGGGGAACTTTTTTTATCCTTCTTCACATTAATGGCATATGCAGCAGAACGAAACACTCCCGAGCACGAAAATAGTAGCCACCTTCGGCCCTGCATGCCGGGATGAGAAGGTGATGCTGGAAATGGTAAAAAATGGGGTTTCATGTTTCAGGCTAAATACGGCCCATAGCACACCTGAGGAGCTTGATTATCTTGTCTCAGTCAGGGAGAAATTCAGGAGAGATTATGGACGAACTGTTGCCTTGATGGTAGACCTTAAGGGTCCCGAGCTCAGGGCAATACTCAAGGAGGATTCTCTGGAAATAAAGGAGGGGCAGGAATATACCGTGAGTGAAACCACTGCCTCCCAAATCAGAATTGCAGTAAAGGGAATTATTAAGATACTGGTGCCTGGCGATCACGTGCTATTCATGGATGGCAAGATATCCACTGTGGTGAAGGCCTCAGCAGGGGACCAGTGTACAATAGTTGCAGAAAATTCAGGGAATCTGAGAAACAATGCAAGAATGAATGTTCCTGGAAGATACATTCCTCTTGGGATTCTCCAGGAAAGGGACAGGATGTATCTTGACCTTAGCATCAAGAATGGAATAGAGTTCGTTGCCCTCTCATTCGTACAGAATCGTGATGAAATCGACAGCGTTCATGACCTGATTGTCCAGCAAAACGGTGATACAAGAATCGTGGCAAAAATCGAGACCCAGCAGGCGATGAACAATCTTCAGGGAATAATATTGGCATCAGATTCCCTGATGGTTGCAAGAGGAGATCTTGGTGTTGAAATGCCCCTGCATGAGGTGACTGTGAGCCAGAAGAGGATAATACGGGAATCTCATTCCTATGGGGTTTCAACTATAGTTGCGACACAGATGCTGGAGAGCATGGTGGAAAATGAGAGCGCAACAAGGGCCGAAATTTCAGATGTAACAAACGCAATAATGGATGATGCAGATGCCCTGATGCTGTCTGAGGAAACTGCAATTGGAAAGTATCCTCTCCAGGCTGTCAAGACCCTGAGGGAGACTGCACTCTTCGTGGAACAGAATTCACCGCCATATCCCGAACCGGAGAATTTCTACGGAAGTAGAATAACATATTCAATGGCAAGAGCGGCCCGTGTTATTGCAGGAGAATCGCGTGCACACAGGATAGTTGCCGTCACAGGAACCGGAAATACGGCAAGAATGCTCTCATCAGTAAGGCCTGGATGCGAGATAATCGGCGTTACAGCGTCGACAATTACGGCTGGCCAGATCAATATACTGAGATCAGTGACGCCATATCTACTGGAAAATCCGGGGACAGACATGACTCCTGTTCAGATAATAAACGAACTTCTCAGTTCAAATGTCCTGATAAAAGGCGAGAGAATTGTTTTTGTTTCAGGGAACCAGAGATACCTATTCTCCGGCACATCAAGAGTCTCGCTGCTAAACGTCGGTGTTCCTGTTGGAAGAGGATATCCGGAAGGGAAATCATATTCAGGAAAGGCAGGAAAGGGGGGAGTTTTTATTGGCTCATGGTCTGACCTGAGCAGTGATAAGAAATGGATTGAGAATTATGAGGCGTTCGTGATCAGGGGAAGACTTGAAAGAAAGATACTGGCCATGATAAGAGATGCTGGAAAAACCCTGATATCAAATGCAATAGTTTTTGAGGAGCCTCCTGTGGGAACAGAACTGTTCATTGATGCCGAGATCGGCTCCATATACCGGTAGATTGACTGACAGGATTCCAGGCTGATCAAATTCTCTTTCACTAACAGAATACTTTTAAATATCATCCTAAATTACCTATGAATTATTCCGGTGATATAATGGAAAATGGAGATTTCGTAAAAATTACGTTCGAAATGCGAATAGGTACTGACAAGCAGCTTGTTGCAACAAACAACGAGGAACTGGCAAAGGCAAATGATATCTACGATCCAGATCAAAAATATAATGAGGGAGTCCTGATAGTAGGTTCCGAGGATATTTTCAAGGAAATAAACGAAAGTTTATTGAAAGCCAATCCAGGAGACGAGAATGAGGTCGAGATCAAGGCAGAGAATGCATATGGTGTAAGGGATCCAAAAAACATAAAAGTACATACATACGCAGAATTTCAGAGAAACAAGATAGATCCTGTTCCGGGTCAGGAAGTTAGGATAAATAACAGAAGGGGAAAGGTTTTGTCAGTGAGCCCTGGAAGGGTTGTTGTGGACTACAATCATCCATGGTCAGGCAAAGATGTTTTTTACAAGTACAAGATACTTTCAAAGATAGACTCTGTTCCTGAGAAGATCAAGGCACTGATTGATCAGAATTTCACCCCCGGCTCTGACAAGTTTGATGTTAAGGAAACTGGGAATGAAATAACAGTTGAAGTTCCGGAAGAGTTCAGGTTCAATGTGGAATGGTTTGATGCCAAGTACAGGGTTGTGGAGAATACCAGGAAATACCTGAAGGAGTACACAATCTCAATGGTGGAGAAGTATGAGCCAAAATCAGAGGAGGTTCCAGCAGAAACTCCAAAGGCGGATCAATCAATGAAGGAAGAGGAAGGGAGTAAGGAAGAACCGAAAGAAGCAGCCAATGAAGCCTGATTATTCTAGAATTTCAATAGCCCTGACTGAACCCGAAGTTCAGGGGAACGTAGGGGCAGTCGCAAGGGTTATGAAGAATACAAATTTTTCAAACCTGATTCTTGTGGGACAGTCTTTCCTTGATGATGACGCATATGCAAGGGCTAAGGAGGCATCCACGTTCCTTGATGGATGCAAATATTATGAGTCTGTTTCAAACCTCAGAAAGGATTTCGATATAATCGTTGGGACATCATCCGTTACATCCCGTAATTTAAAGGATTACCGGCGAATTCCTGTAAAACCTGATTATTTCTGGTCAAACTACTATGACCCTTCCATGACCACTTGTATCCTCCTGGGAAGGGAGGGAGACGGACTCAGGAACCATGAGCTGGAATTATGCGACTTTTTCATTACAATTCCGGGTAGTGAAATCTATCCGATCTATAATCTATCGCATGCGGCCGCCATAATAATGTATGAGGGAATGAAACTGGAATCTGTAGATTTTCCCGGCAAGGAGAGGGCAAGTGGGGAGGAGATGGGGATTCTTGTTGACAGGATAATCGAGATCAGCCAGAAGGTTAATTTTCCGGTTCACAAAATACCGTCCACAAGGGTAATGCTACGAAGGTTATTCTCGAGGGCTGCCCTGAGTGGATCAGAATATCACCGGATCATGGGAATACTGAGGAAGATCGATCTGGCATCTGTGGACATTAATCACCAAAGCAATATAGATTTAGCAAAAACTGAACTGATTGATGAGATAAGAAGAAACATAAAGGATAAGTAAAAAACCTTATTAATCTCAGATTATTTATGTGTCAATTCTGATGGTTAAAATGTCGATTAAAACATCAAACAAAACTGATTCAAATGTTAAAGAAACAGTGGAGCACCTTAATGCGGTATCCAGGGAAAACCAGACTCCACTCTGGAGGGATATTGCGGAAAGGATTGCAGGTTCCAGAAGAAATTATGCATCAATAAATATAGGCAAGATATCCAAACTATGCAACGAGGGAGATACTGTTGTTGTACCTGGAAAGATTCTTGGTGGCGGCTATGTTGAGAAAAAACTGAAGGTTTCTGCCCTGTACATAAGTGAGAAGGCACTCAGGAAAATGTCTGAGGCAGGGGGAGAGTTTATACCACTAGATGCAATCGCAGACAGGGAGCCCAAGGGGACAAATCTAAAGGTAATGAGGTAATTATATGAAAGTTATAGACGCTTCAAATTGTATTTATGGGAGACTTTCAACCATAATCGCAAAGGAACTTCTCAACACTGACGAAAAAATCGTTGTTGTGAATGCTGCAGACACAGTTGTGACAGGATCCAGAAAGTATGTTCTGAAAAGATTTCTTTCAAGAAGGGATATAGGGAGTGTAAGGAAAGGTCCTTATTACCCCCGAGTCCCAAAAGCCATTCTTAAAAGGTCAATAGGTGAGATGCTTCCTAAAAAGACTACAAGAGGCAAGGAAGCCCTCAGGAGATGCATTGTATATGATGGAGTCCCTTCTGAGTACAGGGATGTGGAGAAGGTTATCCTCGACAAAGCGAAGAACACAAAGGTAAGCGGTTATGTAACCCTTGCAGAGGTGGCCAGGATCATGGGTAGAGAGGTGAAGGTAGTTGAGTGAAAAAGTTTCAGGCACAGTTATAGTTATAACCACCGGAAAGAGGAAGACCGCGACCGCACGGGCTTATACGAGGAAGGGTACTGGGAGATTCTTGATAAATGGCACCCCGATTGAGTTATATCCTGTTGCACTTTTGAGAGAGAAGTTACTGGAGCCCATAACACTCATAGGAGAGAAAGCTTCAGGCATTGATGTGGAAGTAGAGGTCAGTGGCGGCGGCATGACCGGTCAGGTTGATGCGTCAAGGACAGCGATGGCAAAGGGAATAGTTAAGTTCCTGAATGATCAGACTATAGAAGATATATACAGGCAGTATGACAGGACAATCATGGTAAATGATATCAGAAGAAAGCTTCCAAAGAAACCTATGGGAAGGGGCGCAAGGGCGAAGAGGCAGAAGTCCTACAGGTGATATGAGATGATTATACCCATAAGGTGTTTTAGCTGCGGTAGGGTTATCGCATCTGATTATACCAGATTTGAGGCTCAAATAAGTGAGATAAAGTCCAGAAACAGGGAGCCAACTACCGAGGAAATATCACGGATAATGGATGACCTTGGCCTTGACAGATACTGCTGTAGAAGAATGATTCTGTCGCACATTGAGCTTATAGACGAAATTATGCCCTTCTCCTGATCAGGAGATCTCAGGGGACCGTGGGGTAGCTTGGTATCCTACCAGCTTGGGGTGTTGGTGACTTGAGTTCAAATCTCAACGGTCCCATTCATATGTATCTTGGTTTTTATCAGAAGTAAGTGAAATGTATATTTTTTCTTTTGATAATTTAGTGTTATGCCTGCATTTCTCTTTCTTTCAACATCCAATATTTTATGAGATCCGGATTAATAGAATCATTGTGTGATATCCTTAAGTTCGGTATCGATTTTTTTTCATTAACCCTGGAATTGCAGTGAATCATGTCCTGAACCAGGAATACTTCTTATATAAAATGAGATCATAAATGGCTTTTATCCCTCCCGCTGCAAATATAAGTGAGGAGGGCATTATTTCAATAGCCAGTCCGCCAAGTAATGGGCCAGGAATCTGGGATGCAGATCTTGCAGATGTAAATCTTGAGTTCGCGCTAATCCTTTCTTCCTTCGGTATAAAGGTATTGATGAAACTGTCCCTGGCCGGCACATCCATCTGGCTGGTAGTCTGTCTCAGGTACAGGAATATCTCACTCCACAGGAGGTTATGGATAATTGGCATGAACAGGAGAAAACCGTTGCTGACCAGGTGCGTGAAGACCATGGTTCTTATTAGTCCTATGCTGTTCTGTATTCTTGATGAAATCAGGATGGATATGGCCGTAAGGATGTTAACTACGAGAAATATGAATCCCGCCAAAGAGAGGTCTACATTATAAACAGCTTTAAACCAAAGCGTGAGTATCGATGTTGTGATCAGGCCCCCACCTATTGCATCCATGGAAAAAAGTGCAGTTAAGGTGGATACGTCGCTTTTCAATTCAATGGGAATTTCTGGTTTTTTGCCATCCGCTTCAAAATGCGGGAAAGCCACAAAAATATATAATGCCATCTGGGCAATTGCAAGACATAAATCGAGGAAGAATATTGCCATGAAGGAGACCCGAGAGCCGAACAGGAATAAAAACAGGGTCCCAAGTGAAGCTGCACCATAGGAGCCAAAGTTATAAATTGAGAATGCCCTATTTTTAAGGTTTTGATCGGTTTCATAATGACTTATAGTGTATTGCTCTATTGGCTGGTATGCCGATAGATCCCTTCCACTGAGTGATATGCCTCCTATAATGATGCCGGCAATATAGAAAAGTGGATCTGGCTTAACAAGGAGTATTATGAATCCTATGATGAGAAGGGAAGACAGTAAAATGGATCTAAATCTAAGTGATTTCCTGATCTTGCCATAAAATATGACGAAAATGCTGGTTGATAGAATGCTAAGGAAGAGAACAGTGCCTATTTCCAGTGAATCATATTCGTAATGTGACAGGTAGTATGGAGAACTTACCGCCATTGTCACAAAAATAAAGGATCTCAGTGATTTGGTGAGTGTAAGAAGAACCGGTTCTCTTCGCACCTCATGGCATTCTAAACATGTATAAAATATTTGGATTCATATGTTCGCGCTGTTCGATGTCAATATGGATCCCAGCACCACAAACCCTGGTTAAATGAATTGTTGGTGTTGCGCATATTGTCAAATGACTAAGCCATTGGTTTCTGGCAGTTATTTATCTGCCACTTTCTTGAACCTCTCAATGGCTGTCTTGATTTCGTCCACTGAGGCAGAGCTTTCAAGTGTACTGATGTCACCAGGCACCTGCCCCAGTGATACAGCCTTCACTACCCTCCTCATTATCTTTCCGCTTCTGGTCTTTGGCAGGGTGTCGACCACGTGAATTTCCTCAGGAACGTATATAGGACCAAGTTCCTCCCTGATCCTCTTTCTCAGCGTGGAAACAATTTCTCCATTTCCCCTGAATTGATCCTTGATTACAACAAATGCAACTATGGATTCGCCTTTCGTCTCGTCAGGTTTGCCAAAAACTGCTGCCTCAGCTACCTCATGAGATGATATGAGCGCATCCTCAATCTCAATTGTTCCAAGTCTGTGTCCTGAAACCTTCAGCACTTCATCAGCCCTGCCAAGGAGCCAGTAGTAACCTTCACTGTCTTTCACTGCATAGTCACCGCAGTAATACTTCCCGTTGAACTTTTCGAAGTAGACCTTCTTGAATCTGTCAGGGTCATTATTGAGAGTTAGAAACATCCCTGGCCATGGCTTCCTGTATGCAATGTATCCTTTCTCGCCTGCAGGTACCTCATTACCATTTTCATCGAGAATAACCGGGTCAATACCTGGCATGGGAAAAGTGGCCGATCCGGGCTTAAGTGGAGGAAGTCCGAGCCCATTTGAAGGTGAGATTACAAATCCCCCAGTTTCAGTTTGCCAGTATGTATCAATTATTGGGCATTTGGAGCTGCCAATATGCTCATAATACCATTTCCATGCAGCCGGGTTTATTGGTTCTCCAACCGTCCCAAGAACCTTTAAGGTTGAAAGATCGTGCATTTTTGGGTACTTCTCTCCAAAACGCATGAGAGTCCTTATGGCTGTTGGTGATGTATACAGTATGTTCACCCTGTATCTTTCAATAATTTCCCATAGCCTGTCAGGTTCAGGATAGGTTATTGAACCTTCATAAATGATAGAGGTGAGCCCAAGGATCAGCGGTGCAAAAACAATGTAACTGTGGCCAGTTACCCACCCGATATCTGCGGCACACCACCACCTGTCATCCTCGTCAGGATTGAATGCCCATTTTAAAGTATTTGCCACCCAGACTGCGTATCCACCGTTTCCGTGCACAACTCCTTTAGGCTTGCCTGTGGTTCCAGATGTGTAAAGTATGTACAGTGGATCATTTGAATCCATTTCCACTGGCTTCACGTAAGTCATGTTGTCGCCAACTATATCATGGTACCAGATATCCCTGTCCTCTTCCATGGATACATTATGGCCTGTCCTCCTTACAACTATAACATTTGTTACACTGGAGGTCTGTTCCAGTGCCTCATCCATTATCTTCTTTAGTTCTACGATTTTACCGTTTCGGAATCCTCCATCCGCTGTTATGACAATTTTAGCCTTTGCATCCTGGATTCTTTCAGCAATTGCAGATGCACCGAAACCCGCAAAAACGAATGAGAATGTTGCTCCTATTCTTGCGGCTGCAAGCATAGCAACCGGGGCTTCCAGTATCATGGGTAGATATATGAGAATCCGGTCTCCTTTCTTGATTCCAAGGTTAATCAATGCGGCCGCAAGGTTATTTACCCTTCTGTAAAGACCGTCATACGTGATGATCTTCTCCTCTCCATTCTCCCCAATCCACATGTAAGCAGCTTTATTCCTCCGATGGGACAGTACGTGCCTGTCAACCGCGTTATACGAAACATTGAGTTTTCCGTTGACAAACCATCTGTAAAATGGGGCATTGGTATCGTCAAGTACTCGGTCCCACTTTCTATCCCAGTCTACGATAGAAGCAGCACGGCTCCAGAATTCGTCAGGGTTTTCAATCGATTCCCTGTACGCTTTTTCATAAGAGCCAATTCCGGGATGATATTTTTCTCCTGTTGGGAGAATTTCCTTTATTTCGTCAGTTTCAGCCATACTTTGAATATAAAAAGAATATTACATATAGTTTCCCCATGAAAGGAAATGGTTAAGTATATTTTCGATTTATATTTTGTATGGAAATCTTTAAGTTATCTTATCGACATCGGAGGCGGGCCATATGAGTGATGTAAACGAAGAAAATCCATTCAATAAAGCCCTGGCTGCTGATCCGGCCCCGCTTGGTCTTGCAGGTTTTGCGTTCACAACATTTCTACTGAGTTTTGTAAATGCTGGCCTGATTGGTTCTGGGGGAGTGAATGTTGTTGTGCCACTTGCAGTGGCCTATGGTGGTATTGCCCAGCTGATTGCCGGGTCCTGGGAGATGAGACGTGGTAACACTTTCGGTTTTACCGCCTTTACCAGTTACGGTGCATTCTGGGAATTCTATGCTCTTCTAAACATTCTTGCAGATCTGCACGTTGTCACTGTACTACCGGCAAGTGCTATTGGATGGTCGCTTATTCTGTGGGGAATATTTACGCTATATATGTGGATAGGTGCAATGATGCTCAATGTTTCATTAAATCTAACGTTCCTGACGTTATGGCTAGCTTTCGTGACTCTCGGAATAGGTGCAATCTACTCGAGTTCCACATGGACACACGCTGGTGGATATCTTGGCATCCTGGCAGCGTTTTTTGCAGCATACACAAGCTTTGCAATAATAATAAACAGCATAAGGCCTAAGACAATTCCTGTGGGTCCCGGCATTAAGTTCATGGGCAGATAGTCTGTTTAACTGTCCATCCTAAATTTTTTGCTATTACAATTTCTACTCTTTATTCTGGTTCATTGGTATACTGCAGGTGAGTCAACTATTTGTTGAGCTCATTGAAACGCATTAAAACACTCGCTTCCGAATTTGTGCATTATTGGTATGGACCTCGGAAAATATGATACCGGGAAGCAGGATAATAAGATCTTTGAGCATAAAATATCCTGGCCTAATTTTAAAAGGACGTGGATCCTTTAAATGAACCAGATTTCATGATTGACTTTACAAGGTAAAGGATATCCACAAGGTCAACCCTATTATTCTCATGGAGAGATGGTAAAAATTTAACTGAAGTCATTCCGTTTTAATTTCAATCAATATATTACGAAATAATAAAATACTTTATAATATTCCACGGTCATGGAAAGCAAGCCGGATCCATTCTGGTACATAATTCTCTATCTCATACCTATAATTGGAGCAATAGCTGTTGCAGTGATTTTCAAGGATCAGGAAAAAAGGATGAGGTTCCATATGTATCAATCCTCTGTAGAGGGAATCATTCTTGTAGTGCTCTTCATAATTGGCAGGATCATCTCAGTGATTATAATGGGACAGATATATTCACCAGGAAGTTCCATAAGTGGAATCAATTCAGCTATAGCACTTGATGGAACAATTGGTCTTTTGATCGGTCTTATTGCCTTTATCCTCTGGATATACGGACTCTTCATCGGTTTCAGGGCAAGCCAGGGTTCTGACATAAAAATGGCAATCGTGGGGAATATTACTGAGAGGATCACTGGCAGTTAGTCAAATTTTTCGGTTCATTGATCAACTCCAGTTTCTGTTTAAGAGATTTTAAATATGCTGTTCAGATTTGTATGAACACTGATTGCAGCACATATTTAGTTGAACAATGCAACCGAAAACATGATCTGATTCCGAAATGAACAATGAATCGGATTATCAGAGACATAAATTAGTCAAATACCGAATAGCACTTTCAAAAAAGGTGTAATCCTTAATGCAACCATCTGTCAGTGGAGTTTGCCCATACGCATAATCTCTTATTCAGTCTGCTTTAATCATGACAAGCAGTTCATTGCATACTGGACGGGACCAGTCTGTATCATATGGCGCATTTTCTGCTAACTAAAATGGTATGTTTATCATTCAACTGATAAGGAAAAGTTGCCATAAGACGCAATGATAAGTTTCTTCAGAGTTAGAATGGGCTGTTTAAATCTTCATGTCAAATTATGGGTGGAAATCAAAACAACAAGCCGTGGAATTTTCCATCATTGACTGAATATACGTGGAATTTCAAGTTATAGTCCGTCTTAAACAGGCCACGTTTTATATGCATTTCACCATATTGATCAATCTTGCCGTTCTTCCTTATAAGTTCAAGCAGCCTGGATGAACTTTGCTCATCACCAAAGAAGTAAATTCTAAGCCACGCCTCCCTGTATCTCTTTGCAATTTTCTTTCCGTGAATATCAAGTATCTTGGTGGCCTTATCAATTGACATGTTCAGTGATTCACCATCAAAATTCTTCCCAAGGCTACATTCTGCCATTATGTATGGAAGATTTCCAACATCATATGCTATTACGTCAACCCTGTTTTTATCATCAATCTGATATCCTGTCTTTATGCTCTCGATCTCCTTTGCCTTGAATATGAGCCAGTTTGAGCAGATCATTGTGAATGTCCTTTCACTCTCCTCTTCATTAGGTTTCAGGAATATTTTTTCAAGTTCCTTCAGCATACGATCGCTCATTCCATCAAACAGCTGAATACCCTTGCCTGTTGGGGGTTTTTCTCCAAGGTTCTCAGCGAGCTCGTTAAGAAGTATCCTGTGAATCCTGTGTTTTTGGAGTTCTACTATCACTTTCTCCCTCACATAATTGTCTCCCTCTTTCTGGGCACTTCCTGTTACCTTGTGTTTATTTTTTTCAGGATTCGTTGTTTCTTTAAGGTATTTCTCCAGTTTATTATCAGGTATCTTCTCCATCATGGTTTTTATCAGTTCCTGCTTCTTGATCTTCTTGGGAATATCTTCCAAACCCTCGATTTTGCATATTTCCATCAGTTTAGAAACCGTAAGAGACCCGAGTCCTTCTTCGCTTGACACTATTTTTTATTACAGAATTGTTAATAAGGATTATTGTACATTACGAAAAATTATAATATCTCAAAGGGGCCAGAATTGATTTCTCCATTTAAAAGCGAACCTCTTATTAGGGTGTATATATTTTTAATAGCGTGGTGAATGAACAATTCAATCAGAATAAGATAACCGATCATATGGCAAATGAGAGGACTTACCTGGCCTGGGTGAGGACGGGAATAGCAATTATCGCTCTTGGATTTGTCGTTGCGAAATTTGGAATCATCATCAAGGAACTGGTTCCTGGCGCTCCTGAAACGTCCTACCACCTTTCAACAGACGTCGGAGTATTCCTGGTGGTTTCAGGGGGTTTCCTTCAGGTCATGGCAATGCGATCATTCATTCTGAATAAGAACAGCATCGAGAAAGAGACATTCCGTCCACGATCCGGTGCTGAATTGCTCACAGGTGCTCTCATCCTTATCATGGCAGGTCTTATAGTGGCATATATGCTATTGACTCTATGATAAATTGTCGAAAGCCAAACCTTTTGATAGAATATAATTCAAATTATCGGATAGAATATTGAGACAAAATTGCAGGCATGGAGATTCCTGTAATGACAGCACAAAATCAGGAGTTTTCAATATGCAATCTGGGAAATTCACTCTCGAAAATTAACATACTATGTCATATAGTATCGCAATTTCGAATAAATTTAAATAATGAAATTCAGTCGAAACGTCTATGAATATTAAAGAAAAAAAGAAGATCGTTATGGCACTGACCGCAGCGATCATCATGGTTCTTTCTTCCATGATGGTTATTGCGGTTTCTGCCAATGGCAACAGTTCTAATGGCGGCATTTTTGCATCGCCACAGACGTCAAATAGTACAGCGAATTCGTCCCTTTACCTGTCTCCAGGTCCAACACCGGCATTCACTGACAATTTCAACCCGTTCAATGTATGGAGCACTCCTGCTGGAATAATGGGTTTCATATATGAACCACTTTTCCAGATAAACACTTACAATGGCACCCTCCTGCCATGGCTGGCAACTTCCTATCATTTCCTGAATGGTGGAAGAAATCTAACAATAGATCTCAGGCACAATGTCACATTCTCCAATGGAGAACAGTTCAACGCGTCGAGTGTTGTTTTTACATTCAATGTTGAGAAAAAGGATTATGATGAATGGGGAACAGTGAGCAACATCTCAGCAATAAACAATTATGAAGTGGAATTCAATTTCACACAGCCGCAGACTCAGTATCTATTCTACATTGGCTCGACATTCATAATGCCAAAGAATCTCTGGCAGAATGTGAGTAACCCTGCAAGCAAGCAGGTTACAGATCCAGTGGGGACAGGTCCATACATGATGCAGTCATTCTCCCCTCAGAAGATTGTTCTGGTCAAGAATCCGCATTACTGGCAGCCAAATGAACCGAAAATCGACCACGTTGTCTATGTAGATTATACGAGCAACAGTGCGCTTTCTCTCGCGCTTGCAGAAGGAAAAGTACAGTGGGCGTCCGTGTTCGAACCAAACGTAACACAGCTATTCGTAGCAAACAACCCTGAGCATAATAAGTACTGGTACCCTCCAGGACAGCCTGTAACACTTCTACTCAACAATATGATATATCCGTTGAACCTGAGCTATTTCAGGCAGGCTATCAGCCTGGCAATAAACAGGACTGCAATCATGAACATCGGTGAGTACGGATATGAAACACCTGCGAATGCTGCAAATATACTGCAGCAACAGATGTCCTATCTCAACTCAACAAATACCAAGCTGGCAAACCAGCTGGCAACATTCAATCAAACCGCCGCACTGAAACTCCTTGAATCACATGGCTTTACCCTTAAATCAGGGCAGCTATATTCACCAAACGGTGTTGCAGTGCCAAATCTCAACCTGATGTCCATAGCGGGATATTCAGACTGGGACACTGATATAACCATCATTGCGTCTGACCTCAAGCAGATAGGGATATCCGTCACCACAACAACACCAACTCAGTCGGTTGTAAGCGGTGACGTCACCGACGGTAATTATACAATGGCACTGGATACCGACACTGGCATCGGTCCAAACCCGTGGTATGATTACAGTGGAATACAGGGTCCAGTCGTTCCAATAAAGACTAACGCCTACATCAACCCCGAGAGATGGAATGTGCCTTCACAGTTTGAGCAGTACTATAATAACTTCCCATCAGCAATCACAAACAGTACCCAGGAGGCAGATATAAACGGCATGGCATCCATAATGTTGCAACAGATGCCTATAATACCTCTTGTCTATTCTGCTGACTGGTATGAATACGTCAACACAACCATCGGTGGATGGCCAAATGCAGCCCATCCTTACTGGATACCAATGCCATGGTACCCTGGACCAAGTGAGGTTGTAGTGTTACATTTATATGTGAAGAGTAATGCTCCTAACAACACCGGTTTAAGCAATGCCGACTACTACATCATAGCAGCAGTCGTGGTAGTTGTAATAGCTGCAGTGGCAGCATTCGGATGGGTGAGATCAAAGAAGATGAAGACAAAGGAATGATGAAGGTAGGTATGTTTGAAAATTCCAATAAAATATATTATCAATAAAATTTTTCTTTTTATTATAGTTTTATTTGGAGCCATAACACTAAATTTTGTTCTTCCCAGATTGATACCGGGAAATCCGGCTGAGACTATATACGAGGACGTTGTCAAAGCTTCAGGTGGCTCAGTTAACGTAGCATATCTTCATCAGCTGGAAGCAGAATATGGGCTGTCTCATGCTCCAATATACGACCAGTATTTGACCTATATTAACGATCTCTTCCATGGGAATCTTGGTGTTTCAATAACATATTATCCAGTTTCAGTTTCCACGATTCTTGCACAGGCACTTCCATGGACACTATTCCTTGTAATTACCTCGATCTCCATCTCATTCTTCATAGGAAATCGAATGGGAAGATATGGAGGTATAAACAGGAACACGTGGAAGGATCTTACCGTGGATATATTCAGCATGTTCATGGCATCTTTTCCAGCTTTTGTGATGGCCTTCATCATTCTTGATATTTTCGCTGTCAATGGAAAGATGTTTCCTCTTGGTGGGGCGTACAGTTCAAGCCTTAACGAAAGTTTCTCTGTTCCGTTCATAATTTCAGTGCTCTATCACGCATTCCTGCCTGTCCTGACAATTGTTCTGACATCTCTTGGGGGATGGACTCTTGGAATGAGGAATAATATTATCCCCAATCTTAACAGCGATTTCATAAATTACTCCGAGAATCTTGGAATGAAAGATTACCAGCTGAAGAGTATTGCGTACAGGAATGCCATACTCCCGAATCTGACAGGTTTCTCCATGTCAATAGGTCTCTCCATGAGCGGGGTGATTATTGAGGAATCCATATTTTCATATCCAGGTGTTGGAATGTATATGATTACTGCAATCGACAATCTGGACTATCCGTTGATGCAGGGGATCTTTCTTATGGTTATAATTGCAGTGCTTGTTGGTAATTTTATCGTCGATCTTCTGTATGGCTTTCTCGATCCAAGAATAAGACAGGAGAGTGGATAGAATGAATAATGTGAACGAAACTGGCGTAATGGAAAGATCCGGTATCCTGTCAATTTTGAGGGGGATGGCTGTCAAGATCAAATCCTCATTGGGGATTCTGTTCCAGAATGGAAAATCTACATTAGGATTCTTCATTCTCCTTGCCATAGGCATTTTTGCCATTTCAGGATTATTCCTTACCCCATACAATCCAAATGCCTACATTTTCAGGAAGTCGTTGCCTCCAAATTCAGTGAATATACTTGGAACGACTGGATACGGGCAGGACGTGTTCTCACAGCTTTTTGCAGGTGCCGCGCCGACTCTGATGATAGGTTTTGCTGTGGGGATTATCGGGACACTCATTTCAGTATTCGTTGGAGTACTTTCCGGTTTTGCATCCAAGCGCCTCAATGATCTGATAAATTCTATAGTCAACATATTTCTGGTTGTGCCCGGTGTTCTGCTTATAATGTTATTTGGGACATATTTCCTTGGCCTCAAGCAGAACCTTGGATATCTTCCAACCGTTCTTATTCTCATAATCACGGGATGGGCCTTCGGTGCAAGAACATTCAGGTCTGTCACATTATCAGTCTCAAAGAGGGATTATATCCTCTCCTCGATCCTGATAGGGGAATCAAGAATCAGCATAATATTCAGGCAGATCATTAAGGCGATCATGCCTGTTATTGTATCCAACTTCTTCTTCACTGCTATGTATGGCGTGATGGGTCTCACGTTTGTTGAGTACCTTGGGGTTGGAAATCTGAGCCAGGTTAACTGGGGAACCATGCTTTACTGGGCAATCAATGATGAGGCCTATCTGACGGGTCAGTGGTGGTGGATACTTCCTCCGAGCCTGATGATATCGGCACTGATGTTCTCGTTCATACTGCTAAACTTTGGGCTGGACGAGATTGCAAATCCATCTCTCAGGATGTATAACAAAAAGAAGAGGAAGGTGAAAGATGCAGCAAATTCTGAGAACTGAGGGAATCGGGAAACAGTTCCTCATAAGGAAGGGCCTTGTTTCCGGGAATATCCTCCAGGCGTTAGATGACGTGAACATTTATCTCAATGAGAGGGAGATCCTTGCCCTTGTCGGGGCAAGCGGCAGTGGGAAGAGTACCCTGGCAAGACTTCTGGTCCTCCTTTACAGGCCGACATCCGGGAAAATATATTTCATGGATGAGGATGTTACACGGTATAAGGGAAGGAAGTTGAAAAAGTACAGGTCAGAAATTCAGATGGTATTCCAGGATCCATATGCATCTCTCGATCCATATCACACTGTGGACTGGCATATAAGACGGCCGCTGATACTGAGTCATTTCAGGGGTAACATTGATGAAAGGATTGACGAACTTCTGGATATGGTCCGCCTTAATCCGCCATCCTATTTCAGGGAGAAATTTCCACATCAGATATCCGGTGGACAGAGACAGAGAGTCTACCTGGCAAGGGCACTTGCTGTAAACCCAAAAGTACTCATTGCAGACGAGCCAGTGTCAATGCTTGATGTCTCATTGAGGATAGAGGTGCTTGACCTTCTCAGTTCAATCAGGGATCAACTGGGAATCGGTGTAATATATATCACGCATGATCTCAATACCGTGAGCGTGATATCCGACAGGATCTATGTACTGCACAATGGAAAGATCGTGGAGGAGGGGAACACCCCGGATTTGATAAAGAATCCATCGGATCCCTACACCCGTGCTCTTATTGATGCCGCACCGGATCCTTACAAGAGATTATAGGGGAGAACATGACAGGAAATTCCATAATGAGCATAAGAAATTTATCGGTAGGCTATAATTCTGAGGGAGGTTTCACCAGGATAATCAACAATCTAAATCTCGAGGTCAATGCAGGGAGGATACTCGGAATTGCAGGCGAATCTGGATCGGGAAAAAGTACACTTGCTCAGGCAATTTACAGATCGCTTAAATATCCGGGCGAAATTGAATCAGGCGAGGTTATATTTGATGGCAGGGATCTTCTCAAGATGGAACTGCCTGATCTTAGAAAACTCAGGGCAGTACATCTCTCCTTTGTTCCCCAGGCGGCTATGAACGCGTTGAATCCGGTTAAGAAGATACTGTACCAGTTCTTTGATGTGCTGATTGCCCATGGAAAGGATCCTGAGGAAAATATGGAAAGAATCCAGGAAGCCGTGAGGATGGTAAGGCTTGATGAATCTATTCTCTACAGTTTTCCTCATGAGTTAAGTGGAGGAATGAAGCAGAGAACGGTCATAGCAATGTCTCTTCTTCTTTCCCCAAAACTGGTAATTCTGGATGAACCCACCACGGGGCTTGATGTACTTGTGGAGCACGACATACTTAAGGATATCCGTGAGATACAGAGAAAGACAAAGATATCGATGATATTCATAACACATGATCTCTCAATTCTCTATGAAATGTCTGATGATATTGGAATGCTTTATGCCGGTGAGCTTGTGGAGAAAGGGAAGTATAATGAGTTCCTTGAAAACCCCATGCATCCATATACCTATCTTCTCACGAGAAGCATCCCAAGGATCGGGATAAGAAGGGAAAATATAATCAAGCTGAAAGGTACACCGACAAACTTTGATCCCGACAACCATGGGTGCCAGTTTATCAGCAGGTGCCCGTTCAGTGAATCTTATTGCTCCGAGTCCCATCCAGAGCTTATAGAGTCCGACGAGGAGGATCATTATTACAGGTGTGTCAATTTTCCAGCATGGAAACGTAAAGCTGGAATAACAAAATAACTTATAAGGTATATTAGATATATGGTATATAGAGATGGAAGAAGATATATTCGAAGGTCTGTCCAAATTTGGTCTTTCTTCTTACGAGATCAAGATCTATGAGAGTCTTGTACTGAAGGGTCCAATGTCCTCCACTGAAATAGTGAAGAGCACTGGAGTACCTCAGCCAAGGGTCTATGATCTCTTCACCTCACTGTCAAATAAGGGCTTCATAGAACAGAGCCTGGGAAAAAAGACGCTTTATAAGGCCATACCGATCTCAACAATAATGCGAAGGCAGCGAGAATGGCTTGAATCATACTCGACCAATCTCGAGAGGTATGTCCAGAAAAGGATGATGTATTCAGAAAATTACAAATCATTTCTTTCCGTTGTTGAGAAGGATGAAAAAATAACGGAAAAGATAATCAACATGATAAGCGAGACCTCTACAGAATTAATTCTCTCAGTAAAGTATGAAA
Organism: Thermoplasmatota archaeon; assembly: GCA_023381355.1. Lineage (GTDB taxonomy): Archaea > Thermoplasmatota > Thermoplasmata > Thermoplasmatales > Thermoplasmataceae > Cuniculiplasma. The sequence continues at coordinate 67,430 of JAMCUL010000004.1, read as the reverse complement.
GGCTTGCCTCAATAATTGATGAGTTAAGGAAGGCCCTGGAAAGAGGAATAACAGTACTTCTTCTCGTTTACGTGATAAGCCAGAAGGAGATAAAAACACTGAGTTTTGATGGGAAGGTCCTTCTCAGATTTTCTCCCGGCAAGGGAAATGAGATGACAATCTCTGACAGGAAATCGTGCCTGGTAACAGTTCAGGGTGATGAGGGTTCAAAGGATTATGGAATCTATCTTGAGGAGGATGACCTGATTCATGTGATGTCGTATTACTTCAACCAGTCACTTTGGCATGAGGGAAAGATACTCAGGAACTTTGATCCATCAATAGCGTGGGAATTCTGTAATGTGTGGGTTACGTGTGATGCTATAGACTGCTTCAGTAAGGCCGGATATTCTGTTGAGGCCACTGTGGAAGGGTTCTTCCATGAGGATAGGAGGCACATAAAAGGCATGGTTGAAAGAACTGAACGCATTCCATTCGTCAGAAATACTTTCTACGTAAAAACTGAAGATGAAAAGATATATTCAGTTGGCGGAAAGACTGCATCACTCGAGGATATCAAGATGACCAGTGTGAAGCTGAGGCCATTCAAGGCTTAGATCCAGTTTTTATATGTTCTTGTTCCATGGGATTATGCTATATCCGGTAGTAAAAATGGTTGGATTAATTATAAATAATTCGCGTTCAATTCCTGCTAATGTTTCCAGAAGGTTTTAAGTTCGGCTTTTCCGAAGCGGGGTTCCAGTTTGAAATGGGCCTTTCAGATATCGATTCAAATTCGGACTGGTATATTTGGTCGCACGATCCAAGAAATATTGAAAAACATTATGTATCGGGGGATTTTCCGGAGAACGGTCCCGCCTATTGGGACATGTTCAGAAAAGATCATGACTATGCACAGTTCATCGGAATGAATTCAGCCAGAATCGGCATAGAATGGTCAAGAATATTCCCCGAATCCACTGAGGATATTCAGGTTGAAATCGTAAGGGATGGGGATGCGATCACTGCGATTACAGTACCTGAAGCCGCTATGAAGAAACTTGAGGAGCGATCAAACAGAGAAAGTATAAGGCATTACATGGAAATTTTCAGCGATCTGAAGAAGCGTGGTTTCTACGTAGTTATAAATCTCTATCACTGGACAGTACCGAGATGGCTCAATGATCCATCAGGTAATTCTGGAAAGGAGAAGGAATGGGCAATAGGTGGCTGTTTTGACGACAGGATCACGGTCGAGTTTGCAAAATATGCAGCCTTTATTGGAAACACATTTAACTCATTCGCTGACAGGTGGTCAACAATGAATGAGCCGAACATGGTTTTCCAGGGGTGTAGCAGAGATTTTTCACGTGGAGGTTTCTCCAGGCGAAAGAGGAATTTTGCACAGGCACATGCAAGGGCCTATGATGCTTTGAAGCAGTACTCAACAAAAGATGTTGGAATCATATATGCAAATGGTGATTTCCAGCCACTGGATGGAACTGACGTGGAATTGAAGGACATGGTTGAATTCCAGATGCGCTATTCATTCTTTGATGCAATAGTGAAGGGGGACCTCCGCTGGTACAATGACGACATTAAGGACGATACAAGGTTCTCAAGTAATCCAGAAACAAGGAATGACATGAAGGGCCATCTTGACTGGATAGGAGTGAATTATTACAGCAGGGATGTTGTTGAACGGAGTTCAGATCCCAGTGGATGGAGGATAGTCCTTGGCTTCGGTCATGCTACAGGAGAAGGCGTGAAATCAAGGGACGGTAGGTCAACCAGCGATACTGGATGGGAGATATATCCAGAAGGAATCTACAATGTATTGATGTCATATCATAACAGGTACCATATGCCGATGATGATAACTGAAAATGGAATGGCCGATGCAATCGATCAATACAGGCCAAAGTATGTTGTTTCGCATCTTTATAATGTAGAGAGGGCAATCGCAGATGGTGCAAATGTGCAGGGTTATTTCCACTGGGCACTTACTGACAACTATGAATGGGGAAACGGCTTCTCGAAGCGCTTCGGCCTGATAGGTGTAGATCTTAAGACAAAGGAGAGAGAGTTGAGGCCAAGTTCTCTTGTGATGAAGCACATCATTGAAAACCGGGGGGTACCGAAAGACATGATGTGGATTACAGGGCTCAAGATATAGATCAGCGCCTCAAAACTGGGTTATGGACTTCATCTCCAGCATACCAATTTAAAATGAGATGTTTTACATTTGTTCATGAGGATATTTTCTGCCAGATCAGGTATTTTTCTGTGTGTTCTTTCTTTAGGATTATATACTCATTTTGCTTTTATGGATCATGTCGTACTCAACAGGAGAAGGAATTATACTCAGAGTAGCAGAAGCTAATGCCACTGATCCTGGTATGTCACGAGTCAGGCTTGACGAAGAATCAAGGATTTCACTCGGAGTCGAGATTGGAGACGTGGTTGAGATCGAAAAGAATCCAAAGAAGACTGTTGGTAGAGTTTTCAGGGCGAGACCTGAGGATGAAAACAAGCAGATCGTGAGAATCGACAGTGTTATGAGGAATAATTGCGGATGTTCAATAGGGGACAAGGTAAAGGTCAGGAGAGTGAAGGTAGAGGTTGCGAGCAGGGTTGTTCTTGCCCCAATAATAAGGAAGGAGCAGAAGCTTAAATTTGGGGAGGGTATTGATGATTTCGTCCAGAAGACGCTTCTCAGGAGGCCAATGATAGAGCAGGATAATATAAGTGTCCCTGGCCTGACACTAGCAGGGCATTCAGGACTTCTGTTCAAGGTAGTAAAAACAGTGCCATCAAAGGTTCCCGTGGAGATTGGAGAAACAACAAGAATTGAAATCAAGGAGGACGCAGCCTCTGAGCTCCTTGAGGATGTTTCAAGAATAAGTTATGAGGATATCGGTGGATTGAGTGACCAGCTCAGCAAAGTGAGGGAAATTATAGAACTCCCGCTGAAGCATCCCGAGCTATTTGAAAGACTCGGGATAAGACCTCCAAAGGGCGTATTACTGTACGGTCCGCCGGGTACCGGTAAAACACTTATCGCAAGAGCCGTGGCTAACGAATCCGGCGCAAATTTCTTCCCGATAAATGGGCCGGAAATAATGAGCAAATACTATGGCCAGAGTGAGCAGAAACTGAGGGAAATATTTACGAATGCAGAGGACAAGGAGCCTTCCATAATATTCATAGATGAGATTGACTCAATAGCACCAAAGAGGGAGGAGGTTCAGGGTGAGGTTGAAAGACGTGTAGTTGCACAGCTTCTTACACTCATGGACGGGCTCAAGGAGAGGGGACACGTAATCGTGATCGGAGCAACCAACCGTATAGATGCAGTGGATCCAGCCCTAAGGAGGCCCGGACGGTTTGACAGGGAGATCAACATAGGTGTCCCAGATAAGAAGGGAAGGAAGGAGATCCTTTCCATACATACAAGGGCCATGCCATTCAGCATGGAGGAGGAAGAAAGGGCCAAATTCATAGATGAAATCGCAGACCTGACATATGGTTTTGTAGGGGCTGACCTGGCGGCATTGGCCAGGGAGTCAGCCATGAATGCCCTGAGGAGATATCTCCCCGACATCGATCTCGACAAGCCAATCCCCACTGAAATACTTGAGAGGATGGAGGTTAACGCCGATGATTTCCGCGAGGCGCTGAAGACAATTGAACCCAGCTCCCTGCGGGAAGTCATGGCCGAGATACCCGACATTCACTGGAACGACATAGGCGGCATGGAAAATGTCAAGAGTGAACTGAGGGAAAGCGTTGAGCTCCCTCTCCTGAAGCCGGAGGTATTCAAGAAGCTTGGAATTCGTGCGCCAAAAGGATTCCTGTTATACGGTCCTCCGGGTGTCGGGAAAACACTTCTTGCCAAGGCTGTGGCAAACGAGAGCAATGCCAACTTCATCTCGGTCAAAGGACCAGAAGTACTGAGCAAATGGGTTGGGGAAAGTGAGAAGGCCGTGAGGGAGATTTTCAAGAAGGCAAAACAGGTCGCCCCGTCCATAGTTTTTCTTGACGAAATTGATTCTATTGCACCTAGACGTGGTGGCGGCAGCGATTCAGGGGTTACAGAGAGAATAGTTAACCAGCTGCTTACCTCCATGGACGGAGTTGAGGTTCTACAGGGTGTTGTTGTGATAGGTGCAACAAACAGGCCGGACATACTTGACACTGCCCTTATTAGGGCGGGAAGGTTTGACAAGATGATATACATTCCCCCGCCTGACAGGGATGCCAGGCTTCTCATCCTCAAGGTTCATACAAAGAACATGCCTCTTGGCCCGGATGTCAATCTTGAAAAGATCGCTGATCAGACAGACGGGTATGTTGGTGCAGATCTTGAGAATCTCTGCAGGGAGGCAGGGATGATGGCATACCGCGCTGACCCTGACGCGACCAACGTAACACAGGCAAACTTCAGTGACGCCATGAAAACAATCAAGCCATCAGTGGATGACGAGGTCATCAAATTCTACGAAAATCTCTCCAAGAACATGGGAAAAAGTGTCAGGGAGAGGAGAAAACAGGTAGAGGAAACTGGCCTCTACAATTAAATTTTTATTGTAATATGCACTGATTGAAATATGAAATTGAGACTCAGGAAGGTTGTGGGCACTCAGATCGGGACCAGTGACGGCACTATTGTCGGGACGATTGACGATTTTATATTTGATCAGCGAACAGGCAAGATCCAGAGTATCCTGGCAATTCCACGCGATCAGAGATTTGTCTCACTGAAGAAGGATGAGAGTGGCAGGTATATAATACCGTTCGACCTGATAGTTGCAGGAAAGGATTATCTCGTGCTTGACGTGACAAAATTAAAAATGTTACGATGATCTTGCTTCTTTCTGCGGCACATACCTGAGTATTCCAACAACACCACCAAAGGCCTTCTTGAGGAGTTTTCCCTCATCGCTCTCCTCTCCTATCATTTCCACAGTTGCGCCAGAATCCTCCGCCATTTTATAAAGAGTCTTGACAAAGTCATCCTCATGATCCAGTTCCATCGCAGAACCACAGGCCGGGCATGTGTTATCCTCCGGCCTTGAGTTGAAGACCTCTTCATGGCCACATGCTGGACATTTATAGTAGTATTTTGTTCGTCGTATCCCATCCGATATCAGGAGGATATCGACAGCCTTCATCTGAAGGGCATGATTAACCTCAGCCTCACCATAAACTGCGAGCCCCTCATCACCCTTCCTTACTTCCCTCATGAATCTGTTGACCAGGTCCTTTTCCCTCGCAATTTCAAGATCCTTCATCGATTCGGCAGCCTTCTCCACAAGTTCCCTTAATCCAGATTCATCTGTATAACCGACATCATAAAGATCAATCACCTTCCTCGTAATATCATTGAACATATACCCATTCTCAAAGAAGAAGTTCTTTGTTGATCCCGGGCCACCTATGAATATTCCCTTCATGTCCCTGATTATTGGCATGAAGGTATTGTTCACAATTTCCCCCATCTTCTTGAAATAATCATTTGCCGCTATCTCGATAAGTCGTTCGTACCTTCTGGAAGACTGTCCCCCCTGGTGATGCTTGCTAGGCACAAGAGACTGTTCATTCGTTACGGCAACGATGTTAGTTCCATTCAGGAAGCCTATGGTTGCTTCCTTCCTGTCAATGACTATGAGTCCATATACATCTTTCGCCTTCAACTGCACAAGAAGAGGCTCTGTGTAAAACTGTGAATCGCATTTGTATATGAATGTCTGGATTGGCTCGGGTGGCTCAATGATTTCACTGAACATTTCAGTCTGATCCCCTCGCTTTTGAACATGCCCCACAAAGAAGACCAGTCCTGTTTCTGGCGGTGACTTATAATATTTAAGCTTTGACATGATAGACTCAATTGCAGAAAGCACATTCTTCCTGGTGGATTTCGACTTAATGTTGGCAGAAGTGGAGTATTCTTCCCTCAGGTATTGAACAACATCCCATATCTGCTTGTCCGGAGGAATATATAAAGAAATCAGCTCTGTACCACGTCCCTTCAAATTTGAAAGCTCCTCCATCGCTTTCTTGAACTCATATCTCCTGAGCTGTTTCTCGTCATTTGTCATAACTTAGAAAATTTATAATACTATATAACTTTGATGAATCGATTTCATGAGGGAATTTATAATATCTCTAGGAGGTTCCATGGTGAACCCGGAACATATAGACTTTGAATTCATTAACAGGTTCGTCGGAATAATGCGGCAGGTCCAGAAAGATCGTTATGGTGTTGTTGTAGGTGGGGGGATTACCGCAAGGAACTATGTAAATGCAATGAAGAAGTACACTTCCAATGATTTCTTTATGGATGAGATCGGCATCAGGGCAACAAGGATGAATGCCATGCTTCTCGCCTCTGCCATGGGAAATAAGCAGGAGTGGATACCGGAGTCTGTTGTTGAGGGACTCACTGAACTGAACAGACGTGGAACCGTGGTCATGGGTGGTACCGTCCCGGGACACACAACAGATACAGTTTCAATGCTTCTGGCAGAATCCGCGGGAATTAAGGACGTGATCAATATTACATCAGTGGATGCGGTATATAGCGAGGATCCGAGAAAGAATCCAAATGCAATTCGATTTGATCGCCTGGACTACGACGAGGCCTTCCGTATCTCACTTGCAAGTTATACAGGTGCAGGGAGCAACCAGTTCATGGATTCAGTCTCACTCCTGATTGGAAAGCGAGCAGGAATAAACCTCCACATAATATCTGGAAAGGATTTCGACAACATGGAAAAATGCATCTCAGGAAAAAAATATGTTGGAACCCTCGTAACCGGGGATTAACCTATTATTTTGTCAGCAAAAGTTTTTTCTGGATCCACAATTGTGAAGCCCGCATCCGTTGATATTACCTGTTCTGAAGGTGTAATATCCAGATAGTTGGGTACATTCCTGTTGATCCTCTTTGTAAACGGTTCTATGGCAGTGTTCTGGTAGAATATTCCTGTTGGGATCTTCTCTCCCCATTCCTGTGCCTTCAGCATTGCCCTTGAAAACTTCTCGTCTGCGTGGGAAATGTTCTCCGTGCTCACAACTGGATCCCATTCCTTATCATCTTCAAGCTTGTAGACTCTCTCCTTGTACCACTCCATTGTATTGATGTTGTTGTATGTGGGGCATGGCTGGAGAATATCAATCACAGCAGAGCCTGGATGATTTATGGCCTTCTTGATTATATCTTTCAGTTGCTTCATATCAAACGAAAATCCCCTTGCAACAAAACTGTACCCAGAAGAAAGTGCCAGGGCAATTGGGTTAAGTCTCGTGAATATGTTGGGTTTTGTAAGGCTCTTCGTCTGCTCACCAAGTGGCATTGTAGGTGCAGCCTGTCCCTTTGTCAGGCCATAAACCTCATTGTCATAAATCATTACTGTAATCCCTGTGTTCCTCCTTCCTTCGGCAACGAGATGTCCCGCTCCTATTCCCATAAGATCTCCGTCACCTCCAGTCACAAGAACCTTTAATTTGGGATTTGCCAGTTTAACTCCAGTTGCATAAGGTATGGCTCTTCCGTGAAGAGTGTGCATACCTGCCACATTGATATAATGTGGTGTTTTTCCAGAGCAACCAATACCAGAAACCATAACCACACCAAGTGGGTCCAGATTCAGTTCAGTCATTGCTGATGTAATTGATGTGACTATACCAAAATCACCACATCCAGGACACCAGTCTACAGTCAGGTCAGTCTTAAAATTATGCGCCATGTTTCAACACCTTTTCTATTTTATTCCCCTTATTCTTAATTATATCCCTCGCAGATTCCAGTATCTCATCCTCAGTCATGTGCCTTCCGTTGTATTTCAGTATCCTGTTCTCTATATTTATTCCTGTATTTGCCATTACCACGGAGGCGGCCTGCCCCAGGAAATTACTCTCCACATCGATAATTATCTTCGCCTTAGAAAGAACTTCCTTCACGAACTTTGTAGGGAATGGGATGAACATTCTGAGGTAAAGCAGGTTTGCGTTTATTCCTTCTTCCTTGAGTATGTCTATGACATCAAGAATTGGGCCCTTCTGGCTTCCCCATGTTACAAAAGTGATCTCCGCCTTTGGATCTCCATACAGGATAGCCTTGTCATCCTGCGGAATTTCAAGATCTGCAGTCTCAAGTTTCCTGAACCTCTTCTCCATCATTTGGTCCCTCACATCGCTATCTTCAGTAACATGACCAAGTTCGTCGTGCTCATCACCTGTCATCCAGAATATATCTTTTCCGAATGCCCCCAGGTTTGATATGCCGTTCTTTGTGTCAAGGTTGTATCTCTTGAAATTCAGCCCGTGGCTCTCAAATTTGTGGGCCATTACAGGAACCTTCTTCGAGTCTATCAGGGAAATGAAATCAGTTGTATTTGCCAGATTCTTGTCTATGAGATGAAGGACAGGCATCTGGTATCTCTGGGCATAATTCAATGCTCTCATTGAATCATATATGCATTCCTCAACATCTCCTGACGAGATAACTATTCGCGGGAATTCACCGTGCCCCGTATTCATTGCGAACAGGAGGTCTGATTGTCCATTCCTTGTTGGGAGACCAGTTGATGGACCTCCTCTCTGATACAGCGTTATAACTAATGGAACTTCATCTATTCCTGCAAAGCCAATTGCTTCGGCCATGAGCGAGAATCCAGGTCCACTGGTAGCAGTCGCGGTCCTTGTTCCTGTGACTGCAGCGCCAGTTGCCATTGTTGCTGCAGATATTTCATCCTCTGTCTGCACGATCACGACACCAGCGTCCTTCATCTTGCTTGCCTCAGTATCTACCCACTTTATGTAATTATGCTCGTCCATGATGGTACTTTCATCGCTTGCAGGGGTAATCGGATAATAAGTCTGGAGCCTGAGTCCACCCATAACCTTCCCGATGGCTGCTCCGTCATTTCCTGTAATCATGAACCTCTTTGAATGCTCAATATATGGAAGAGTCTCTCCAAGGAGTCCGTTGTTTCTGCAGTAAGAATAGGCAGCATCAACAACCCTAACATTTTCCTCTATAATCTTGTCCTTTCCTGCAAAAACAAGTCTTATGCTCTCCTCCATGTATTTCCTGTCAACCCCGGCTATTGCAAGGGTTAGGGCGGCTCCAAGAGTATTGAAATACCTGCTGGGAACTCCTTCTTTTATTGCATCCTGAACTACATTTGTGAATGGGATTGAAAGGGGCATTGCGCCTTTTGACTTCATCCACTGGACTGCTCCTGCAATAGTGTTGGGGAATTTATCTTCATCAAGTGTTTCCTTGATCTTCTTTGCAGTATCCCTCATTATCATCCTTGCCTGGGAAAGTTCTGCCTTTTCTATGCTACTGTCATAAATTATCCTCGTCCCCGCCCCTATGTCTTCAAGATGTTCGAAAATACTGTCCGGATCAAGAGCAACCAGAAAATCAACTGGATATCTCAGAGAGCGCGGACGTTCAGATTTAATCCTTACATGAGTGTAACTGTGTCTCCCCTTAATATTAGAGTGATATTCTCTCACGCCAAAAACATAATAACCAGACTGTGCAAAGGCCCTGCTAATCATATTGGAGGATGTATCAATGCCTCCACCCTGAGGGCCACCAACTGTAATGTTGATGTCTATTTTTTTCATCCTTTAAGGTATTGATTCGTTATTAAAATAGTTTTCAAACTTTTAAAACCCTGAAATTTAAAGGCTCTAAACCTATCCAGAAAATCAGGCTATTACCGTGATATACGTTAGCGTTTCTACACAAATTTATGAAGTCAGGGTGCTATCATATTAGATCACCAAATCAGGTAACCCCTGACTCCTAATAGTAATTGAACATCATCATTAATTTAATATTATGTGAATTTTTCCTGCATTTGGAAATCCTATATCAGGGGGATATATTACATGGGATATAGTATTAACTCTGGATTTTCATAAACTTGAGTTTTATCCGGACTTACTTCCCGGATAAATTTAATTAATTCAGGTGCTTCATTAGCCGTTGCTTCTCTGATCTCAGAAAAATAAGGAATGTCCCCAGGACATGCTGGATAATAGAGGTGTCTAATATACATCCGTAACTCTTCTCTTTATTGAATAATGAATTTTTGGAGGGTGGATCCATCCCGCGGCTCCTGGCAGTGTTACAAGAATCGTTACTCCTCTTGGGCGCTCTTTCATTGCAGGTCTATCTGAATCAGATTCCTGTTGAAATTAGCGTCATTTGAATGGATTGTTTAACCTTTATTCTATAAGTGTCGTCATTCATGATTTCACATTCATGAAGGATATCTCCCAACTTCCATATGAATCCAGTTTTTCATGCTGATTATGATCCTTAGAATAGACCCAAAAAAATCTCAACGATGTAAATTCAGGTTAATGAGGATTTGTTGATTTCACTTCTTAGTTTTTCACCCAGTTCCCTTATGAATTTTGTAGTCATTTCATCTTTCAGCCTACCATTTTCGTCAAATTTCTGGTTTGCAAACGTTACGAATATCTCTGGCTTGTTGACTATTCTCGTGTCCAGATAGGTTAATACCTGCCTGAGGTGATACTGTGCTCTCGAGCCGCCAAGCATGCTGATTGATGTACTCATTATTGCTCCGGCTTTTCCTGAAAAAGGGTTCATGCCAACAGGTCGCGAGAGATAATCAAGTGTATTCTTCAGGAAGCCAGGAATAGAAAAGTCATATTCTGGCGTTGAAATCACAAACCCATCAGAACTCTTCACTCTCTCCCTGAGAAGTGTCACGCTTTCGGGCTGATTACTATCAAGATCCTGGTTATAAACAGGTATACCTGAAATATCTGCAATTTCCACATCAAACAGGTCCTGATTTATCCTCTTGAATTCATTTAGAAGCATTAAGTTGTATGATCCTTTCCTGAGACTCCCGCCAAATCCTATTATCTTCATATTCACAACATGGTATGTATTCTCATTTAATATAGAAAATTATTCCACGCTTACCATGTGGAAAGTAAGGCACTACCCCCCTCACCAACTAGTGATTCATTCCTGAGGGACGTTTCTATGAATTTCCCATCCTGTCTTGAATGCATAATCCTTGCAATGCTACCTGTTACCACTTTATATGCCTTTTTAACTTTGAGTTCTGCATGATTTGATTATGGATGGATAATTCTGCGATTCAAGGTTATTGATGCCATCAACAATTAATAATATAGATGAAAGAGGGGAAATCTCAAGGAATCACATTCTGGCGTTAGTAAAATGATGTTTGAGGAAGACGTACGGCTGCTGAACTGTAATGTATCCTTGAAGCGGTGCCAGCATAAGTTCCACGAGAAAAAAATTTCATCTTATATGGAAATAGCACATTATCATATACCTTCTGAGTTCGTGAGTTCAGATATCCGCTTAATAGCGTCCAAAAAGAAGAGAAGGCTCTATGAAGCATTTAATTAAGGACAGGTAGGGATTTGAACCCTAGTAGATGGGATCTGCAGTCCCACGCATCGCCTCTCTGCCACCTGTCCGTGGAAAACCATATTACTGAATACATATCTATTTTTCGAAATGTTACACACATCGGCCTGCATGTTCCTGTGCGATGGCAATTCGTCAGAATCAGAAAATCACCTGATGAGAACATGTTATTAACTTTCAAGTCATAAACGTAGCCGATGCTTATTATTACCGGGATGCCTGGATCAGGGAAAGATGAATTTATTAAGGTCGCTAGGACGCATGGATGGATAGATTACCACATGGGGGACACAGTCAGAAAATACGCCAAATTGAATGGAATTAATGAGAATGATGGAAGTATAGGGGCGTTTTCCAACAGGGAAAGGGAACTTTATGGCATGGATATATGGGCAAGGAGGCTGGTCGAAGACATAAAGGAAAAGAACCACGTAATTGTAGATGGTCTCCGTAACATGGAAGAATTTAATTATTTTCAGAAGGTTAATCCAAATCTTGTTCTGGTTGCAATCCATACAGACAGGGATGAGAGACTGAAACGAATCGTCAAGAGAAGCAGGCCTGACGACATAAAGATAATGGATGAACTGGTAAAGAGAGACGAGAGAGAGCTGTCATGGGGGATTGGAAAGGCAATCTCACTTTCTGATTACATGATTGTCAATGATTCAACGCTTGAAGAATTCAAGGCGAATGTCGAAAGCCTCCTGGAACGAATTGAAAAGGAGCATCCGGAAGTTTAGTTTCGCCTTTCGGCATATTTTCTAAGTGCAGAGAAGAAAAGCTGGCCAAACGGCTGCATTTCCTTAATTTTACCGTTCGTGGAGAGTTGATATCTGTAAAAAATTCTCTCGGGATGAGGCATGAGTCCAATTATATTACCAAATTCGCCTGAAATTCCTGCAATATCATGAACAGAACCATTCGGGTTCCATGGATATGAACTTCCAGAGCCAGTCGGATCGAAGTATGTGAAAAGGTTCCTGCCCTCATCCACCAGGTCGTTCATTATCGTGTCATTAATGAACCTGATGTTCCCTTCCTTATGTGCTACAGGTATCTCAAAGATCGAATTCCTGCTGATAATCCCATCAAATATCCTGTTCCTGCCCGTATACTTGATATACACAGTCCTGCATTCAAACTTTCCACTTTGATTCACTCCCAGTGCGATATCTCTCCTGCCGTAACTGGATCCTATCATGCCTGTTTCGGTAAGAACCTGGAATCCATTGCATGCCCCTATAACCGGAACTCCATCTTCAACCATTCTCCTGAGGATGTGCTCCGACGAGTTCTTCAACCTTAAAGCAAAAATTGCACCGGCCCTTACATAATCTCCGGCCGAAAAACCACCGGGAATAAACAGGACGCTGTAATCCTCAAGGCTAGTTCTGGAATGTTCTATCTCCCAGATATGAATGTATCTTGGTTCAAACCCTGATTCCTGAAATGAGCGAAAGGCCTCGGAATCATTGTTCGTGCCTTCCATTCTCAGTATTCCGGCCCTTAGTGGTTTACTATCCAACAGATATCACTGGCCACCGCGCCTTTCCTTAGCCTTCATCCTCAATCCAGTATATCCACATTTTCTGCATCTCGTGGCCTTCACGGAATTCCTGGCATCACATCTCATGCATATTTTCTTGTTCAGTCTTCTTTCTATTGATTCAGCAAATGGCATTTCTTCTACCCAGACACCCTATTGATTTTTAGTTATAAATTCTTTCCAATGCATGCCTTGATCAAGAAGCCTAAAATTTTGCCTGGCCTGATATCAGAAAATGAGGAATCACATGTTTAAATTGTTCATCGATTCAATTTCCGGTCGTATTTTTTGTACTGCTCCTTCGGGAAAGTTTGTAATAAACATATATCAATACGGCAAACGCTGCTGCTATTGCAATATAGGAATAATCATTGAACGCCCCAAGGATATTCTGCCATTTGCTTCCAAGGATGTAGCCAAGGTAAATGAGGACAGAATCCCAGATAACTGTCCCAACAAAGGTAAGAATTATGAATTTCTTAAAATTCATTTCTGCAAGACCTGCTGGAATTGAAATAAATGTTCTGAACACAGGTACCAGTCTCGTGAAGAATACCGAGACTTCACCATATTTATTGAACCACTTCTCAGTCTTGGCAAGTGTATCCTGATCAAGCCTCACATATTTTCCAAATCTGAGTATTGCCGGCCTTCCTCCATAATAACCGATAGCATACGCAGCTGCTGCACCAACTGCATTCCCTGTACTTCCTGCAATGAGGGCAAGAATGACCGGAGGAATCCCGAGAAAGGCAGGAAGCTGGCCTGTAAGGGAAAGATAACCTGCAAATGCCATGACAACTTCGGAAGGGATAGGGAGGAGGACACCTTCCAGGAACATCAGGAAGAAAATGCCAGGGTAATTTGAGACACGAATCACATAAATGATAACATTAACTACATACGCAATCAAACCGGATATGACTGAACTCATTTTAGATCACAGCTTCAGGTCAGTCCTGACCTTAAGCAGCTCAATCAGATCATCTCTTGTCATCTTGAATTCTCTGGTCTTGACATTACTTTCCAGCAACATCAGTTGAGATAGCTCGTCAGGGTAACCGTCAGCGTATATGATTTCATGTATTTGAGCATTTAGGATCATCTTGGCACAAACAACACAGGGATGTGTGGTTGTATAAATAACCGAATCCTTTATGCTCACACCGTGAACAGCAGCTTGAATTATCGCGTTTTGCTCAGCGTGCAACCCCCTGCACAGCTCATGCCTTTCACCAGAAGGAATATTCATATCAATTCGTATACAGCTCACAACATCACAGTGCTGTGCTCCACTGGGAGGACCATTATAACCAGTGGCAAGGACGTTCTTGTCCTTTACGATGACAGCTCCCACACTCCTTCTCACGCAGTTGGACCTCAGGGACGCAAGATGTGCCATTCCCATGAAGTACTGATCCCATGTTGGTTGTGTGCTCATGCTGAATTCTTGTTCCTAATCCATGTCAAGAGTTGACTCATGGACTTTCCCCTTTTTTTCCTGGCCTTCGATTGACTTGAACCTTCCACCAAGCTTTTCAAGGACTTTTGGCAGCGTGGTGTATTCCATGTCCTCCTCTGGGAGACGGTGCGGCTCAAATGGGCCCATCCTCCTTATATAATCTGCAATATCGTTCGCCTTTGCTCTTGCATTGTCATAAGCGGGATCATCAAACATGTCGACAGGGCCAACCAGTCTCTTGTCCTTATAGACAAATCCAAGTCCCACAACCTTAGGAGGACCGTCAAATCTTACCATCTTGGACTGATTCATTGCAACTGGCATCAAAGGCCCGTTGAATGATCCCCTCATCCATCCCGAAACAAGATATGGATGGGTAAACGCTTCCATAACCTCCCCGGATGCTGGAAGGCCTGACTGAATCCTGACTATGCCTGCAGGATCGTCCTTTCCAACATATTCTCCCGCAATGAACGACAGCTTGTCCGTAGTGATGACGGCCACATTCTCATTTGGTAGTTTCTCATGGTTTTCCTTTGTGAATACTCTCTTGATAACATATCTTCCCTTCGTTCCTATAAGTGATATAATATCATACATCTCCTCAGGAGCGTCAAGGAAGATTGATTTTGCCTTAACAATATCCCATATCTCAAACCTGAACCCGGAATGCATGTTGTTGTCTATTACCAGTCCGGGTGTGTTGAATGGGTCCGCAAACATCCTGAATATAGGGTAATTAAATGCTCCGGGCTCGGTCTTGTCCATCATAAACACTATGAATGGCTCGCTTTTTCTTGGTGTTATCTCCATTTCCGCGACCCCAGGCCCCATCCCTTTTATATTACCTGAAAATGAATCTTTAAGGAGATCCTGACCTGCACCGTAAAGACCAAGATCTTTTGCAACCTCGGTTCCTGCCTTGAAAGCATCCCACGCGAGCTTATGTACCTCTGAAGCGTTTATGCCATTCCCATGCACCATGGTTATCTGAATATCGTCCCCAATATGGCCAATAAAACTATCCCAGATTATTCCTTTTCCATTTTCGATAATATGCTTCCTTACTGTTTTTTCCACATCCTCGTGTACAGTTGTATGACCAGGTAAACTTCCTATATCCGCCTTTATATGGCTAAGTGTTGTCTTCATCAGCATATCAATGCAGAAGACATATTAAAATGGTTCGGAAACAAAAGTCACGTAAATCAGAATCAACTTCTCAACTTTTTTATGAAAAGTAATTTAATGCAGATTCTCATGCCATAACCGGAATAGGTAAACCATGTCGTATCTCGAAATAGCAATTCTGGTCATATTTGTATGGATAACAGGTATGATTCTGGCTCGTCCATACATCAATAAAAGTAAACATTTTCAAACTTTGGGCGGAGTTATACTACTTGTCAAAGTAACAAAAAATAGACGAATTCTAGATCGGATCGCAAATCTTTCACAGTCCAAGACATTTTCAAGATTTTCCATCGTACTTGTATATTTCCTTCTAATTTCGGGGCTTATTCTTCTTGTTTTTGGAACAGTGATCTCGTTTACCGTACACGCTGCCTTGCCGCTTAACGAGTATCTTGCCCTTCCGGGTATAAACCCGGATATCCCCATAACCTACGGTCTTGTTGCATTTGCCGTTTCAATAGTTATCCATGAGATGTTCCATGGAATAGTGGCCAGAAAGCACGGAATCAAGGTCACTTCCGTAGGCGTGATGTTCTTCGTTGTACCAATAGGTGCATTTGTTGAGCCTGATGAAAAGGAAATAACCGAAGCTGATCCAGTTGTGAGAAGACGGATTGTGGCTGCCGGTATCGCCGTTAATCTTGTAATTGCTATTTTTGCCTTCATAATTGCGAGCCTGGTACTTTCGCATGCAGCAGTTCAGGCAGTTCCCGGGTCATATATTGATGAGATAATGGAAAACTCAACATTGAAAAACCTTAAAATAACCGGTCAGGAGATAACTGGGTTTGGAAACGTGACCGGGAATTCTCTCAACAATCTTACGACATCATCATATCTTGAACCCGGGCATCTCTACAACATGACTGTTTATGACGGTAAAGGATTCCATACGTATACGGCCCCTGCTGGGGTTGAAGTTGCCTCATTAATCAACGGATACCCTGCCCAGAAGGCAGGAATACCATCAGGTGGCTTCATAATTTCAATAAATAATGAGACGGCGTACAATGAAATGACAATTGAAACCATCCTGAATGGCATAAAGCCTGGAACGAACATCACCATTGCCATGGAAACCTTCAGTTACGTGTCTGGGAACTTTGTGGGAACCAATACTACTTATCATCTCGAAACAGTATCAACCTATACCTTCTACCATCAGTATTACCCAACTCTTGCTAACTCGACACAGAAGAACGAGAGCTTTGTTGGAGTAACCACAGTATATTCTGGTCTGGGGTTAATACCAATTTATTACCTGAAGTCCATAGTTTTTGGCGATTCAGCCTACACCGGAGGATTCACAGGGATACTCCAGACAATAGCCCTTCCGCTTGAAGGTTTGAGCCCTATACCTGCATCATTCACAGCTCTATTTACTGTCCCATTTGGAGCCTCTGTATTCTGGCCAACAGTAAATCTGGTGTACTGGTTTTACTGGGTGAACATCCTTCTTGCAATAACTAACGCACTCCCGCTTGCGATATTCGACGGTGCTCAGTTTTTCAGGGATACCCTGATGATTGCTGGAAGGCACAAGCGCTTATCCTACCTTAGTAAGGAAGAAAATATTGCAAAGGTACTATCGTTTATGTCGGTTCTCGTTTTCTTCATGCTCATGGTGGAGATAATCGTTCCCCGGATAATCTAAGCGTAATTGCCCTAAAATGTGGGGCAGGTTTATTCAGATAATTTATGCTCATGTGACTCGGGATAGATGGAGGTCCCCTCCAGAATAGATTTTTTCTTAACGTGAACTGAATTAATCCTGCTCCAGGGGATTCGCCCGGAACAGGATTCTAGATACCTGAATATCTGATAAAAATCTTTTTATAGGAAATAGCAATATGTAGTTGTCAACAATTGGTTGACAAGAGGTGTATGAAATGGTAATGAAAAGAAGGAAGGACGATGACTGGGACGATGATCTGTTCGAATCGATGTTTGATGATTTTGGGTTCGATTTCGAAAGGATAAATGAGCGTTTCAGAAAAATAATGGAGAGAATGATGAAGGAAAGCGAGTCAAACCAGGTCAGTCAGTATGGGCCTTTCATATATGGCTTCAGCTACAAAGTTGGTCCAGACGGTAAACCCAATTTCCAGGAGTTTGGAAACGTACCCACAAGACCTGCCATAGGCAATCAGCAGGAGTCATCTGCAAGAGAACCGCTTACAGACATTAACTACGATGATCAGCATGCTTATGTAACTTTCGAGCTACCTGGTGTGTCCAGGGATGACATAGACCTGAAGGTTTCCGAGGAGAATGTCACCATAAACGTTCAGAATTCACAGAGAAAATATTACAAGAGCATTGACATGACTGAACAGATTAAGCCTGAGACTGCAAAAGCCAAATTCTCCAATGGGATTCTGGATCTGACAGTAGATCTGGCAAAGGACAGGAAAGAAGGCGGAAAATCAGTGAAGATTGAATAAGATGACAGATATAGATGATATCCTGGGGGTTCTCGAGAACAGTACCAGAAGGGCCATCCTCAGGAGGCTTCTTCTGGAATCTTCATACGCACTTGAAATAAGCAAAAGTCTTGGTGTTTCACAGCAGGCAATAAATAAGCAGCTTGATGTTCTGCAAAAGGCAAATCTGATTTTCCTTGCAGAGCAGAATCAGAACAGCTTTGGTCCTCCACGAAAAATCTACATGCCCACTGGATTTTCAAGCATAGTCATAGATTATGCTCCATCCTTTATCGACATCAAGAAATATGATCTCCCATTGCCGTCTAACACAGAAATCGGGGAAAAAGGCACCATAAATTCCCTGTTTGAGGTTGAAAAAAAACTTGACGATCTCATGCGTGCCAGAAAGGAACTATTGGAGAAGAAAAACAGCATAATAAACTCACTCAAAAGAGAAATAATAACGCGAACAAGGGACAGTATAATTCGTGACATTCTCATGGATTATATTGAGGGGCTTGATCCTGAGAAAGTTGCAGCTGATCATGGACTGGACAGTGAAACAGTCCTGAATATTATAGAACGGTTTTTCAATCTATAAATCTCATTTTCTTATGAGTCTTATAAAGTGCCTGGTAAGTGATCTGTGTATGCGCTGCCTCACGATTTTGTCAATCCTGAAGTATTCATCGAAATATGTTATGTTTTCCTCTCTGTCTGTTACAATGCAGGCCCTGTATCCCGGTAAAAGGATCTCGGCCATTTTCTTTGCACCTTCACGATAAAGGTGCTCAAAATCGTGAGTCATTTTTGAACTCCTACCATAGGGGAAATCGGTAACAATTCCATCGAATGTTCCATCGGGTTCATATGTCAAGAAATCCTGCCGTCTTATGTCAAATTCCTTCACGCCAAAGAATTTCAGGTTCACTCTCGATCCCACTACCATTTCATTCACAATGTCGAATCCGGTGACTGAATAGCCTTTCATTGCAGCTTCTATAAGGATTCCCGAGCTTCCGCAAAAAGGGTCAAGAAGCCTGGACCCCGCCTTGAAATATCCCATATTGACCAGAAATGATGCATACCTCGGATCCATGGAAACTGGCGTGAAGTAAGGTCTCATGGGAGCTCTCCTGTCATTAGAATCATCGTGTGTCATGTTTTCTTTGTGAATTCCAACATACCATTTATCTGCATGATACAGGAGTACGACAAAATCAGGTTCGCTGAAGGAGATTCTCCCTTTTCCTTTCAAAAGCTGCCCTGCCAGTTTCTCATCTTCTGTTCCGTGGCACCCATTATGATCCACGATTCTGACATAGAACCGGCCATCTGGTAAAGTTACGCCGGCCAACTGATCAATAGTCTCGATCTCACAAAGAAACCTTGCGTACCTTTTCAGGAATGCAAGTTTCCTGATCTGTGCCTCATCAGATTTCACAAGATATAGATAATCATCAAGACTGTCTGCAAAGCCCTGTTCACTGAGGCAAATGGTGGACCTTACATCTTCCTCAGTGAAATCAGAAATATCCCTGAACTGTTCAACTAAAAAATCCTGAACCAAATTTATCTTTTGCCTTCAATTCTGTTTAGCTTCCAGCGCTGTTTCATCATCGTCTATCTTCTTGAGTTCCTTGTTAAGTTCACTAGAAAGTGTTTCAAAAACCCTGCTGAGCCTCTTGATAGATCTTTTGACTGCAGCCTGAGGTTTTCCAGATTTTACCCTGACATATACCCGGGGATTATCTATCACTGGATGCTTTATGAAATACCTCGACTCAGTAACCTGCTCATCCTTAAGAATCTCCTCCACAAGTGGCCTAAGAAGTGTATTATCATAATTCATGATCTCAAACGTGATTGAATCTTTCTGTTTATCTACTATGTTGATCTTGCTATCCATCATATAGTAATTGAAAACCATTTATTAAAAATTAGCATCGAAGTTAAACGGAATTTACGAATATTAAAATCCGTCGTGGATAAAGCATTATAATTATTCATGGAAGATATTTCTCTGGGAATTTAGCCAGGGGTACTATCTTTCATTCTCCAAGTATAGAATGAACATATGGGAATTAGAGATTACCTGATGTTAAGCACTTTTCTGTGAATATGATCTATTTGTTTCCATGATAGATGGCATTGGCACATAAGATCTACTGTTATATCCAGGCAAGGCTTTTAAATCTCAGGATTCCGCTAATCCGTTAAGCATCCTGTCGGTATCGCGTCGATCCTCGGGGACGTATTCTGCGGTGACACAAGCAAATTCAAGTAGAAAAATCCACGTCTAAAATCTCCCTTTCAAACAAATCTATCCAGAACTCTATAAAAAAGGGGCGATTTCGGGATTTCAAAGACGGGCCTCCGTTTTTCACCCAAAGTCTTCATTATTTCTGAAACTGACTCCTCAAATGTAGCTACCCTGTCTAC
Organism: Thermoplasmatota archaeon; assembly: GCA_023381355.1. Lineage (GTDB taxonomy): Archaea > Thermoplasmatota > Thermoplasmata > Thermoplasmatales > Thermoplasmataceae > Cuniculiplasma. Next base: position 46,914 of record JAMCUL010000004.1, on the reverse strand, counting down.
CAACCCAATTTCAACTGCCCTTTCAGCCAAAAATATATCGCTCTCCCTTATGATGTTTACCTGATCCTTTTCCAGTTTTCTGTTCTCAGTTACCATGTTCAGAAACATTTCATATATCCCCTTCACAATTTGTTTCTGAGATTTTTCCGCTTCCTCATCCGGAGCTTCAAATGGATTGCTGGCATTCTTGTATTTTCCCATTCTTTCCTGCCTGATCCGAACACCAATCTTTTCAAGTAACCCGCTTATGTCCGGCATTATGGAATAGACTCCTATTGAACCTATTACCGCAGTTTTTATGGAGAATATTTTTTTAGAGGGACTTATTATCATATACGCTCCAGAGGTAGCCATTCCCGTCACAATGGTAAATACCGGTTTCCTGACTGAAAATTCACGCACCCTGTTGTATATCATCTCAGAAGCAGAGGCGCTCCCACCGCTGGAGTTAACATCAAGCAAAATGGCCTTAACGCGTTTGCTTTCCTCGCACATATTTATTTTCTGAATTAGAAAATCCTGCATGGTGGCGTTAATAGTACCATGAACCTTTATTCCATAAATCATGATGAGAAATCTAAATTGTATCTATTTAACTTTGGGCAAAGGAAATCAAGAATTAGTATAATGGCAAAATCAGAAAGGAACTTTGCAACCCAAAAATACTTCATGATATTTGTAAAAATTATAATACAAAGAAATAATTTCCAAAGGGAATTACATAGGGAGTAAAGAGGTGTTAGATTGAAAATTGCTGATAGAGTTGTCGTACTTGGTGATGGGGAATCGGCCGTAATGGTCGCAAACAAGATTGTTCAGAGGGCAAAGAAGGGAGACGTTGAGGTTATCGTGATGGGAAAGAATAAAAGATTGGAATTCACCGACTCTAATTCCTTCATTCCCGTTTCGTTAATTGATCAGGGAAGTTCAGTAAGGAATATCGACTCCCTGTTAAGGATGAGCGTTCAGTTCATTTATGACGAACCGGTTACATTAAATCTGAGGGATAATACCATCAACACAAAAAATGGAAAATTAATAAGATATGATTTTCTTGTTCTCGCAGATTACCTCGATGTGGATACCTCAAAAATTCAGGGTTATAACGAGGATGCCAGAAGTATTGAAACCCTTCAGGGTGCATTATCACTCAAGGAGGACATCATCAATTTCAAGAAGGGTGATGTTGTTATTTACCACGATGAAAGCTCCCCTTTCACTCCAGTGAATTCGGCAAATCTTGCGGTGAATCTAATCAGCTATTTCAGCTCGAATGGATCATTAAATGACATAAAAATTTCATGTTTATTCAGTGGCGAATCGATAACGGAAAATGGAGAATTCGACAATATCATTGAACAAACCCTTAAGGAAAATGGAGTTGAAGTGGTCAAGAATTTTAAGCTAACCTCCATAAATGTCAAGAACAAGGAACTCCAGGCGCAGGATGGAAAGACTGTAAAATATGATATACCGATCATCTTTTCACCATCATCTTATTCATCATTCGTCGATAAGTCTTCAATGCCGAAGGCTGACAGTGGGAACATTGAGGTCAATCTGAAGGACCTTACACTGAAGGGTTTCGATAATGTATTCGTAACTGGACTGGCAGGAAAGACCTTCAGCAATTACTGGAAATTTAGCAGAACCCAGACTGATTTTATTTCGGCGCGCATAGCTCATCTTGTTTCTGGATATCCGGATCCTGACGTTTATTCCTATGTCTATGATATAGTAATAATGAAGGGAAAGGAGTCAGCTTCGGATGTAATGATAGATATGAGCGGTAAGGTTAGTGAGGGAAGGCCGAGCAGAACTGATTACCTCGTGGCTTTGTATTCTTATGAGTCATTCTTTGGGACATATGCTATGGGGTTTATCTGAGGTGAAAAAATGGTAGAAAACAAGGAAAATGGTGAAAATGATCAGATTGAACTGGCAATAAGGGAACTTATGGAGGACGACAAGAGTATGCTTGCCCTGCTGAACCTGGTAAAGATGCTGAAGGATTCAGCCGACCTGGAAGCAATACAAAAGCTTGCGGAACAGTTTATACCGGGAAATCCTGCAATGATTATTCAGACAGCGGACCAACCAGAATTCCACAAAGGAGGAATAAACCTTATTAATCTGATAGTGGCTCTGATGGCATCGGTTTCGAGCAAGACTTCTCAGGAAAGTATATCTACAATTCTGTACAACAGCGATGAACTATGGGAATCTATGGTTGATGGAGCAAAAAAACCTGAGAATTTCTCACTTCTGAGACTCATGGGTGTTCTCAAGGATCCGGAAATTGCGGCAGGGCTAACCGCAATACTTAACGCCCTAAAGGTGCTTGGCGCCATGTTGAAAAGAGTTGACAGGGGCGAAGGAGAATGAAGGTATCTTTTCATTATGAGCCCGGAAACGGTTTTGTAAGCGATGAGAAGGGCATGGATACGCTCATAATGAAAGATCCTTTGCTGGAAAGAACAACGCGAATCTCTCCAACTGAACTTCTTGTATACGCAATGGGAGGATGTTCCTCAGCAGATGTAGTTCTTATCCTTACAAGAATGCGAAAAAATATAAAATCATACAAGGTCGAGGTTGAGGCAGAGCGTGAAGAGCTAGAACCGAAGACTTTGAAGGATGTGAACATCCATTACATCATGGAAGGCGATTTTTCAGACGAAAATGCGAAGAGGGCTGTTACTCTATCCCTTGAACGCTACTGCAGTGTGTCGATACTCGCAAAAAGAGGGGGCACACATCTGACGTATTCTATTACCCTTAATGGGGAAAAACTTGTTCATAAGGCAGAAGCCTGAGAAGATGTAAAATTATTCTTAATGCCATGACCTGTTAGGATAACAAGTTTTTCCTGATCAGGTTTATCATACTTTGCAGCAGAAAATGCTATGGCAGAACTGTATTCCGTATCGATCCCACTATGAAGAAGATCATTTCTAGCCTTTATAATGTCACCTTCCTCAACAATAACAACATCACCGTGGTTCGAAATAACTTCTCTCAACAGTCTGGATCTTAATGGGATTACCCCGGTGAGGGCATCCGCAATTGAATTCTCCCTCAGATAGTTTGTTCCCTTTATCAGGTTGTACATACCACAGGCCTTCTTGGGCTGTACTGCAATAAGTCTTGGAATCTCCATTATCCTTCCAGAGTCCAGTAGGTGCTTGAATCCCATATATATACCGAGATAGAGGGTTCCCGTCGAAAATGGGATATAAATCCTGCTTGGAAGATTTCTCATATTCTGGAATATGCCATATGAAATGTTTCTGAAACCGTCATAAAACTCTGGCCAGTACTGATGACCGAGATACAAGAAACCTGAGTTCCTTGCCATAATCTCTACTTCCTCCCTGCTTCCTTCGACAGTGTGTATCCTAGCTCCATATGATCTTATCTGATTGATCTTGACGGGATTTGCAGTCTTCGAAACGAAAACTTCAGAATTCAGGGAAGCCATCTTACAAAACAATGCGAACGAAGCCCCTGCATTACCTGACGAATCTTCTGACACATGGTCGCCCTTCTCAACCACTTTCTTTCCCACAAGATATGAGAATAAATTATTCATTCCTATATCTTTATAAGAAAGTGTTGGAGTGTAAAACACACTCTTGATAAGCGTTTCCCCGACATTTTCAACTGGAGAATCTGAATTCAGGCCTACCAGATATCTTGAAATATATGGAAAATTTTCAATCAACTTCTCCCTGTACTCAAAGTTCACCCTGATGATGAAAGGAGATCCACAAGCATTGCAGGTTATCTCACCATTTTCCCTCAGTGACCCACAATTTGAACAAACAACTTCAGTTAAAACCATTTAGTGGAATTGTTTCGTAAAATAAAAAATTATAGAGATGAGTAGTAAGCCTCATCGTATGGTTCTGGTTTAAGCCCCTTCCTGGTCCTGATCTTGGCCACCACGTCTTTCTGTAACTCTGGCGGAACTTTCTGGTACCCTGAGTTTTCTGAACTCCACAATACCTTTCCCCCTGTGGCACTTCTTATTGCCGAAGCAAATCCAAACATACCGGAAACAGGGACTTTGGCCACAATTACCATATCGTCACCTTCAAGGTTCATTTCTTCAACAACACCTCTTCTCTGCTGAATCTCATTTGTGACAGAGCCCATTATTTCTTGCGGAACGTTAATGAAAACCTTCTGTACCGGTTCCATTAAAATCCTCTTTCCCTGGCACATGGCGCCATAAAGCGAATTCCTCCCGGCTGGAATGACCTGAGCTGGACCCCTGTGAATACTATCCTCATGGAGCTTTGCATCAACCAGTGATGCTTTCACGTGGGTAACTCCCTCGTTTGCAAGTGGGCCCTTCGATATAACTTCCTTGAATGATTCAATGAGTAATTCCATGGTCTCATCAAGGTACTGGATTCCTTTTGTAACATCAAAGAATATATTTTCTCCTGTAACGCTAACGATCCCCTTTGCAGTATCTCTGTCGATGCCGTTCTTTTGCAGAACCTCAATTATCGTTTTCTTATCCTTGAATTTTTCTCCCTGAGGTAGTGTGCCTTCCTTTATCAGGTCAACGACTTCCTCATTAAGTGGCTCCACTTTGAAATAAAACCTGTTATGTTTATTTGGGGATTTACCCTCAAAGGGTCCTCCGACTCTTTCCACAGTTTCCCTGTATACAACTATAGGGTCTGAGGTTGAGACATCTATCTTATAGTCGTTTTTGATCCTGTATAATGTGACTTCCAGATGCAGTTCTCCCATACCAGATATTAGGTGTTCTCCGGTTTCCTGATTTATGTTGATCTGTATGGATGGATCAGCCTTTGAAACTGTTTTTAGGACCTCAATAAGTTTTGGAAGATCAGATGTATGTTTTGCCTCAATAGCAAGCGTTACAACCGGATCAGTGTAGTGTGTCATAGGTTCAAATGGCTCCATGTCTGAAGCTACTGACACGGTAGATCCTGCAATAGCACTTTTAAGACCTATAACTGCAGCTATATTGCCTGCTGCAATTGAATCGACCTGGATTCTGTCCGGACCAACCATCATTGCAAGTGTTTGAATCTTGAATTTTCCGGCAGCTGCGTTAATATAGAGTTCCTGCCCCTTCGAGAGTGTTCCACTGAAAACCCTTCCTACGGCAATCTCACCAGCATGCGGATCTACAATTATTTTGACTATCATCATCGAGAGTGGTCCCTGACCATCACATGAGGTCATTGCCTTCCCAACTGGACTCTCAAGATCACCTTTCCATATATTTGGTATCCTGTATGCCTGCGCCTGTTTTGGATCTGGAAGATGATGTACCACCATATTGAGGATAATCTTATGCAGAGGAGCCTTCTTTGCGAGTTCTTTCTGTTTTTCTCCTCTTACCAAATTGACAATATCGTTGAAATTAACTCCATAAGTTTTCATTGCAGGAACTGAAATTGCCCAGTTGTGATAAGCTGAACCGAAAGCAACTTTTCCATCAGCAACGTTGAGCTGCCAGTCCTTTCTGAATACCTCAGGGGCGTATTTGTTCAGAAGCCTGTTTACATCATTTATTATCTTGATAAACTTCTTCTGCATCTCATCCCCATTCAGTTTAAGTTCATTTATCAGCCTGTCAACCTTGTTGATAAAGAGAACTGGTTTAACATATTCCTTAAGTGCCTGTCTGATAACGGTCTCTGTCTGAGGCATTACGCCCTCAACAGAATCAACGACTATTATGCACCCATCCACAGCCCTCATAGCCCTGGTTACGTCTCCACCGAAATCGACGTGACCTGGAGTATCGATAAGATTAATCAGGTAATCTCTTCCATCAACCGAATGTACCATTGATGCATTAGCAGCATTTATTGTAATACCCCTTGCCTGTTCTTGCTCATCATAATCCAGCATAAGCTGCTTTCCTGCCAGATCCTCGCTCATCATTCCAGCCCCAGCGATCAGGTTATCGCTAAGAGTTGTTTTCCCGTGATCAATATGTGCTGCAATACCTATATTCCTTATACTTTCTGATTTGTTGACAAGCAAACTTGCCTTTGCAATATTATCTTCCTTTCGACCCATAAAACTCACTCTCTTAAATGTAAAAATAAAAATTAATTTTTCATCTGTATCTCTATCTGGACACCATCAGGTATCGATATCTTCATAACCTGCTTAAGGGTTCTCTCATCACCATCGATATCGATCAACCTTTTGTGTACCCTCATTTCCCATCTGTCCCAGGTCGGAGAACCTTCACCATCAGGGCTCTTCCTTACCGGAACAACCAGCCTCTTGGTTGGTAGAGGTACAGGGCCGTGAATTTCTACTCCCGTTCTTTCTGCTATTCCCTTTATCTCCTTGCACACGTCATCAACTACTTTATGATCCGTTCCGCTCAGAGATATCCTAGCCCTGTATGAAACCATCAGATTCACCTTACTTTGACTCTACATCCTGACAGAGGCCAGCTGCAACGGTTTGACCCATATCTCTTATTGCAAACCTTCCCAGCTGGGGAAACTCAGATACCTTCTCGATTACCATGGGTTTGTCAGGCACAACCTTGACTACAGCTATATCACCGGTCTTGATGAACTGTGGATTTGCCTCCTTGGTTGTTCCATCTTTTGGATTTATTGTTTTTATTATTTCTTCAAATCTGCAGGCTACCTGTGTAGTATGCACGTGGAATACTGGTTTATATCCAGCAGCGATAACACTCGGGTGATTTAGGACAACGATCTGCGCAGTGAAGGATTTTGCAACTGTTGGTGGGGAATTCAAAGGTCCGCAAACGTCACCTCTCTTGACATCGTTTTTAGCGATTCCCCTGACATTGAATCCTATGTTATCTCCAGGCTCGGCCTGGGCCATATTCTCGTGGTGCATTTCAACACTTTTCACTTCACCCTGCTTGTTTGCAGGCATGAATATTACTTTATCTCCTGGCTTAATGATTCCAGTCTCAACCCTTCCCACAGGAACAGTTCCTATTCCTGTGATTGAATAGACGTCCTGTATTGGAAGTCTGAGTGGTTTTGATGTTGGTTTCTCTGGAACCTTAAGCGATTCAAGGGCCTCAAGCAGGGTAGTGCCTTTGTACCAGGGCATGTTTTCTGACTTCTTAACAATGTTATCTCCCTTATATCCGCTGATCGGGATAATGGGGTAGGTCTTGTATCCAACGGATAGAAGGAATTTCTCAACCTGCTCTTTTACCTCATTGAACCTCTTTTCACTGTATGGAGGCTGGGTTGCATCCATCTTGTTAACAAGGACAATAAGCTGCTGAACACCAAGAGTTTTAGCAAGAAAAGCATGCTCCCTAGTCTGGGCCATTATTCCTTCACCATCTCTTGCAGAAACTACAAGCATTGCTGCATCTGCCTGGCTTGTTCCTGTAATCATATTCTTGACGAAATCCCTGTGCCCGGGCGCATCAATTATGGTGAAATAGAACTTATCTGTCTCAAACTTTCTGTGTGAGAGGTCAATAGTTACTCCTCTTTCTCTCTCCTCTTTGTATCTATCCATCACCCACGCAAATTCAAAGGTAGCTTTACCTTTCTCCTCTGCCTGTTTTTTATAATCATCTATGATGTGCTGAGGTATCTCACCGTGTTCATAGAGCAATCTTCCTACCAACGTAGACTTACCATGGTCAACGTGACCTATTGTAACCAAATTTATATGTGGTTTCTGTGCTGCCATTTTTTCACCTTTCGACTATTAAATCAAACCGTTAAAGGTTTTAATTTATTAAAGTCTTTGGTAGGTAATTTGTATTGGTTATAATAGGTTTTCCAATTTAAGCAGTTGAGAATCTAAGTGTTTGGTTAATCCGGATGAAAATCCTATAGTGGTTTCTATTCTCTTCCTAATGAAGTTCAACTTAATTTCAAACATTTCTAAATATGCAAGGGATCGAGCTATTAACTCTATAGTAGAGGGTTTCTATTGAGAATCAAGTTGCATGTGGATATTGCTACTCTGTCTCAGTTTTCATGTATTTTTTTTCGGGTACTCTTTCATTAGGAACATGTATAGAATTCATTAAGAATGGATGCTGGGAAGATTTCAGTTAACTTTTATAAATAAATCAATACTACAATTAGTATTATAAAAAAACCAAATATTTATAACTAATCAAAAGGTTATAATATTATGATTTAGTATTGATATTTGATCGAAATGGAAAAACCAGTAGAACCGAAAAAAGGAAATAAGAATCTCCTGATCGGCATAATTGCTGTGGCTATTGTTGTAGTCTTGGTTGGTACTTTTGTAGGGCTGGATTATAAGAATCTAGTAGCACCATCTACATCAACATCTAACCAGCAGCTTTATGTATATACGGGAGTGAGTGGCCCAGCGAATTCGGAGCACCTTCTTGGTGGATGCGTCATTGCTGAGATGAAGGGTGGATCTGCACCTCCTGCATCAGCCCAGTTGATGGCATATCTTATGAATCCTCTGGTGCAGAAGAATTGCGAAGCAGCAACAGGCTTCATACCGGTGGATAAGGGTTCATACACAAGCACACCCAGTTCCAGTGTACCCAGCATATACAGTCCATCTAACGCAACTGTAACTGTCTCCTACTATACAAGTATGAGTGCTGCAGATCAGTCATATGTTAGTGGGGTAATAAGTAATTTTGAGAAGACGTACCCGAACATAAATGTGCAGGTCAGTTTCATAACAGCATCTTCAATCGTGGAAGAAGTATCTTCATTAGTTACAAGCAATTCTCGTGCCAATGTGGTTATGACAATAGATAATCTTGATGTGGGAGTTTTGTTTTACGATGGCTACCTTGCAAGAATTAACCCAACAACAATTACTGCAGGGGAAGGCACCATCAGCACCATAACGAACCTGAACAATTACGAAACACAGGTTTTCGGTGGTGTTTACTTCCTTACTCAATTGGTTAATATACCACTTGTCTGGGTAGATTATACAGCACTCAAAAACGCTGGAATATCACAAGTTCCAACAACCTATACCCAACTTATGACAGACGCCAAGACACTTGACAAGAAGTATGGTCAGGGAATGATTAATTTCCAGGGCCACGGTGGCGCAAGCACACCTACTGAAATGTATCAGTGGATGGTGCAGTTCGGTGGAAATCCAATGCTGTTCAATGATACAGGAGATATTCAGGCTATGGAATATATATATAATTTAAGTGCGTATTTCTCACCTGATTACAAGACATCATACTGGGCAACTTATACCGGCCTTGCTTCCAATACATATTCAATGATGTATTATCAGTGGCCCGGATCTGTAAATCTAACCAAACTGGGAATGAAGATGTACTCCAGCAATGATACTGTAGCCAACACTTCTCTCGCAGCTATCAATGGAGGAGTATTCCTAAGAAGTCCGGTCTCGTGGATAAGTGAGTGGAATACAATTATGGACAAAGCCTGGGTGAAGATCATTGAAAGTGGATCTGTTACAAGTTATACCCAGATACCTGCGCTAATGACTCACTACAATACTGACATGTACAACTATCTAGTTGAATTCTATAGTCAGTCAGTAGCGAACAATTATGAAGCAGGGATGTACGCACCTGTAGAGGGATCATAATCCCTAAAATTTTTAACCACTTTATATAAGATTCTTTGCAGCAGGTAATTATAACATTAAATTGTATTGGCACTTATGTACAACAGGATAAATTTTCTTAATCATTTTCATTCTGTCAATGTGTTCTGAAATAATATTCTGAACCAGTTGCCCAAGCCTGGGGATAACACGGTCTTATCCTCATCCTGTCTGGGTTGATGATATTGCCATCCCTGTCCACCCCAATAAATTCCTGTAAACCGCCCATTTTCTCTGAGCATTCAAGCATTCGGTTCCGGATGTCTGTAAACTCATTTTTATAGCCTCTCTTCATGAGTCCATATGCAATTATCCAGTTATCATTAGGCCATATTGATCCTCTCTGGTATGCTTTTTGATCAAAGTACGGATCCTTGTTTGACATGGTTCTTATTCCATATTGTGTCAGCATATCCTCTTCAAACAATCTATCTATGATGATTTTTTCATGTTCTCGATCCAGAATTCCTGAAAATATTAAATGTCCTGGTTCACTTGTTATAGATTTGCTTAAAACGCCATCTCCGCCTATAGCTATACCGGGAAAATCTCCATCTTCATCGGTAAAATCATCATAAATATGTCCTTTCAGCGCAGAAAGTATACCCTTAATCCTGTAGGTCAGGTTTTGTTCAGGATCTGTGCCACCCATAAATCTTGATCCCTCACTAAGTGCCTCGTACGTATAGGATTGTACACCTATAACCGAAACAGGGGATGTTACCCTGTTCAATACATCCCCAATACCATCTCTCCAGCTCATGGATTGAGGGCCACTTCCATCGGGGGGCTTATTGTAAGAAATATATTTTCCAATCAAACCATAGTCGATAATCCATCTCATGGCTCCCAGTAAACTTTCCTTGAAGATGGGAATAAGTTCCTTTCTTCTCTTCATCTCTTCTACCAGTAGAATAACATATAATGGAGTGCTGTCAATCGAGAAGTAATTTCTCCCTCTGGCAAGCCACTCTACTTCCTTTTGCCTGAAATTCAAATCCTCTGATTGTTCATGGATTTCATGTATTATCTTTCCAGGCTCCTCAAACGTTTTCCTATCATTTACAATTCCCTGAGTCTCTGACAAAATCTTCAAAGTTTCGATTGCAATCGAATCATCAAAGTCAAGAAGCTGAAGCGAGGATATTATTGAATCCCTCCCAAAGAGTGACCTGAATTTAGGAAGTCCTGCATAGAGCCATCCAGCATCAGACTTCAATTCCTTTATTTCACCGTAAATGTCCTCAGTTTTTCTCCTTTTCATTGCCATTGCTAGTTCCTATTAAGTCTCCATCTTTGCTGTATATGTCGTACCTTGCAAGAGAGAAAGAAATTGGATCATTGTACTGGAAGGGCTTATCTGACTTTACAACAACTGCAGGTCTATTATCGGGGTCTAGATTGTCGTTTGAATTCAAAAAACATCTTACAATGTACCTGTCTTCTTCATGGTTACACCAGTCAACGCGTGCATTTATCTGTTTCCCTTCTTTTATCCAGTGAGATCTGAACCCAATAATCCTGTCCTTCATGTTCAATAGGTTACCATCTATGAAATTCATCGGATATTCTCCAACAAAATCACCTACCCACTTAGTTTTAGGCTCATTCAATATCTCATCAAAGTTTCCAAGTTGTTCTATCTTTCCATCTCTCAGTATTGCCACGCGATCTGAAAGGGTAGCCGCTTCCGTCTGATCGTGGGTTACGTAGGCAAAGGTATGACCCAGTTCTTTCTGGATTTTCTTTAGTTCTCCCCTTGCAGTGTATCTGACCCTTGCGTCCAGGTTGCTAAGAGGCTCATCAAGCAGAAATATTTTTGGGTCTCTGACGAGTGCTCTTGCAAGGGCAACTCTCTGTTTTTGACCGCCACTAAGTAGGTTTACATTTCTTCCAAGAACTTCTGAAATCTTCAAAGTTTCAGAAATGGTTTCAATCTTTTCCCTGATTGTTCTCTGATCTATTTTAGCCATCTTAAGGGGGAATTCTATGTTTTTATAAACTGTCATATTTGGATATAAAGCATAGTTCTGGAATACCATTGCTATGTTTCTCTTATTTGGTGGCTTTCGGCTTATATCCTCTCCATCAAGGATTATCTTTCCTGAACTCATTTCCTCGATCCCAACAGTTGTCCTGAGTAATGTGCTCTTTCCCATCCCAGAGGGTCCGAGAATGACCAGAAATTCACCTTCATAGATTTCAAGGTTAAAATCATTTAGAACTCTCTTTTTTCCATAATACTTGTTAACGTTTTGATATTCCATTTTCACATTCATCCTACAAGACCTCCAGATAAGTACTGTCCCTTTAGATATTTTTCAAGAATGACTGCCAAAATTATAACCGGAATCGTTGCGACAAGCGCAAATGTGGCAGATTGTGGAAGATTCCTGGAAACATAGTTATATAAAGCAACAGGAAAAGTTGATTTTATTGGGGCAATTATAACTGCATAAGTAAACTCATCCCAGGATGTCATCCAAGCCAGCAGGAATGCTACCATTATGGGAACTCTTGAAAGTGGGATGAGTACCTTTGTAAAGGTTTTTCCAAGAGAGGCTCCATCGACTCTGGCCTGGAATTCCAAATCTCTTGGCAGGCTCCTGAACGCACTCAGGGTAATGAAAGTAGTTAACGGGAGTACGACCAGTTCCTGTGCCAGCGCCACTCCGAGGAAGGTATTATCTAAAGATAGGTGTATGTGGTAACTATTGATGAAATTTTGTATGTCGAAGAAGTACGCAGAGATGGGAATTGCAATGACAAGCCCCGGCATCATATTTACTATGAATAGGAAAATTATTAATTTATTCGATAATCTTGAGGTTAATTTTGAGAGACCATAACCTGCTGGTATTCCTATGACAAGAGCTATTCCACCTACAAGAAACGCAGCCTCCACACTTCTTATTAGTGGGCCAATCAGATCAACTTTGGTGAATGCATCTAGCAGATGCCTCAGTGTAAAACCTAGTGGGATTTGGCTGGGATAGACCGAGCCATATGTTAAGTATGATGGTTGAAACACATAGATGATCAATACCCATAATGGATATATGAAAATCAGGGCGATAACTGCAACGGAAAGATAGGTAAGACCTTTTTTGACCTTATTGTTTGCGAAGAAACTGTTAACTTTCTGGCTTAATGCTTTCACGAACAATTTATTGTGTGTGTCAGGTTTACGAGTCCTGTTGATTTTCACAAAACTCTTTGGTTCACAAGTAACGGTTTTCCCATGGTCTAAATTTTTATTCCAATATCCTCGAATGGTTCTTCTCTTTTTATAAGCATTGTCAGAGGTGATTTGATCTTTCGCACCTCCAAGTTTAACTACTATGATTGAGTAAATCATGATGATGGCCAGAAGAACCGTTGCGGCCGCATAAGATATATTCCTTGTTGTTATAGACAAATAATTTTCATATATCAGTGTATTCAGTATTGTTGGATGGTATCCGATTATTACTAGGGGAAGCGCAAATATATTGAACTCACTTACCCCTCTGACAAGGAGTGCGATCGAAATAATGGGCGCGAGATTTGGAAGAGTTATATGGATAAATCTTCTAATTGCACCAGCCCCATCAACGGCGGCAGCCTCGTAAAGACTGGGGGAAATTGAAGAAAGGCCTCCGAAAAGTATAAGTGCAACAAGTGGCGTGTTTTTCCAGAAATCTGAAAACATTACAACGCCCAGCGAGGAAATGCCTGATGAGAACCAGTTCACTGGGTGTAAACCAAGGCCGACAAGGGCAGAGTTTGCATAGCCACCTACGGCCTGGAATATTATTGAAAATACATATGCACTTACAATGGTAGAGATTCCAAGCGGTATAATAATTATCGAGGAAAAAACTTTTTTTCCTTTGATTGGCTTTACCAGTATCATTGCAATAGCAAGAGCTATCGTGATCTGGATAAGTAAGGCACCCAGACTGACAATAAGCGTGTTTTCAATTGCGCTATACAGGCTATAGTGTGGAAGGACGGCATAATTCTGAAGTGTAAAACCATTCTTTCCGATAAAACTGTCATAAACTACAGTTATTGCCGGGACTATTGATAAACCTATGACATAAACAAGAGCAGGCACTGCAAATAGAAAATATATGATCTCCTTTTTGAATTGAGCCCCAATTTTTATTTTCCGCGACTCCTCTTTATCGTTAATTATTCCATTCCTCAACGTCTATAAATCACCATCACATGTTTATCATTCGACTCTTAATCGAATTAATTCCGCTATTGTGCCTTTCCATTTTGTACCACTATCGGTTGTATTTTTTCTAAGTACATCGAAGTTTTATTGTCATTCAATTTAACCTTAATTTGTTCAGTTATATTGATACCTGACTATGTTACACAATAACGGATTGTTTGTATTTAACTTTTCCATTATTCTAATAGTTTTAAAAGATGGATGCTAATTGAAATATTCCCTAATCAAAAGTAATTTCGTGTTTGTGTCATCCAAATAAACACCACATTATAATTTATTAGCAGAGATACAAATATTGTGGAATCGTTCCTCGATTTTTTGAGTTATGGCACAATGAATATTAATTATCTTGAAGCGAAACATTTAATTCCTGAGGTTTTATAACCGGTAGGTTACTAATTTACGTTTAGAGGGATTAAATGGCTGGTGAAAGAGGTCAAAAAAGAGTAAAAGACAAGTGGAAGGAAAAAAAGTGGTACACAATTATGGCTCCAAACCAACTTGGGGGAAAGGAGATCGGTATGACCCCAGGGAATGGACCAGAAGAGATTAAGGGACGTACAATTGAGATTCCCATTTCTGATTTCACTGGAAATTTCAAGAGATCCAATGCTAAGATTAACTTTAAGGTGGTTGACTGTACCGGTATGAAGTGCAGCACATTGTTCACAGGGCACTCAGTAAATGATGATTATATTAGGAGGATGGTCAGGAGAAGAAAGGAAAAGATAGATATTGTCATTGATCTAAAAACAACTGATAACTATACATTTGCATTGAAAATTGTGGCAATAATAGACGGTAAGCTTACATCCACAAAAAGGGTTGAACTCAGGAATGCAATAACTAGCATTGTGAAGGAGCGCACAAAGAATATGGACTACTTCGAATTTGCCAGATATGTAATGGCAGATGAGTCTGTCTCAGAGATTCTCAATGGTGTTAAGGATATTTATCCCCTTAAAAAGCTTGAATTCAGGAAGTCAGAGCTTGTCGATACAGGAGAGAAGTATAATTTCACCGTGCCGGAAACACCTCCAGAGGAAGAACCGGTACATCAGTAAATTTTTTGGGCCGGGGTGGCTTAGTAGGTGGAGCGCCGGACTCATAAGATTAAATTCTGAGAAATCCGGAGGTCTCGGGTTCGATCCCCGATCCCGGCATAGTTCTTGATATGCATATGTTTCCATGTATCGATCTAATTTGCCTGTTTAGTAATAATTTTGTAGGATCTACGTGCTATGTTTTTGGTCTTATTCCCGCACTTGATTTTTATTAAGGTTGGGGAGGCCCGAATATTTATTTTAATTCAAGGCTCTTAATGTATACATTAAAAATTCAAATTTATGATGTCTGGAATCAGGTAAGGATAGTATCCCGAATTTTGTGTAAGAAAAAATGAAATGAATCCATCTACAATGGATAAATTTCATGAAACATAAAAGGATGCCTCCTTAGAACAACCACAGGAGGCAATGAATAATGGAAGAGTTTGATAAAAAGATATCGGAAATTGTAAGGAAGACAGTGAAGGAGTTCATGGAATCTCTCATGAAAGGAGAGATACAGGCATACCTTGAAGAGAATAACGGATCGAGAAATGGATATTATGAAAGAGACCTGGGAACAAGATACGGAAAGATCAATGATCTGAAAATACCAAGGGATCGAAATAATGAATTCCAGACAGCTCTCTTTGAGAAATATCAACGCAATGTTGGTATTGATGATCTTGTTGTATCCATGTATTCAAAGGGGATTTCAACAAGGAAGATGGCCGAAATACTTGAAGAATTATTCCACAACAAGTACAGCAAGTCAACAATATCAAGAATAACAGAAATAACAGTTACAGAGATCAACACATGGAGATCAAGGCCATTGGAAAGAAGATATATCGCCATATTCATGGATGCAATGTTCTTCTCTCTCAGAAGGGATACAGTACAGAAGGAATGTGTAATATTTGCAATGGGTATAAGGGAAACTGGTAATTATGAAATACTGGGATTCTACATGAATCCTGTTGAGAATCATATTGCATACAGGAATGTTCTCATGGATCTGCATGAAAGAGGTGTTGAGGAACCATTGTTATTCATAGCAGATGGATTGCCTGGAATTGAGGAAGAGGTAAGGCAGATATATCCAAGAGCTGATTTCCAGCTATGCACAGTACATGCATCAAGGAATTTTGAAACACATGTGAGAGTGCAGGATAGAAATGAAATAGATAATGATCTGAAAAATATATTCCTTTCAAGAACGAGAAATGAATCCATTGATCGATTCAATGAATTCAAGAATAAATGGTCAAATAAATATCCAAGGCCATTATACAACATGGAAAAAAATCTGAATGTTCTGTTGAAGTATCATGACTATCCTGAATCCATAAGGAGATCAATACATTCAACAAATCTAATAGAAAGAATGAACAAGGAGATAAGAAGAAGGATCAAGATCATTGATTCAATGCCGTCAGAAGAGAGTGCAATGAAGATCATTTATCTGAGAGCTGCAGAGATAAATGATAAATGGTCAATGAGATCATTGAGGGGATATTATAAATGCATTGATGAGATCAGGGAAATGTTCCAGGAGAGGTATCCTTCATGATTACACAACATTTGGGACACTATGGGTAAGTGACCATTACAAGGAATTCATTTCATTACGCATTCATTTAAGAAGTATATTACATTCAAATTATCTGAATTGCTACGCCTTTGAACAGGCATCCTGCCACTGAATTTTAGAGGTACATTATGAATCCCCGCCATTTAGATTACCCCCAAACCTCTTTCTATATGTTTCAATTGTTCCCAGAGAAAAAATTAGAAGGATACATGAAATGAAACCTGGCACCGTTGCGAATATCCAGATGATCACAGGGGAGGTAAAATTGGTGAGTGCATATCCACCCAGAAGTGGTCCGAATGCCCTTCCAGCAGACATGAAGGCATTATATATTCCCATATTGGTTCCAATCCTGTCTTTTCGTGATATCTCGGCAACAATCGCGTATCCCGCTGGAAACGCAAGATCCTCTCCAAATGTAAGGAGGATTGTTGATAGGATGAGATTTATCAAACTCGAATCAAAACCATATGAAAGATATCCGGTGGTATATATAAAAGACCCTATAAGAAGTGAAAAGTATGACCCTATCCTGGTCGAAAC
The DNA here is from genome assembly GCA_023381355.1 of Thermoplasmatota archaeon. Taxonomy (GTDB): domain Archaea; phylum Thermoplasmatota; class Thermoplasmata; order Thermoplasmatales; family Thermoplasmataceae; genus Cuniculiplasma. Next base: position 29,888 of record JAMCUL010000004.1, on the reverse strand, counting down.
CTTATACATGAATGGCTGGAGAATGATTACAAAGATGCCATTTGTCATGTAAATAAGTCCTATATTCCCGTAATTGCCGCTCAAAATCCTGTCAGAAAAAATTGAAAGGGTAACTGTTTCCTGAGCCTGGACCATGAAAAGAAGAAGGGCTCCAAACGAGAGTAAAATCAGTGAAAGGTTGCTCGTCTTGAATATTATCTTCCGCTCTTCCTTAATCTGGACACCAGTGACAAACAAAGAAATAATAAATGACAAAAAGCTCATATAGAAACAATAGACGAACAGGGACTCAAATCCAGACGCATTGATGATATATCCGCCGATGGCAGGACCAAGCCCCCATCCAACATTGTTTCCAACCCTGATTATGGAAAATCCCTTGAGTTGTACAGCACTTGAATTCGAAACCAGTGAGTTGGAGGATGGGGACAGGAAGGAATTTAAGGCCATAAGCAGGACAATGAAAATGAAGTAATTTTCGAAGGACTCGCTAATAAATCTAAGGGATGAAAGCATTAGCATCATAATGCTTATAGCCCCAAGCGAAAAAACATAGGTGTTTCTGTGACCTACCCTGTCTCCAATCTTTCCACCTGCGACCTGACTTACTGACGATACCAGGCCACCCGCAAAAAATAACACGGACGCGAAAATAACTGGCATACCAAGGAAGGTTGTAACGTAAATTGAGCTGAAAATCCATATCGTGGAATAGGAAAGTGATCTGAAAATAGCTGAAATTGTTACAACCCTGACGTTGTCCATTTACAATAGTCGATGGTCTCGCGATAATTAATACTTTTTAAATCTGAAAGACCGCAAATCCTAATTTTTTTTAATGACCTGAATGAATTCAGGTGAATAATTCACGCTGATTATTCAGTCCAGATCTTACCATGCTTATTTCACCACTGAAAACACGCTTATGGTCTCGCTTCTTTCAACACCCTCAACGCCTCTCAGTTTATCAAGTACAAATTTTCCCACGTCCTCATTGCTCGCAGCCCTTATCTTTACCAGAATGTCCCATTGACCGGCTATGATATAAACTTCCTCAACTTCCCTGAAGAGGGATATGGATTTTGCCACATCTCTCTGGGTGATCTTGCCAGCGGGCCTGAAGGATACAAAAATGAATGCGACGACCGGGATTCCCACTTCTGAATAGTCAGGTACAACAGTGAACTTTTTAATGGTTCCACGTGCAATCATTCCCTGAATTCTCTCATGAACGGTTATTCTCGGGATATCAAGATTCCTTGATATGTCGGCGATCTTATCCCTTCCCCTATCCATCAGATAAGTTAAAATCCTCCTGTCTTTCTCATCCATGACAGTTAATGTCAATATACATTATATATCTTTTGTATTATGTCTATAATTACAATTTCACACATCGTTTTTTAACAAAATGTCTAAAAAATTAGACTAATTGTAATATATTCCATGTCAATCTAATAGCATGAATTCAGAGGTTGTAACATCAACATTGGAAAGATTGAAAAAGGATAGCCTGAAAAGTGCTCTCGAAATTAACACATCAGTAAGAAGAATCCTGGCAGAAACATTGATAAAAAGAGGGTTTCTTGAGGCCCCACCAGTAATTTTTTCGATTGTCACTGATCCATTAAACCATCCGGTTTATGATCCTTCCTTTTTGTATGAAGATTTCAGGTACTCCTTAACCAAGAGCATGATCTTTCACAAGCAGATCCTTGTTCAGGAAATCCCAAAATTCTTCATCTTCTCGCCGAACATAAGACTTGAAACACCGGATAAAGCATCATCGGGCAGGCACCTTCTGGAGTTTACGCAGCTTGATCTTGAGGTCAAGGGGGCTCACCGTGAGGAACTCATGGATCTTGCAGAAGATTTGATCATTGAAACATTCAGGTATGTAACCCGGGAGAACCATGCGACACTTAGTAAGATGGGAAGGAGATTAAACATACCAGGTAAACCATTCAAGTCATACAGGTATCTCGACCTTCTGGAAAAGTATGGAGAAGACTTTGAAGCTAGAATGTCACGTGAAGCCAGGGAACCTTTCTGGATAATCGACATCCCACTCGAAAGCAGGGAGTTTTATGATCGAGAAAAGGACGACGAACCTGGAATTCTGAGGGACATGGATCTGATTTACCCAGAAGGGTTTGGCGAAGCACTCAGCGGTGGCGAAAGGGAGTTCAAGATCGAGAGAATCAGGGAAAGGATATTAAAGAAAGGGCAGACATTTGATCAATTTCACTGGTTCCTGGAAATTGCCGAGGAGGGAATGGAGTTATCGACAGGATTTGGGATAGGGATAGAGAGACTGGTACGCTATATCTGCGGGTTTAGCAGAATTGAGGACGTACATCCGTTTCCGAAGGTGCCTGGAAGGTTATCACTATAGACGTATCTCATGCTTTATGGCTAAACGCAACACATTTACAATTTTTTGGAAAAAGGATTAATGTGCCTGCATTCGTAAATGACTCCACAGTTCCTTCAAGTATATTTTGAATCATGACTAAATTGTAAAAGGCTTAAAGTTTGGTTATATTTCAATACGGAACGCAATTTGCTATTAAGGTATGCCCTCAATCCGTTCCAGTGTGGAAGCACATTCCCGGGATCAGGGATAGCCGGCACGTATAAGGTCGAAAACGCATAGATGATGGTTTGAAGCATTTTAATTTGAGGAATAAATCTCATGATCCTGAAAAACAAGATCCCGGAAGGATATTTATAACGAACCCTGACCAGGTGCGGGACCTCAAAACTTGTTGAATCGAAGTGGCATTATTTGTGGAATTGCTCAATTCTTCTTCCATGTGGGCATTTGGTTGGCTTTCCAAGTTTTTCGAATATCTTGTCTATGCTCTTGTGATCTATGAGAAAATCGATATTCTCGCTCATCAGACATGCCTTTTCAAGATCCATTCCATTGTTGACCATGAGTGTTTCAATAATTCTGTGATTCTCCACCACCTCTCTAAATCTGGAAATTCCTGTTGCGGTAAGCACTATCATGCCCTTTTCTCTTTCCAGGTAACCCTTTTTTTCAAGCCTCTTTACAAGATTAAGGGCAGTAGGAGGTTTAAGCGACATCTCAAGGGCTATGTCCACAAGCCTCATTGGAAACTCCTCATTTAAGTGTTGACCTAATATTATCAATGTATCTCTTTCTTTCTTGGTGATTCGTGTTTCATTAGACATATTAGCCAAATACTAATCCAGTTATCATATATTAAATTTGTCGAATATCTTAGGCTCAAAAATTATAACCATATATCTTATTGTAATTCACAGGTTGATATCATGGAAAACATAATGGAAATTGCTAAAAAGATTGATCTCCAGGATTATATTGAAACATATGGGAATTATATGGCTAAGATAGACTTCATGAGATTTTCAATGAAGCAAAGACAGGATGGAAAACTGATCCTTGTAACAGCCATAAGCCCCACTCCTGCCGGCGAGGGGAAGACCACCACCTCTATTGGCCTTTCAATGTCATTATGGAAACTGGGAAAGAAGAATGTGGTATCCATAAGGCAACCCTCAATGGGTCCTGTATTTGGCATAAAAGGAGGAGCCACCGGAGGGGGCAAGTCAACGGTTGAGCCCTCTGACAAGATAAATCTCTCCTTCACCGGTGATTTTTATGCGGTATCCCAGGCACACAATCTTCTCAGCGCCCTAATCAACAACCACCTCTATCACGGTAATCATTTAAAGATTGATGTCAACAGCCTTCAGTTCACCCGGACAATTGATATGAACGACAGGTCACTGAGAAAGATAATCGTTGGTGTAGAAGGCAGGGAGAGTGGGATTCTAGCGAAAGACTCATTCGTCATCGTTCCTGCATCGGAAATAATGGCGATATTGGGTCTGGCAAAGGATTACATGGATTTGAAGGAGAGACTTGGAAGGATATATATTGGAAAGGACATTAATGGAAAAAGCCTCTTCGCAAGAGATTTGAATGCGCAGGGAGCAATGGCAGCAATACTGTCAGATGCACTGAAACCAAATCTTGTTCAGACAAGTGAATCAACTCCAGCTATCGTTCATACGGGACCTTTTGGAAACATTGCACACGGGACATCCAGCATGATCGCGGCAAGGGTGGCACTGTCAGCGGCAGACTATGTTGTCACGGAAGCTGGATTTGGTTCGGATCTTGGTGCTGAGAAATTCTTTGATATCGTCTCCAGAAATAATGATCTGAAAATTTCTGCAGTAGTCATAGTTGCCACAATACGTAGCTTGAAGTATCACGGAGGCAAATCTGATTATGATCACGAGGATATAGAAGCCTTGACAAACGGTTTTGAGAACCTTAAAAGACACATAGCGATTGTCAAGGGGTTCGGGTACGATCCAATCATTGCGATCAATAGATTTTCAAACGATTCCGATGAAGAAATAAAAACGCTGGTAAATCTGCTTGGAAGGGAAGGCGTTAGATATGCAATGTCAACAATATACCGGGATGGTTCAGATGGTGGGATTGACCTCGCAAAGCAGGTTATAGAGACATGCAACGATGTCCCAAAGGAGCCAAGATATGCCTATGACCTGAAGGATTCTCTCGAGGAAAAGATGAATAATATTGCAATAAAGGTGTATGGTGCAGGCGGTGTAATAATACCAAAGACAGTAAGCAGGAAGATACGCGAATTTGAGAAGGAAGGATACGGGGACCTTCCTGTTTGCATGGCTAAGACGCAGTACTCAATAACTGACAATCCAGAGATATTGAGAATTCCTGATAATTTCAATGTAACGATTACGGATGTAAAGCTGTCCTCAGGTGCAGGATTCATTGTGGCTTATCTGGGTCAGATTATGACCATGCCAGGGTTATCATCCCACCCTGCATCTGAAAACATAGATATTGATGAAAATGGAAGGATTTCAGGACTCATTTAAGTATTTGCAATCATCATTCACTCTGAAACTCCACTGAAACTTATTTTTTTACCGGATTTCACTGCCTTTTGAATGTTCTGGCCATTATCGCTGTCTATCTTGATCCTTATAATTCCCTTGCTTGAAGTTCTTCCCTGAAGAATCATCATATCGTCTACATATATATTTACCAGCTGGTTATCAACACCGCAGTACAGATACAGGATTTTGTTCTTTGCCTCAATATATACCTCCCGTTTTCTGTTATCATCCTGGGTATCAACGTCTATTGAAATTCCAAGGTTCTTTTCGATTTCGGAGATATTGCTGCCCCTTCTTCCTATCAGTTTTGGTCTCATGCTTTCTGGAACGGTCACTTTTGCCCTTCTCTTGCCGTGCATTTTAACCTCGATGTCATCTGTCTTGAGATGCTCTGAAAGATAATTTTTAACCTTTTCCCTGGCAAGTTCTGCAGATGATGAATCCTCTTCTTCTATAGGAACAACAACAATCTGTTCCCCGAAGGAATAAACTTCATACAGAGGCCTTGACCCTATCCAGTCTGTAACGACAATTACAGGCCTTGCCAGATCGTCCTGCGTCATTCCTTCTGGAACCTTTACTTTCTGCTCAATCTTAAGTATAGATCCTATATTGCCATCCCTGATGAAAAGTATCGTATCAACGACCTGTGGTATCATTCCCAGTTCGATTCTTCCAATGAATCTCTGCAGAGCGTCTATAGCCTTTGTAGCATGAACGACTCCAATCATCCCAACACCAGCCAGCCTCAGGTCAGCATAAACCTTAAAATCTGCAGTAACTCTCATCTCGTCAAAAATTGTATAATCATTTCTCACAAGAAGGAGGATATTTCCAGTCCTTTCCATTGATCCTTCCAGTCCCGTATACTGGGTGATTTCCGGATCAACCTGTAAATCCCTTGGCCTTTCCATTGTTTTTACAATCATGCCTTCCCGGCTAAGAAAATTTGCCATCGCCTGAACAAATGTACTCTTGCCAGCTCCTGGCGAGCCTGCGACGAGTATTCCTGCTGAGCCGCTCCTAACATGATCTATAATGGACGGATCCAGGCTGTAATCAGCAAGGGTGGTCTTCTTGATTGGCCTTACCGCAGTTATCTCAGTCGCTGTTGAGAATGGAGTCCTTGTTATGACAATTCTGTATGTTTTCAGCTGTACGACTGTCGCACCTGACGAATCCATCTCTATGAATGAGCCCGGTTCATTCCCTGCCCTCCTGATAATATTATTGGCTATTGCATCAGCTTCCAGAGGTCCTATAACCCTGTCCGTTGTTACAACATTTACTGAACCTGGAAAACCATCCTTTCTTCTCACATGTGTTCCAGCCTTCAAGTGGACAGAAATGGTATTCTCCTCGAAGAAATCTTCAATATTTGAAGCTTTCTCAGTTTGTGCAGGAAGATAGATGTTTTTGATTCCCTTGATCTCCGCTATATCTTTCTGGATAACATCTCCTGTTACCAGGGTAGATTCACTTTCCCAGGCCAGGTTTCTGATGATTTCATCAATTTCTCCACTTTTTCCATTTCTCATCTGCCAGTCTGTTGGTCTCTTTCCAGCAAAAAGTATCTCAATGTTCTTCTCCACTGCAATATTCCTTATCTTCTTCAGCTCATCAAGTGCCGCAAATCCAGTAGCCCTGTTCTCATTGGCCTGATGCTCAACCTCTGATAACATGGCCTCTGAAAATACAACTCTACCTTCTTTCAGTGTCCGTATAAACTTCGTGAAGCGACCATCAACAATCACCGATGTATCTGGTATGTAATCCACAGAGGAATAGCCTTTAACATTATTTATTAATTCCCATGAAATTAGCCAGTGTGGAGATCAGGAGTGCGGCAGAAATGCTTATAAATATCCTGGAAGGGAAAGCTTCCGCCCTTCAGGAAATGGGTACGGCAATTATGCTATCGGGCGGGGTTGACAGTTCCCTCCTCTTCTCGATATACGGCAGGAAGGTTGTACCATTTACACTGTTTCACGGGAAATCTGCTGATCTTGAAGAAGCTAGATTCCTATGTTCATATCTCGACCGGGACCTCGTAGAAATTGAAATAACAAAGGATGAGATCATGGAAGCAGCTGCTGCAATCAAGCATATTGATCCATCTGCCTCGATTATTGAAATATCATTTGAAATTCCATTTTATGTAGCATGCAACAGAATCCCACAGGAACGAATAATGACAGGGCAGGGGGCGGATGAAATTTTTTATGGGTATGGAAAATTCCGTGATGGCAGGGAAGATTCTAACCGGATAAGCCTTGAAACATTGAGGAATAAAACGTTGCCGAGGGAGATCATGATTTCATCAGCTTTTGGAAAAGTCCCTCTGATGCCATATATGGATGAAGAAATTATCAGGGAATTTTCATCAATTCCAAGGGTAGAGCATATGAATCAGGAATACAACAAGATAATCGTCAGAAAAGCCTGTGAAATCATGGGAATTCCAGAAAGAATCTACAACAGGCCAAAAAAGGCGGCTCAATACGGTTCCGGTATAATGAAGGTGCTCAGGGAGTTTAGGGGTGAGATCAACACTTGAAGAGGCTTGGAGTTGGCGGGAGCCTGGCTCTCATGCTGATCCTTCGTGCGCTGTATTCAATGAACTGGTATAATGTATCTCCCCTTCTCTTCAGAATCACTGATTTTTACAACGTCACTGGATCATTCTCTGGAATAATACTTTCAGCATTTCTTATTGGAACGGCAATATTCCAGGTTCCATCAGGAATCCTGGCTGCAAGAATCGGATCAAGGAACACTGCTCTCAGTGGCATGCTCATAATGTCTGTATCTGTAATTCTTTCCATATTCTCGCCGGATTTTCTTGTATTCCTGTTCTCACGATTTTTTGTTGGGCTGGGTTCAGCATTCTTCTTTTCATCCGGCATAGGTGTCCTGAATGATCTGGATAATTCAAATTCCTCCAGGAATATAGCGTCATTCAATACTGCCTTTTCAGTTGGCGGAGGAGCTGGAGTCATCTCATATTCCATTGGTGTTCTATATGTTCCGTGGCAGGTTCTCCTCTTTCTGGGGGGAATCGTGACTCTCATTTTCACTGTAGTTGCTTTTTTCTTCCTTCCTTCCTCTCCAGCACAGAGTGAGAAGAGGGATTTCATGAAGAATGTCAAAGGAAGATTAACATCAAAACCCCTAATATTATTATCTCTTTCCCTTGCTGGCTACTGGGGACTTAATTTCACCTTTGAGGAGTATGAAAAGCCCTTTGCTGGCGTCTTGAATTTTCTCCCCTCGACTGCTGGAATAATAGGAAGCCTTACCCTGTTTGCAGGAATTCTCGGTTTGCTTATTTTCAAGAGGCTCTCTTTCAGGAAACCATCCCTGATCCTCCCCCTGCTTCTTCTTGTTGTTTCCGCTTCAATTGCCTTCCAGGTATCCGGAATTCCAGATTATCTCTTCTACACATCAATTATGGGGGGCGCATTGAGCGTTATCCTATTTTCTCTGGAGTATTCATATGTGGTAAAGCTGGAACTTGAACAGAGGTTCGTTCCACTCGGCATATCCATTATGAATGCGATTCAGATAGCAGTTGGATCAGGGATAACATTTGTGTTTGGCTATTTCTTCTCGTCAAATCCGTATCTTTCCTGGGTGATGCTTGGGATGATAAGCCTGTTGTTTTATCCACTGGGGTTAACAACCATCAGGAGGCTCTCCTAATTTGTGTGTTCGGCAAGTCTTATCCTCTTCCAGAAAGGAATAAAGGAAATGAAAAATGCACTTCCAACAATTGTGAATGGAAACCATATGAGTCTCAGGTCATTTGAAAAAATAGTAAGGAAAAGGGTACCTATCACCGGGGCTATCGGGTATATCATGCCAGTTAAAACCTGGAAGGAGGTGAAGTACTGGCCCCTCTTGCCTGGAGGTGAAATCCTGCTTATTATTGTATTTATGGATGGAGAAACTATGTTCTCACCAAGTGTGATGATAATGGTGTCAATAACGAGAAATTTGAATCCTTCAAAAAAGGGAAGAATGGAAAATGCCCCGAGATAAAGAAGGTATCCGATATTTACCTTCATGATTTCACTCTGAGATTTCATCAGCCTGTTGATGGGCAGCTGTCCAAGAGTGACAACTATGCCATTAACAGAATAAAGAAGGCCTATCTGAAAATTTGTCATTCCGTCATACATTTTCCAGAACAGGCTCAGGGTAGTGCCCCACTGTCCCATAATAAGGTAGAAAAGGGAGATGAGGATTGCTGCAATAAAGAAAGGCCTGTACCTGAAAGCACTGAAGAAATCACTTTTCGATGTCGAATCACCTGTATCATTCCTCACAATATCCCTCGGGAGGAATTTCAGGTATACGATCAGTTCAGCAAAGGAGGAAACTGTTGTTATGAGGAAGATATACCCGAATCCAATACCTGCAACGAATCCTCCTATGGACGGTCCAATGGAAAATCCGAGGTTCTGGAAAATCCTGACTATGCTGAAGGCGGAATCTCTATCCTGGAAGGAAGTTGCGTTAGAAATTATTACGTTGTCTGAGGCTCCTATTATATTCATGAGGGGCTCACTTGCAATGAGGAGAACATAGATAACATATACAGAAGAGTTAATGAACACGCTTACTGTGAGAAAAACGAAAAGGAGGGATAACAGTATATTGCTATAGAAGATGACTCTTCTCACGCCTTTCCTGTCTATCAATACTCCGGATACAAGAGTAAGTGGAAGGGAAATGATGGCCATCAGGAATATTACTATTCCTATGGTAAGATAAGGTACACCTCTTATCTCAAGAAGATAGAGAGGAAGAAAAATCCACATCTGTGATCTGGCAAGGACCCTAATAAGCTGATTCAGGGATACAACGAATATCCCCTTTCTTTTTAGCAGTCCAAGCGCAGAAACACTTTCCAAAAATCTTACCCGTCAGCGTATGTTATTTATGAATATAATGGAATGCAGGTCAGTCGTACAGATCCCGAAAATGTCATTCTTGCCCATTTCATTGAAAAATTTTCATCTTCCTACGATGGGAACGTAGGTGCATAGTGGATCACTTTCAAGATAATCTCCTGTTTCTGCATATGCCCTTGCCCTTGATCCACCACACAGTTCAAAATATTCGCAGATGGAACACTTGCCGCTGAACTTTCTCGAATCTGAAATCTCCACAAGAGCCTCATTGTTCAATATATCCCGGACGCTTTTTTCTTTAATGTTTCCAAGAGAAAGAGGAAATAGCCCGGAAACCATTACCTCACCACGGGATGATATGAAAAGAGTTTTCATTCTTCTTCCATTTCCGGGTTCCTTCATCTTTCTGGTAATGTCAATCCCTGTGAGTTCCCGTGCCCCTGCGGAAAGATCATTAAAACATCTTCCTCCAGATATCCTCTCCTCGGCAGTTAGGGATGCCTTAATCCTTCTGTATTCAGGGGCCTCCACTGTCCTTATATTTATGTTGAAATTTGCCTCGACGCCATACAGAAATTTCAGGAAGTCCTCGAATTCATCCCTGCTTATTGATTTCTCAGATATCCCTCTTCCAACATTAATGAGGAAAAAAACCTCCCATACCCTGACTCCGATCTCATTAAGCGTTTTCAGGATAACAGGGAAATCATTAATGTTCTTCTTCATAACTGTTGAGTTTACCTGAACCGATATTCCAATATCCCTTGCCATCCCTATTATATCAAGGGTATCTTTAAACGATCCTTTCTTCATTCTTATGGCATCATGAGTTGACGGTGAACCGTCAATGGACATGGAGATCGAGTTAACCCCGCTCTCCTTCAGGTAATCAAGGTATTCAAAATTCAGTATAGGACTTGCTGGAGGGCTAACTGAAAATCTTATCCTTCTGCTGTTGAGGTATTTTATAAGAAATGGGGATGAAGGACTGAGAAGGGGGTCACCCCCTGTGAGTATAACCACACATTTCTCATTAACTTTCATGACTTCATCTATGGCTCTTTCCATCTCATTCAATTCAATTTCTCCATCTTCTGGAAGTGCTATCGAATCAGCTCTGCAATGGGCACATGAATATTCGCATGCTCGAGTCATTTCTATAAACAATAAGTCCGGAACATATGCCATTTCTGTATATCGGAATCGAACAATTAATTTATGAAGCTTATATGTTTGGTTTTCGGGTTATTGAATTAGAAAAAAATTTATCTGTCCGACATATAGCATACTTATGTTGCTAACCTTCTTCTACGGGTTCATCCTTGGAGGTGTTGTATTTGTACCTCTCTCTTTTCTCATATCTCAAAAATTGCTTGAAAAATCACATGAAAAGAATTCAAATTCTGCCAAGAGCATAGCTCTAGAAATTATCAGAGAAACAGGAGCGGAAAGTGAATCTGTTTCAAGACTCCTGGCGCAGAATGTATCGGCAACAACCGAAACGATAATGGAAAGAAAGGAAGCTGAAATAGGATCCATGATCAAACCACTCTCTGATTCGATTTCAACATTCCAGAGAAAGGTGGAGGAAATGGAAAGGTCAAGGATAGAAGACACAACAGGGATCAGGAAAATGATAGAGGAGATGTCAGAGATGAATCAGAGGGTTTCTAGCGAGGCGCAGCATTTAAACAGCATACTTAGGAACTCCATGAATCGTGGGAAATGGGGGGAAATGACCCTGCGCCGTGTGGTTGAGATTACTGGGATGAGACCGAGAGTAGATTTTGACGAACAGGTGACTATGGAGAAAGCTGTTCGTCCAGACATGGTAGTTCACCTGCCAGGAAACAGGGAAATCATAATAGACTCAAAGGCACCATATAAGAAATATCTCGAGTATACTGAGACAGATGATGAGTCCACAGCAGGCAAATTACTCAGGGAATTTTCAAATGATCTAAGGGATCATATAAGGGCTTTGGGAGGCAAGAATTACAGCAGTTATCTTACAAGTTCCGCTGATTTCGTTGTTCTATTTCTTCCTGAGGAATCGATGATTTCTGCGGCATTTGCTGGAGACCCTGAAATATTTGAGTATGGAGTTTCACAGAATGTAATAATATGCACTCCAATGACATTAATAGGGCTTTTGCGTGTTGTAAATTCAGGATGGCAGGAAAGAACTATAATGGAAAACAGCAAGAATATACTGTCACTCGCCAGGGAACTTCACGATAGGTTAAAGATTATGACTGAAAAGATCGGGGATCTTGGGAAGAGCATAGATACAGCAGCGAAAAGTTATAACAGCATGCTTTCTAGTATCGAATCACGTATCATGCCCACAATTCGCAAACTTGAAAACATGGGAAGCATGAAGGGTGTTGAGCAGGACTTCAAGCAGCCAGATGAGGTCGTCTCACTCAGGGAAGATCGATGGAACTAGGCAAAAAGAAACTGATTAATCCCCTCACGAATTATTGCAGTCAGAACTTAAAATCATCAAGTTTGAAAATCGAACATGAGATTCTCTATATCTCACGTGGATCTTATGTCGTGATTAAAACTCAATCTATTGAAAACATTTGACCGGAATGATGAACCATATTAGGGTCATATATTTGAGAGAATATCACATGAAATTTGAAATCAAATAGAAAACAATTTTAAACATTAATTCTATACCACATCAATGACAGGAGAACAAGATCCATCAAGAAGGGGTTTTCTCAAGGTTCTCGTCGGTCTTTCTGCAGTCGTTGCAGCAGGTGGTCTTGGAAAAGGCGTGGTACAAAATCTCGTAACTCCATCTGTAGGTTTGACGAGCTTTCCTGAAACTCAGCTTTACTGGGTGAACCCGAACTCAGGGAATTCTGCACCTGTACCATTGAAATCTGAGGAATTCCAAATGAACAGTCCATCTATTTGGATATATTACTATCCTTTATCTGACGAACCGAATTTCATTATAAAGTTGGGCAAAATAGAGACGAATGGCAAGGAAATCCCAGTAAAGGTTGATCCTGTGACAGTAACCATTGATGCTACTGGTACAACATTTCTTTCTCCTGGTGGAGTAGGCAAGGACTCAAACATAGTGTCATTCAGTGCAATATGCCAGCACTTGGGCTGTATTCCCCCGGTAATTCATTACTATCCACCATCGGAGATCGATTCTCTTCCCGCAAATGTAAAGGCTGCTATAGCAGCTCAGAATACTAATGGGGAACTCGATTATGGAGTAATACATTGCAATTGTCATGGTAGTACATATAATCCATTCATGGGCGCAGGCATCGTTACTCATCCCACTTATAGGCCACTGCCAAATGTTATACTGAAATGGGATCCAATAACTGATTATCTCTACGCAAAGAAATTGATCGGTCCTGTGGTTTTCGGGCATCCGTCAGATTTGACCGGCGGCAACGCAATTTCAAATCTCAAGAAGTCCACAGTAATAAAAATGAGTTCTAGTTGAGGTGAATCTTTGAGCATAAAAGATACAATTGACAATATGAGAAAAACTATCAGCATTAAAAACATCCTGGGAGAAGACCCGTTAAAGATTGGCGAATTACCTTTAACCACAGTACCGGATTACATGAGGAAGAAAGGGGGATTCTGGTACTGGACAGGCGCATTAATTTCCATGGCGTTTATCTACCAGGTCGTAACCGGTCTAATCCTGCTTTTATATTATAATCCGGCAAGTGCTTACAATTCTACTGAATACATTCTGAGGGATGTTCCCTATGGAGAACTGATACTGACAACTCACCTGTATGGGGCATATGCCATGATCGTACTGATTTACCTGCATATGTTCCGGAACTACTTCAATGGTGCATACAAGAGGCCAAGAGAACTTCAGTGGGTCACAGGTGTCATTCTTCTCGCCCTGACAATTGGTGTTGGCTATTTTGGCTATTCCATGACCGGTGACGTCCTCTCTGCGGATGCAACAGATGTTGGAAGGGGAATTGCTCTCTCGGTACCGGTTCTTGGAAAGATGTCTGAAGCAATAGTCTTTGGAAATGGTACTAATACTTCGCTGTTCATCAGGATGCTTGGTTTCCACATCATTCTGGCGGCACTTGTTGGTGCCCTGTTCGGTTTTCATTTCTACCTTGCAGAGGCAAATGGAATGATGCCCAGCCAGAGAAAGGTTAACTATAAGGCACCAGCAGTTGAAAAATCAAAACCAGAGCACAAGCCCTGGTACCCGTATAATATGCTCTTCATGATTCAGCTTGCAGCATTCACGTTTGGAATAATGATATTACTTCCGAGTATAATCGATGCAATGAGGGTGATTCATATGGGGATTCCTCCAATCTTCGATCCATTCCCACAGGTTTCTCCATCATCTCCTGAGGCTGCATTTGTCCCGCCTTATCCTCCATGGTTCCTTCTTTTCGTTTACAAGGCAGTTGATTTCAAGATGTTCAACGCCTTCGGCGCATACTCTGCACTTATGGCATCGGTCGTTTTTGGGGGAATTCCACTCATCTATTTCCTCATAGTACCTTTCATAGACAGATCAAATAATCTTCATCCACTTTCAAGGCCATTCTTCACATCATTCGGAGTACTGGCCATAATTTATCTGGTCCTGCTATCAGCCTGGGGAATTATGGCCCCCGGTATTCCTATAAGCACATCTGATGTCATGATTGTTCTTATACCGCCATTCATTCTTGTAATGGGCTCCTTCTTCCTGCTTAACCGGCTTTATAAGAAGGGGGCATTCAAGCCATCACTGAGTAAGCTTACAGCATCATTCGTCATTTTCCTCATACTTCTTTCTGTTGCGATCTTTGAATTTGCCATGCAGATAGGGTCAGTCCTTCAGGGAATAAACACATCCAATGCGCTCAATCTTGGTGCCTTTGGAGCTGCAACCGCCTTTGCTGCCTTTGGAACTGTGAAATCTTCAGAGTATACTCACCTGAGTATGATGCAGCCCAAGGAAGTTAAGGGTCTCAACATCAGCATAAGGGTTGCCCAGGCTATAATATCAATTCTCTTCATCATCTCAGCAGAAATACTCTGGTTAATGATACAGGCAAACCCTCTCAACCTGGAACAGGAGGCAGCCTTCGGCATCGGTCTTGGAGCGTTACTTATAATATTCGGTATAGGATTACGTGTTTACAGGCTGGTATATTACAATGAGTAAGGCACCAAAGGTCGTTGGTTACAAGGAGATAAGTTTCTGGCAGGAAGATGGCATAGGGGTCGTGGTCATACTCTCAGACGATGAGGGTATGGTCTCAATGAATTTTTTCAATGAATTTCTTAAGGTAATGACTCTTGCAATAACAGATGATAAGGTTCGATCGCTGGCTATAACGGGTACTGACAAGAACTTCCTTAATGGAATCCGGAATATTGGACTCGAAAATACCCGGGATTATCTTGATTTAACATCTGCAACTGTATCATTCATGACTTCAATTGAGAAGCCAATATTCTCCATGATAAATGGAAAAACACGAAATTTAGGGGTTGAATTTGCCCTGTTATCTGACGTTATAATCGCAAGACCGGATTCTGAATTCATACTGGATAATAATTTTGAACCTGTTATGGGGTTCTCTTTAAGTGCGTCAAAATATCCATTTTTCAGGTCAGGAGCACCCAAAGAAGGTTTCAACTGTGACGTGATTCTTGATTCCGAGAAATTCCTTGAAGAATCTTCATCGTTCATAACAAGAACTGGTAATCCCGGTTTAACGCTGATCAGGAAGAATCGCTTTAAGGACATGCGAAGTGTTATATCGACTGAGAGAGAATATTTCCTAATGAAGGCTATTTCAAGGCAGTAGGCATTTTCTCCCTGGATTGGGTATTGAATTATGTAAATCCCCGCTTTCATCGAGTAGTATCAGAAGTCTTTCTTTAAGATTTACTACAATCTTACCATTTACCCTGGATATAGAATAGAGGAATTTCTTTTTTCAACACCGCAATCACATAACTAGTGATATTCGACTAAGATGGATATCTGAGAGCCAGATTAATGTATGTATATGAAGAATGGAAGTGCAATAAGTACTGAAGATAGTGATGCAAGAAAATTAACCTGGCCTTTGCTCAATTTATTTCTATTCTCAAATACCGCCCCGAGTATGGAATCAATCTGGCAGCTTATGAATCCTGCAAGGGCAATTGCTAAAAAGTCATCTAAGATACGTCCGTTGATGGACATCAGGGAATAACATAAGGCGATGATGACTGATCCGAGAAGTGCAGCAACCTCTCCAAGAAAGGAAATACCTCCATTTATTCCTGTCACTGTCCTTTTCATTGTGGTGATTAAGTAGGTATTCGAATCAAGGGTGCCAATTTCAGACCCAAATGTGTCAGCAGTTATGGCTGCAAACGCCGCAGCGAAGAGAAGAAAATATGGCAGATGCAGTGGCGAAACAAAGTTCGCAATTGCAACTATAATCCCTATGCTTCCTGCATAAATCACATTGCTTATCTTGCGCTCTCCCTGCTCACCCTCCTGATACCTGTGCTCCTTCTTGTAACTAAAACGATATCTTGTTACGATGTGTGAGGCTGACGCAAATATTATCAGCAGGATGAGCCATGTTATGTATCCCAGAAAGGACACAACCGCACCCATTGCCACAGCTGCAAGTGCGCCCTTGAAATCGAACATATGAAGCGCCTGGGAAAATATGAAAAGGAAGACAAGAACCACTGCAACAACTAAAATATATTGTAATGAGAAGACATATAGCATTTAAGATCCGGTCTAAATTCCCCTTTCTGAAAGTCTCTGTTCCTTTGGTATTTCCTCTATGTTTTTTCCGTCCATTGAGGCAAGGCCAATTGAAACATTCCCGATCAACCTGTAATCCTCAAAGTTCTCAACCGCATCTACAATGGCCTTTGCCATTTTAATTGGATCTGGTGACTTGAATATACCGCTACCTACAAACACTCCGTCCATTCCCATCTTCATCATAAGTGCACCATCAGCAGGTGTCGCAACGCCTCCTGCGGCAAAGTTCACCACAGGCAATCTACCCATTCTCTTTACATCCTTAAGCAATGCCAGTATTTCATCGTTGATCTTAGACATATCCATCCCGTAATAGACGTCATTCGTGTCTGGGGCCATTTCTTTCTGTGTCATCCCCATAATAGTTTCCCTTTTTAGCCTTAGATATGAGTCGGTGATTGCAACAGCAACCTTCGAAAGATCACTGTTGCTCATTCCCTTAACCATCTTTATGCCTTCGGAGACATTCCTGATATGTCTGACCGCCTCAATCACGTTGCCAGTACCTGCTTCTCCCTTGGTTCTTATCATTGCCGCCCCCTCAAATATCCTTCTCAGAGCCTCAGGAAGATTTCTTGCACCACAAACGGTTGGAATTTTAAGCTGTTTTTTGTTCAGATGGAAAAAAGGATCTGCAGGTGTGAGGACTTCACTTTCATCAATCATATCCACGCCAACTGCCTCAAGTGTCATAGCCTCAGTTATATGTCCGATCCTGACCTTTGCCATTACCGGTATTGTAACGGAGTCAATAATTTCCCTAATTTTGGCAGGATCAGCCATCCTTGCGACACCTCCCTGGGCCCTTATATCAGCAGGCACCTTTTCAAGCGCCATGACTGCAACTGCCCCGGATGTCTCTGCAATCCTTGCCTGTTCCCCATTCGTGACATCCATTATCACGCCACCCTTTGTCATCTTAGCAAAACCTGTTTTAAGGAGTTCATCCCCAAATCTTAAATCTGAAATATTAAGAGCCATGACTAGTCCTTATGCTATTGGTACAATATATTAAAGGTTTATTGCGTAGATCTGGACATTGGATTATTCTTATATATATTTACTAAAATACTGATATTCCCACCAGGAAATCCCAGATAAAATATACACCAAATCCCATCAGGACGCCAGCACTCACCGAATCAATTGCAATTGAAAGTTTCTGTCCAAACTTCAGGAAGGACCGGTTTATTATGTAGCAGATAGAGTATGTATATACGACTATACCGGCATAGAAGAAATAGAATGGTGATGTCCCAAATCCCTCCATTACACTCAACCCTGCTGTGAGCCACCACGAAATCTGCATGGGATTCACGAGCCCTGTCGTAAGTCCACGAGCATAACTACCGGTTATATTTTCATCATCTTCATCTATTAAGCTTCCTCCTGACCTGATTGATTTCATCATTTTTATGCTGAGATATACAAAATAAATTCCGCCAAGAAGGAAAATTGGAGTCTCAAACCTCTTGAGGTCAACGAGGTCCCTGAAAACAAACACAATGATCATCAGGGTTATATCGGCAGTCATAGCACCCATGGCCACCAAAAAACCTGATCTCAGACTGACCTTGGATCTGGCGAACATCATAGCCATCACAGGTCCAGGCGGTGCGGCCATAGATATTCCAAGTGCCGCCCCGAACACAATGTCGAAGGTAGTTATCAATATCGCTATATAGGCTTTTTATAGTTAAAATATTACAAACTTTTAGTACTAATTATCCATGTTCAATAATGACAGGAAATGTGGAAATGATATGGAATGGACATGCCTGCTTTCAGATAGAAAATGGGAAGAACGTAATTTTAGATCCCTTCATTGATGGAAATCCTTCCGCAAAGATAAAAAAAGAAGATATTAAGACGGATATCGTGGTTGTCACCCATGGTCATTCGGATCATGTGGGAGATTCCCTTTTCATCGCCAGGAGAAATAACGCACCCATCGTAACTATGGTTGAACTTGCATGGCTTCTTTCCGAGAAGGAAAGTTCACTGGAAATACACGATATCAACTTCAGTGGAAATGTAGAAATCAGTGGAATAAAAATAACCGCCGTTCCCGCTCTCCATTCTTCCAGTTATGAAGGAAAATATGCAGGAAATCCAGGCGGCATGATAGTCGATTTCGGAAAGGTCTCCGTGTACCACGCAGGTGATACAGGGGTGTTCAGGGATATGGAGCTTATTGGAGAAATGTATAAGCCAGACATAGCCCTTCTTCCAATTGGTGGGCATTACACGATGTCACCTGATGAGGCGGTGGAAGCGGTAAAAATGATCAGGCCAAAGGTTGCAATTCCCATGCATTACAACACGTTTCCCCTGATTAAGCAGGATCCAGAAAGGTTCAGGAAACTAGTGGAGAATGAGACAAAGACCAGGGTAATCATTCCGAAAATAGGTGAGAAATTCAGGGTGAACATAGAATAATCCAACTTCCACCTAAAGTGCCATCCTGTAACCAACGGGATATTCTGCAATTTCACAGATTTTCGTCAAGTTTGTATTGTCTATTCTGTTTTATTTCTGAAAGGGTCTTCAGATCCTGATCTTCCAGTGCATATCTTTTCATGTCATTTTCCCTTCCTGTTATTCTTATAAGCCTTGTTCTCCCGTATCTCCCAAGACTCTTGAGTGTTGTTGATATGAGGCCAAAATCCTCGAGATCACTCAGGTAATCGCTTATTCTCCTCTGGGTCAGGGGAGTGATCCCAACCTGCTTACAGAGTTTGTTATATATCGCTGAAACTTCACCCGTCGTTGCAGAGTTAGGATGAATCTCTCCACACAAAATTACAGAGAGAAGAACTATTTTTGAATGTGTGGGCAGGGTTTTTATGGTTTCCCTCATAATATCAATCTCGAGGTTGTCTCTTGCTTTGTAAACATAATCATTTGTGATTTTCTTTGCAGAATCCCTCATTGTTAGCTCAATAGCCACTCTCATCAGATCAATGGCCTTCCTTGCATCCCCATGCTCCTGGGCACCTATGGCAGCACAGAGATTCACTGCCGATTCATCATAATAGTCTTCAGGTAGTATGGCCTTGATTCTTGGGAGTAAAATATCCCTGAGCTGTTCAGAATTGTATGGCGGGAATACTATTGATTCCTTATTTAGCCTGCTCCTCACTCTTGGATCAAGTTTTTCATAGAAGGACGTGTCGTTCGTTATCCCTATTATGCTGCCCGAAATCCCCTGGCTTTCATCTGTAATCTTCAGGAGGAGGTAAAGGGAATCTCCTCCATTCTTCTCCACAAGCTTGTCCACTTCGTCAAGTACTATGATTATATTCTTCTGGCATCCTTTGAGCCCATCTACAAGGTATTCATATATCCTGTCAAGTGTCCATCCCATCTGCGGAATCCTTTCAGGTCCTAATACAGTCCTTGCGATATTGACCATGATGGAATATGGAGAATCGTAATTCTGGCAATTTATGTAGCAGACCCTGATCCTGTCAGGGATTTTTTCACTAAGCTTGGACGTTACGAATTTCGTTACTGATGTCTTTCCAGTGCCAGTTTTACCATATAAAATGAGATGGGTTGACTTCATTCCCATAAGAAGTGAACTCATCGCATCCGCCATTCTTGAAATCTGTTCCTCCCTGTGAGGAAAATTATCCGGCTCGTGTGTTGCGCTCAATATGGAAAGATCGCCTTTAAGAGACAAAGATTCAAACTGGTATCTGTCAAATGGATTCACATTATTCACCGTTAATGGTTAGTAATCTCAGAAGGGTAAAAAGCATTTTTAATAACGAATTGATCAGGTATGGTGATCAGACATGGTTCAGTCCCAGTACGGCTTCATCTTTATTCCCAGCCGGGATGCGATTTCTCCTATCAGATACATGGATCCAGTCACCAGAATGAAGTCATAATTTTTTAAGGCGTATTCATAGGCTTCCATCGGGTCTGGCAGTACCTTGACTTCCTTGAATACATCCTCAGCAATGGACTTGAGTTTGAACGGATCAACACTTCTCTGTGGTTCCACAGGTGTTGTGAGTATTATTGAATCAGCGCATTTTGAAATGTTATGCAAGTATGAGTAATGATCCTTGTCTGATAGCATTCCCACAACAAGAACTGGCTTCCTTTTGAATATCTGAATCACTGAATTTGCCAGAGTAAGTGCAGCGGAGGGATTATGGCTGGAGTCAATCATGACAAGCGGGCTCTCATTGATTATTTCCATCCTCCCTGGCCACCTGGAATTTTCCAGCCCCCTCTCGATTCTTTTCCTGTCGGGGGGGTCAGGTAGATTCTCCATTGCACTTATCACGGTCCTGACGTTTTCCACCTGGAATGTACCCGCCATTCTCAGGTTTATATGATATTGTTCGTGTTCTGTCTCTACCTCCATTTCCGATCCACTTACCGTTGGAATAAATGACTTCAGGCGAGTATATTTCTGCGACTCGATTATCCTTGACTTTTTGAGAGATGCAATCCTTCTCAGTTCCCTTACTGGTTCACCTTTTGTCTCGCCAGTTACGACTGGAATTTCACTCTTGATTATTCCCCCTTTTTCCCTGGCAATTTCCAGAAGGGTGGTCCCCAGTTTGTCTGTGTGTTCATAACTGATTCTGGTAATTATAGAAATCTCTGGAATGATTATATTTGTTGCATCTAGCCTTCCTCCGAGGCCGACTTCGATCGATCCCCATTCCATCTTCATATCTTTAAAAAACTGGAATGCCATCTCAGTTGTAACCTCGAAAAATGTAGGATTCCTGTTTAATTTAAGATTGCCCGATATGAATTTCCTGTACAGGTCCATATAATTTTCTATTTCTGAATCACTTATTTCCCTATCCTGGGCAAAAATTCTCTCATTGAATCTAACAAGATGTGGCGAGGTATATAATCCGCAGGTATTGCCTTTTCTCAGTATGTTGAATGCCATATTGGCCACTGATCCCTTTCCATTTGATCCGGTTACGTGGATTGACTTGAAGCTCCTGTGGGGGAGTCCATAATCCTGATCAAAGTCCTTCATTACTGATAGATCATACTTAATGCCCTCCCTTTTCAGGTTGTATATGAAGTTGAGAATTTCGTTATTCAAGCAAGAAGGGAAGGTTAATCGCATATTTATTTTTTTAAAGATTTATCCTTCCTTCTCTGGCATATTTCATGAATACCAAGCTGGCAATATCCTGCAAGACTCCCATATACTGAAACGTCAAGGCGTTAAGAATATGCATATTTTAATAATGATAAAAGCGGTCCCACGACTGACTATAGAAAATCATTCTTAAACGATCGGAATAAAGGAACGCGGCACCATACTATTGCGGAATTCCCATAGAAACGATAGCTTATGGGTCGATATCCGGTATGAATAATTACATTGATAACTCTCCTTCCAGCATCTTTCAGGCGTGAATATGGCATCCTGTAACAGAAGTCATTCACAGCTTATTCCCCGAAACTTGATAAATCATTTGCCATGGATCTGGATCGCTTAAATGGGATTCCGGGAGATGAAATTCGATCTGATGTAAATAATTTGGATTTCCTGTGTTCTCACCTTGCCTCCAAAAGATCTTAATATGTCTTGCTACATTGATATTTATCCGGTCAAAAATGCGCCAATCATGGTATTTCATTCCGTTGTTGGAAAGTTCCCTGTGGCGCCTTGACAGACCACATTTCTTCTATATTGCATGGCCGGTGAATTCCCGGGTCAAATCATCGTAGCACTCTGTTGGAATGAAGATTGCTGCGTTCTATTTACATGACAAAAGATAAATGTAATTTACAATTAACCCTTAAATGGGAACAAAACACAGTTATCTGGATGATCACTATAGGAAGGAAGGCAAGGGTAAAGTAACATTTGTTGAATTTACCGACATAATCGTTGATGACAGCATCCTCTATCCCACATCATATGGCCAGCCAAATGATAAGGGAAAGATATCGATAGATGGGAAGGACTTTGAGATAGTTGATGTATGGGATGATGGCGATGGCATACACCTCATTTCGCATGACACATACCCACAGGACTGCAAGGGGAAGGAGATTCTGGAATATGTAGACTGGGATATCAGATACAATCACATGAAGTTCAGGACAGCAATGCGTATAATGGCTGGTCTTGCTTATAGTAAATTTGGGGCCACACATAGGATAAATCAGACGTATGAGGACTATGCCTGGATAGATCTTGAATTCAATGACATCACAGAAGAAAAAGTAAAGGAGCTTGAAAGTGAGACAAACGATCTTCTAGCATCGGGATTGAAGCCTGAATACTATTATCTTTCAAAGGCAGATTTCATGGGTAGGCAGGATCTGATGAATATAGTTAAATCAAAGGTTCCGGATATCCCGTCACTGAGAATTGTGAAGATCGGTAACCTTCCTGATCAGCTCGAAATGGGAACTCTCGTGAATGATACAAAAGAAGTAGGTAAGATCCGTCTAAAAACAAATCTTGTTAAAGGAAAGGTTGGAAGCAGGGTTAATGTTTATCTGGACTGATCCAGTTAGAAATTCTGGTAATCTGAACTGCAACTATCAGGATACCTAGAATTATGAGGGGAATCCCAACATAGTTGAGATACCCATAAATCTCAACATCCATTGGGGAGAGAACCATGACTATGACGCCTATATTCTGGGTCCTGTTCTGATCGTTAACTACACTGATATAATATGAAGAGAATGGGTCAATACGGAACCTGCTATCATTTATGAACAGTTCATAATTTGTCGAATTTGTAACTCCTGAGATTTTTACGTTGTTGTAATAGATCGTTTTATCATTCAGATTTAAATAGGAACCTTCTGAATGGAGACTCCAGGAGATTCCTGAATATTCAGATTTTATTGTCAGAAATGTAAGATATCCATAGGAAAAGTCAAAATACGATGTGTTTAGCTCCCCACCCTTCGAGATCGATTCAAGAGGAGATACAAGTTTCTCATCCTGAACAAGTTCAGTCTTCCTGAAATCGTAGGCGATTGATGAAAATGCCACTGCGATGATGATCATAGCGACCCCTGCCACAATTATCCTGTTGTTCTTTTTTTTGAAGAAACTCTGAATTTTTCTGGACAGTGAGCGATCTTTCTGGATCACCGGAATCTGTTTCACTATTTGAAATCACAACTGGTATAATATATATATTGGGTTGAAACCCGGGTTCGATATAAAACTTACCCCATGGAAAATCTTAACTAATGATGTAATATCCTTATTCAGTAATCCGGAACACTGCTCTCGACGCAATGTTTAACGTCAAAGTTTCCCATATTGGGGAAGACTCGTGAATGAGATCATTCACGAATCAACGAAATGAAATCCTGGCAATTGGGGTCATGATGATATGATTAAGTTAAGAGGTGCTTGATATTTCAAGAAATATAAGGGAGATGATCAATCAGGTAGATAGGGCACTTGTAATTTTTATTCTCGGTGCCACGCTTCTGACCGGAATCTATGCATTCATGGAATATGGCTTATTCGGGAAGGGAACCGTGAAAACAGATGCACTAATCAATTTTGTCCTGGGGCTGAATGGGATTTTCTTAAATGTAGTAGTCTCCGGAGTCATATTTATTGCCATTCTGATCTTTTATCTTTACTATTTCCTGGTTGAGGACAGGAAGAAAAGTGTGAAAGAGGATAGCGGCAATATTTCGGAATTATTTTTCTTTATGTTTCTGTGGCTTACAGCAATATCCTCCATAACACCACCCGTGAATCATATAACATTCCTTTTCGGGGAACTTGGTTTAACGACATATTACGAGGAGACTGCAATTTATTTCTCAATCCTGGTCTTCATATCAGCAATTCTTTCTTTCACTGCCTTGAATTTGCAGCTTGGAGTCAATGTAAGGGGTGCGCTCCTTAATGGCAATAAATACAGGCTACATTATTATTCATTCTCGATTGTTCCAGCACTTGTCAGTACGGGATTATTCCTGATCCAGAATCAGATGCCATTGATTTATACTGCTATTTTCTTCCTCTTATTCCTTTCAATAATGCTGTTTGTACAGAGATACGGTATAATAAGGGGTCTCGCCACCATAGGCGTAATATTTGGAAGCGAGATAATACCAAACTATGCCAAGGCATATACTGGACCAGCATATGAAATTCTTATTTTTGCCCTTGTTATAATTGGTTTTATATCTCTTCTGGTCCCATACAGGAATTCTGAACTATGGAAGAAGAAGGCAATCACAGAAGAAAGTTCCAGCGAACTCAGCCCCGGTACTCCTCCCCTAGATGGGATCAAGGAGGATGCCACCACACCCATGGTTCCGGGTAATGCCCATGCTCCAAGAACCGTTGATTCTCGTTCTTTAGCTGAGGAACTCTTTATCAGAGGTGTTTGCCCGTATTGTGATTCTATTGAATTCTATTATAATCAGGATAATACCCTCACGTGCAAGAAATGTAAGTCAGTTCTTACAGGTCACGAGACAAATTTCAATTCATTCAATGTCATGCAGGGGAGGAGAAGAATGTGATTTTAATAAACTGGCGAAAAGCCCTATCGCATAGACTGCTGAGGGGAGAAAAAGTAAGAGGCTATAATCAAATCCAAGATATGACAGAAGGGCTCCTCCAGCGAAAGATCCTGTCACATATCCAATAGAAAATAGAGTTTCGTAATAAAAAACACCTCTCCTTGGACCTTCTGATTTTCCAATGTAGGAGAGGATCTTAGAAAAACCAAAGCTTCCACCGAACCCGCCAAGAAAAAGGGCAATTGAAAGTGATAAAATATTTGAGTCCACTGACAGCATGAGGAAGGACGATGCAAGAATGGAGGCAAAGGCAGAGTATTCCCTCGAGTCTCGACCCATACTTCTTCCAGCGAAGACGGCGCCAAGTGCAAAGGCGAGTCCTGATATTGCCAGTAACGCTCCAATCTCGAAATAGGAATAATGTGAATTCTTCAAAAGAGGAACAAGAACATAAGTAGAATACCCCAGGTATATTCCAACAAATGTCATGGGTAAAACAAGAACCTTGTTCAGTGGCATTTTTATGTTATTCCTCCTTTCTATGGTTTCCACAGGCTGAATCTGGAAACCTATCAGGGAGACGGCAGCTACAATTGCATAAATTGCCCTGTATCCAACATACTGGAGAAGTGCACCAGAAAATATGGGGAACAGCCCGGAGGGAATGGCCCAGGCTGCAGAATACTTCTCTGCATTTCCGGTTTTCCCGATCAATCCGGTTTCAATTTCTACCGAAATCCACCACATGCTCTGAAAGAATCCTGTTACTGCAATTATCATTACATATGTGAACAGATCAAGTTTGAGGAAGATAAGGACCAATGAAAATATAGATATGATGAGAAATGGGAATTTCATCCCAAAATTAAGCGATCTCTTGCCAAGAAACCTGAATGAAAATGAAACTATGATAAATGGAAATGACGTAAGGGTTCCAATAAGCCCAATTTCAATATATGGCAGGCCAAATATGGCAAGCCTGAGTGGAAAAGTAAAACTGAGCCACAGCCAGCTTATGGAGAACAATACCGTTGCTGCAGATAGATATCTTATGTTTTCAATGTCCCTGTTCCACGGATTCAACAGACGACAAATCAATGCAAGCTATTAAAAGAATAGTTACCGGGTAAAAACCCTGGAAGAATAGATATGGATAGCGCCAATACGGAATGTTTGTAGCAGTTTAAAATATGTCATTTTAAGGGATGACATTTTCCCGGAAAATGATGGAAGTGTCCATCGTAGTTGAGTTTTTATATATCTTAGTATTCACCATGGGATAGAGATGGTAACGAAACCAGCCAGAATGTACACAAAGATTACAGGTCCAGCATACACTAGAAGAGAGTTTATGGGGGGTGTTCCATATCCTAAAATTACAACCTTCACGCATGGCAATCAGAAGAAGGATTTTCCAATTGAGCTGAAGATGATTGCACGGGAAAGCTGCCAGGTAAGACATTCAGCACTTGAAGCTGCAAGAATCTCGATCAACAGGAAACTAACTGAATCACTTGGTATAGAAAATTTCTATTTCCAGATCAGGCCATATCCCCATCATGTTATCAGGGAACACAAGATGGCAACAGGAGCAGGTGCAGATAGGATATCAAGTGGAATGAGGGCAGCTTTCGGGAGACCGGTTGGTACAGCAGCCAGAGTCCATGCAGGTGATATTGTCATACTGGCAAGAGTAACTGCAGAAGGTGCCAAGCAGATGAAAGAAGCCTTGCATAAAGCGTCTATCAAGCTTCCCACGCCCTGTGACATAGAAATCAGCAAGGGTAAGGAAATTGCAGGAAAAATAGGAATCTGATATTTTTTTTATCAAACTTAAATTAGCCAAATCACCCTTTTTCAATACGGTCATTGCTAGGGCACTACAAAGTACCCTGAATACCTTATTCATAAGCAGAAAAAAAGCCTAAAAGGAAAGCATCGTCCAGAATTTCCAGGCAAATTTGTTGAAGAGAATACCATATGCCCTGCACTGGCCGCTAAGCCAGATGGTAATAAATTTTAAAATATCCTTTTAGTTTCTCTAGCGCCAATGAAATCCTGGATTAATTTGGCAGCAAGCATAGATGTATTTCCATTATCGAAGTCAGGAGTAAATTCCACGACATCAAATCCATCAGTAATCTTTGCAGTTTTTCTAATCAGATATCTCACATCTGTATCCGTGAGTCCATAAGGTTCAGGAGTTCCAACTCCAGGAGCATAGGAAGGATCTATCCCATCCATATCTATTGAAAAATAAATGTGGTGAGAAATCTTGGGGAAGTACTGCTCAAATTCCTTCTCAATACCATGTTTCTTTATCTCTTCCGCTCTCACAAATTTCACTTTCCTGAATTCTGGGTCTTCAAATTCTTCCCTTGAGGTAGATCGTGTTCCGAAGGAAAATATCTTTCCCTCACCAAGCACTTCCAGGGAACGGCGTGTGGCACATGCGTGATTATTCTTATGGCCCATATAAGAAAACCTGAAATCAGAATGTGCGTCAATGATTATCATTCCGTAATCCCTGAAATTTCTAATCGATCCACCGGTTATAGAATGCTCCCCTCCGATCATTACAGGAATCTTATTATCTTTCCTGATAATTGAAACCACCTCTGAAACAGAATCTACAGTTTCATCAGGATCTTCGTTTACAAATATATCTCCAATATCACAGATGGGTACCTCGGTGAAATCAATATCATAGGCGACGTCATAAGACTCAAGATTATCATAAGATCTTCTCACCTCTGCTGGTCCCCTCGAGGAACCCCTCCTGAATGATGACGTATAATCAAACGGAACTCCGAAAATAATGTACTTCGAATCCTCATAATCAAAGTTTGCATCTGCAATTTTTTTAAGAGAGCAGTAGGTCGAAAGTTCTATAGCATGATCTTTCTGATTCCCATTGCTTCCCAATAGGATACCTCCGTTCCAGCCTTAACTTTTTCTACTTCCTCGTCGCTTAGGGACATTACAAATGTTTCGAACGTTTCACTATCCATGAGCTGAGCCTCTTTATTGCTTACGCTGAGAACCTGGGCGTTCTTCTTTTCAATGATTGGCACTTTCACCTTGTGCTTAACAGGATAAACCACGCTTCTCTTCTGGTTATCAAAGATCCCAATGGCAACTATCCTTCCTTTTGCCTCGCCGTGTTTTCCAGGTTTAGACATGTTGATTTCCATTATTTTGCATGGAGCATCATCTATAAGCATATACCTTCCTACTTTCAGTTCTCTAACTTCTGCCTCTTGCCAACTCATTTACATCACTGCCCTATTTATTTTTGTTTTATAATTTTGTCTATTAATGTTGTGTGCTATCCTAATATATCAAGTAACTATATAATTAATTTGAAAGGTCAATAACATGATTAAAATAAAGACAAATTATATATTAATATTATCTTTATTCTTTGTGCTATCGTACATGATCTTCCAGATATTTGCATACGACTTGAATTATTATGGAGTTCCATCTGTAGAAATAAGGTCATTCTACCTGTACTCTTTCGGTTACACAATCCTTGGCATATTCATTTCATTAATTATTGGCAGGTTGTATTCTAAAAATTCTGTCATTTCACAGATTCCATACTCGTTAAATCTGATTCTGGGTTGCCTCTGGATTCTTGATGGCGTACTCCAGTTTCAGCCACAAATGCCATACGGATTTCTTACTTTTGTCATTCAACCCTCAATAATGGCAATCTCGGAAACAGGTATCCAGAATTTCCTGTACATTGGCTACAGCACGTGGGCCTTACACCCTTTTCAGTTTGATGCACTTTCTGGTGCCTTGCAGGTTTTCATAGGTTTTTCATTTCTGACATATAGATCAAGATCCGGACTGAAGCTTATATCGATCATTTCAATATTTTGGGCACTCATCATATGGATATTCGGGGAAGGCCTTGGAGGTATACCAGTATACGGTGTATCTCTATTAACCGGTTTTCCAGGTTCAGCACTGCTATATATTTTAATGGCGGTACCGTATTTG
The DNA here is from genome assembly GCA_023381355.1 of Thermoplasmatota archaeon. Taxonomy (GTDB): domain Archaea; phylum Thermoplasmatota; class Thermoplasmata; order Thermoplasmatales; family Thermoplasmataceae; genus Cuniculiplasma. The sequence goes on along the minus strand of JAMCUL010000004.1, from coordinate 698 downwards.
CAGGACAAATTTGAACATAAAAGTGTCCTTCATGAATATTTTAGGAACTCATTACTGGTATTGGTTGGTATTTCCATTATTCTCCAGTTACTCCCATTCAACTCATACTGGACAAGTGGAATTTTTTCACAAATCATTTATAATAATACTTTCAGTCAGGGGGAATCGCTGTGGATGTATATAATTCTCGAATCAGTGTGGCCATTACTGATCTTTCACACAGCCTATATCAATATATTATTTTCCCTAATACTGGTCTCTCTTTTCTTCCTCCTGCTGTCAGGAAACAAGACAGGCGATCTAATAGGCATGGTAACTGTTTCCATCTTCTGGATCTTATTTCAAAATTTAGGAATTTATCAAAATCCAGCTACTGATTTTAATTCAGGCCTATTGCTTGTCCTAATATTCTATATCAATTCCTTTGATTCTACTCTGTCATTTCCCGTGCGCTCAATAGTCCTTCATCTTACCGAAAAGAAAATTAGATAAAACGCATTACAGTCTTGCGGGTCTGTGGGGTAGCCTGGTATCCTTCCAGCTTCGGGAGTTGGAGACTCCGGTCCAAATCCGGGCAGACCCATGAATGTCCATAAGCGAATACCAAACTCTTAATAAGACAGATTACATTCTACACTCATGACTTTTGAACCAAAATACAAAGGAATGCTGGATGATAAAGAAATTAACCGATGGTT
>JAMCUL010000003.1:1683-33451 GCA_023381355.1 Thermoplasmatota archaeon | reverse complement strand
GCTCAAGGACAGGAAGAAGAATTCATTACAAACAATGAGGAAGGAGTGAAAAGGGAATGAAAACTATATATGAAGTGGATCAATTTCAAACCGGCGATTTTGCACAAATCTTGATCGGCGTTTACAGGATGTGAAGACTGTAAAAAGGATAATTGAAGAATTCAATTTACACAGTTCAATCATTGTAATGGATCGTGAATTTGTTTCCATGGAAATGATAGATTACATGTCTGATAACATGAAGTATATACAGCCTCTAAGAAGGAATTCAAAAATGATAGATTATTCCATACCCATGAAGTGATCATTCACATACCGTGACAGGGGCATAAGATATGGTTCTGTAAAATACAGTGATTATTCACTGTATGTGTATGAGGATGCAAGGTTGAGGGGAGAAGAGATATCAAATTCCATAGTTGCAAGAACTGTGAATCCTCATATCAAAATACATGAGGAAAGGCTGGGCAAGATATCCATAGTATCTAACCTTGAAAAAACACCTGATCAGATATATTTAATATACAAGGAAAGGGAATACATAGATAAGGCATTCGATGCAATGAAGAATGAGATGGAGAATGACAGAACCTGTTTAAGGGATAACGATGCAATCAGAGGATACTTCTTTGTATCATTCATTTCACTGTACATACATTACAGGATACTTGAAATGCTGAGGATTAATGATCTGATAGGCAAATACTCTGTGAATGAATTATTGTTTGAGCTTTCCAAGGTATATGCAGCGCAGTACTCTGATGGCAAGATGGAGTTCATCGAGATTCCAAAGAGGGTTGAAACGATTATGAAGAAAATGAACATGGACATATTACCTAAGAATTAGTGAGTTAGGGTTTTAAATTAAATAGGCCGTCATAAAAATCGTTCCTTTCGCTTCTCAAATCGCGGCATCGACCACTAAAATAAACACCAAAGTTGACGGCAAATTTTCGAACAAAATTCTTGCGGCAATTTTGAGTAAGGACATAATGATTTGACCTGTTTAGGTCGCAACATGCCGATGAATCGTTTGAATTAATCGGCTTCATGCAACCATACGGTATCTAATTACGACCGTTCACAGCGAACGTTTCTGCGAACGTAAACTTTTAAAGCATGGACAGTATTTATCAGTTTCTGCTTACAGTTTCAAAAAAAGAACGTTCTCTCTCATCGTTCACTTTTCTATGATACGTAGGTGAGAGCCTAAAAATAAGGTTCTCTGAAGCACTAACATTCTCTCCAATGAAAACTACTGAAACTCATGTGGAGAATGGTCTTCCCCGGAAAGCCATAAAACAGAATTTGCGAGCATTTGTTTATATTTATATATTTATAAATATAACTTTTATATATCACTTATTCCTAGCTAATTCATGGATACTGAAAAAAATCCATTGGCGACAAAGGTCATGGATCTTCGAGAAAAAGGATACAGCACTGGCGAAATTGCAAAAATGACGGGCCATTTGAAGTCGGTGGTATGGAAAACGCTTCGGAAAAACGAGGCGGAGTATCCGGAGTCGGTTACGCAAAGCAAAGCAAGACCTGTACTAAAAATTGAACAGATAGGCAAGCTCCAAGCAGAAGCCGAAGTGAAGATAGACAAGGCAATCGTTCATACATTATCAAATAATGCCGTTGATGACATATCTAGGATGATGAAAGACGACATCATTCCGATTGGAACGAAGACTTATATCAAATATTTAGCCAATAGAGATAAAATAAAGGAATTAGGTTATTATAATATAGAAGACTTCTATAGTCATATTACGTTATGCTGACCTTAAAATTTACCTGAGAATCCAAGTGATTGAGGAAACGGATCAATGTACTTGTTTGTTAGAATGTTAAGGAATGCATAAAATGAGTCATTGTAAATGTCTCAATAAGATCAAACAGATTGAGATTTATTTTCGTAAAATTTTTAAGCTTTAAGAGAATTTAGATTCTATTGAACCCAGAAAGTGGAAATAAGCCAATAGCTAGCATTCTTATAACTGCTTTTAATAGGAAAGAATATATAATTAGTGCCGTGAAAAGTGTTTTAAATCAAACTTTAGACCATAAATTGTATGAGATCATCATTTCAAAGAATTTTGTGGATGATGATATTGATTCATTCTTAAAACAAAATAACTGTATTACTATATTTGACTCAAAAGAGGGAATAGGTATAAGGTTAAGCGGTTTAATTTCAGCTGCAAAGTCAGATATTTTGATATTCCTGGAAGATGATGATATGTTCTATAAAAACAAAATCGAATATATTGTAAAACTTTTTGGTAATTACAATTTATTATATATAAATAATTCTTATGTTAAGATTGATAAAGATGGAAATCTGATACCGGATAAAAAAGAGAGACATAAATCGATGATGATAAATGACTTTTCCTCCAGAAATAAAAAATTACTCTGCTTATATGAAAAAAAAGAATATTTTGGAATGAGCAATGTGTCAATTAAAAAAGAAAGTTTCAAACCTTTCATAAATTATCTTAAAGATGTGGAAGTTTCACCAGATTTATTTTTCTTTTTAGTAATGAGTTTAATTGATGGTAATTTTTTATTTCTGGAGGAAAAACTCACAATGTACAGGATCCATAATAGCTTAAGTAATATCAAGGGGGATTTACAACAATTCCAAAAAAAGAGATCTTTTTTTTGGAATTCTGTAATGAAAGATTTACTCTTTTACTCGCATCTATTTGAAAGTAAAAACAGTCCTAAAGTTGTTCACCTTATAAATAGCATTAGCTTCGAGTCAAGAGTTCATATATATCTATCCTCTAATTCCATGTCTAAAAAATTCAATTTTAATGACATAAAAGAGAGTATTAAAATTTTTAGTAAAGAAAAAACAATATTTTATGCTAAGCTATGCATCATTGTTGTGATGAGCTATTTTGCGCCTAAAATATCTAAGAGATTGTATTATTATGTTTTAAGATAACTGAATATTACTATAACCCTAGGATCTGCGAACACTAAACCTTTTGTGCAAAAAGCTTAATACATGTTGATGTGCTCCACTTAAAACTGGACACATTTTGAAGTAAGATTGTGTTAGGCAATTAGCCTAAAATACAATGTCCCCTAATTGCCGTACTCTCATTCCATTCAATGGATACACATGTGATTCTTTTGATGGATATCTGTCATAATTTCAGCGAATGTGATTATATTCATTGCCAAGTAATGAATATCCCTAAATAAGCAAATTTTCGTCCTTTACCGCATTCAGCATGCCTGATTCTAAGGTTAACCATGCTCACAAATAAACTGTCCAAACTTATAGGGAGCAGATCACCCACAGAGTCTGGAATGACCTATCTCATGTGCATAAAGGACATATTCATCAGGGAGTGGCAGGGACACCATAAGATCCGTGGAGAATGCTGTTCCGATGACATTCAACGGAACAGTTCCGGAGGGTTTAATACTGAGAACAGACAATGGGCCACAGTACATATTCCATGAGTTCAGGAATTCGATGAAACTACCTGGAATAAAACTTGAATATATCCAGAAACACACTCCCGAGGACAATGGGGATATTGAATCGTTCCACAATTCAATCAAGACAGACTACATCTGGCCCAATGAGTTCATGGACTTCCATGATGCCTCCATTGCCATTGGGAAGGTATTCACGGACTACAATGAATGCAGGCCGCATTCATCCATTGATATCTTCCTCCAAGGGAGTTCAGGAGAAAGTTCCTGGATGATCCGGCATTCAGGGAAAGATTCGAGAAGAAAGAAGTTGAGGTGAGACTAAATGAATAATGAAGAAAAGTGTTCCAAATTCTGCTGGGGCAGATCAGAACGCATGAACAAAGAAATATGAAGGCGGATCAAGATCATTGATTCAATGCCATCAGAGGAGAGTGCAATGAAGATCATTTATCTGAGGGCTGCAGAGATAAATGAGAAATGGTCTGTCAGGAATATCAGGGGATTCTATAAAGGAAAGACGAGATCGGGGAGATGTTCCAGGAGAGTTGTCCTTCAAGATTACACAACATTTGGGACGCTATGCTTGCAGGCTTGATTACACATGAGTCTATTGAAGACCTTTTATTTGTTGCGTGCCAAAACCTATCTTCTCTAAATTCTTATATTGCATCCTTGATTACAATGTGCAATTGCAAAATGCCAGAGGATGGATATTTCGCCCCGTCTTAGAGATAGATTCATAAATGAGTTGACATTAACAATATAACGGAAGACTGGAATAAGAATTACACTCTTGTAAAAATTATGAATAGAGCAGATCAATTTAAATACAAGGCAATGTTAGAGTTGTGATCATGTGTGGTATAATAGGTTATTCTGGCAAGGTAAATGGAATTCCATTGATCCTTAAAGGCATAAAGGGTTTAGAATATAGGGGTTATGATTCATTTGGTATCGCATTCGTTGATTCGAATCATCTGTTTGTGAAGAAGAATGCCGGAAAAATAGATGAAATTATAGAGGAATTTGATATGAATTCATTAAAGAGCAATATGGGCATAGCCCATACTAGATGGGCAACACACGGAAAATCTATATATAAAAATGCGCATCCGTTTATGGACTGCAACGAAAACTTTGCAGTTGTACATAATGGTATAATTGAAAATTATATGGAAATTAAAAAAAATCTCAAGGGTCATAAATTTAAATCAGAGACCGACAGTGAAGTCTTGGTTCATATGATGGAGGATTATACCAGAGAAGGTTTATCTCTTTTGCAGGCAACAAAAAGAATATTAAGCGAAATCACAGGATCATCTGCATTTGCATTCATTTCATTAAGAGATAATAAGATAATAGCAGCAAAAAATGGGTCTCCGCTTGTCTTTGGAATCGGAAAAGAATCGTTTTATATCTCAAGCGATGTACCCTCGCTCATAGATTATACAAATAGATTCATATTTATGGCGGATGGAGATATTGTTCAATTTTCATCAAAATCATATAAGATCGAAAATGTATTTAAAAGGGTTAGGCATAGAATTGAAACCATAAATGCAGATGGTGTTAGATATGAGATTGGAAATTTTCAACATTTTATGGAAAAGGAGATCTTTGATCAATTTAAAATATGGGAATCTTATAAAAATCTAGATCTCACCATATTCGAAAAGGTCTTAGTCGTTTTAAAAGAAGCAAGGAGAGTATATATAATTGGCTCTGGTTCATCTTACTACGCTTCACTATATGGTGCACACATATTCAGGAAAGCGGGCCTAGATGCGCTTGCAATTGAACCACAAGAACTTTCAGACTATGTCAAAATATTAAAAAAAGGAGATGTGTTTTTCATAGTTTCTCAGAGTGGCGAGACTTACGACATAATAAGCATTTTGAAAGACCTCAAAGATAATGCTAAAATTGGTCTTGTAAATGTGATGCATTCTTCCTTATCTCGATCTGTAGACATAGTTATTCCAATGAACGCTGGAACAGAGCGAGCTGTTGCTGCTACAAAATCCATGACCACAACTGTTTTGACATTTATAATTGTGTATTCTATGCTCATCAATGATAGAACATACAAAGACATAGAACTGCTTTTGAACGGAAGATTTAATATATATGTGCCGTCTGTTGAGAAATTAGTGAATAGGGTCAGCGAAATGCTAAGTAAAACCAGAGAAATATTTATTGTTGCAAGAAATGAAGATTATCCATTAGCCCTTGAGGGGGCGTTAAAGCTCAAGGAGGTCTCATATATCAACGCAAATGCGATAGATATGGCCACACTAAAGCATGGGCCACTCGCACTAATCACAAGCGAGTCTTTAGTAATGGCTATTGTATCTCCGAGCAATGAGAAAGAGGCTTCAAATAATCTAGAAGAAATAAAATCAAGAGGAGGTTATATAATAGGTATATCAACCAACAACATGCCGGAATTCAGCACATATATAAGAACAGTGGATGCCGGAATTTTTTATCCACTGCCTATCATTTTCTTATTTCAGTTGCTTTCGTATAAAACTGCAATCAGAAAAGGCATTGATCCTGACAAGCCTAGAAATCTTGCTAAGTCTGTAACGGTAAAGTAGTGATATCCATGTCTAATTTCAGTAATCATATTTTTAGAGATTATGACATTCGTGGTATTTATAGAAAAGACTTCGACGAATCCTTTGCATATGATCTCGGGGTTGCTTCCTGTCTTTATTCAAACGGAGGTAGGATAGTTATCGGCCACGATTTTCGTAATGGCAGTGATTCACTTTCCCAATCCTTTTCCGAAGGTGCGGTCAATGCAGGATGTGATATCGTGGATATCGGAAACGTACCAGTTCCGGTCTTGTATTACGCATCAAAGAAAATACAATCCAAGATCGGGGTAATGGTTACCGCCTCTCATCTTCCTGCGGGTTGGAATGGATTTAAATTCTGCGATCACAATGGTATACCAATATCAGCTGATAACGGATTAAATAATATAAGAAATAATATGGGATTTAATAGAAAAAAGGAGAAAATCGGTTCGTTTACCCATCTAAATATATCTGAGTCATATTCTGAACATGTAACAAGTCTAATAAAGATTAAAAAAGAATTAAAAGTGATTTTTGATTATGGCGATAGTGTTACATCTTTGATAGTACCTCTAATAGCTAGAAAATTGAAGATTGACTATTATGAAATAAATAACTCAAGGAGTGGAGACTTTCCGAATCGAACATCAGAGTTAACTCCGTCATCTATGGCAAAATTGGGCGATAAAGTAATTGAAAAAGGTGCTGATGTTGGAATTGCATACGATGGTGATGGGGATCGATTTGGTTTGGTCGATGCGGAGGGAAAAATCTATTACTCTGGTAATTCTATAATTCAGTTATTTTGCATTCTAATGCCATCATCACTCAGAAATAAAGCAGTGATATATGATGTGACATGCTCAGGAGCCGTGAAGGATACAATAATTAAATCAGGAGGCATACCAATTGAATCTAGAGTGGGTCAATCTTATATAGCAAAATTGGCCATTGCTAATGGTGCAATATTCGGAGGACAGTACAGCTGTCATAATTGCTTTCAGGAGAATGATTATATAGACGATGCTATTTATTCCAGTTTCAAGTTCCTTGATCTGCTTTCATCACAACGAAATAGTCTTTCAGCTTTGTCACGATATATATTAGATTACCCACACACTGAGATTGAAAATATAACAGTTGAAGAGAAAGTAAAAAAAATAATTATAGAGAAAATTGATGATACACTTAAAGAAAAAGGTTACAATGTTATTAGTCGTCTTGATGGATTAAAAGTCGAATTAGATGATTGCTGGTGTCTGATTAGACCATCTAATACATCCCCCGTGATAAGGGTAAATGCTGAAGGTAAAAATGCCAAAGAGGTAGAAATTTTTCATAAAATATGCTCAGATATTGTTAAGGGGGCCATAAAAAATGATCAATAAGGTAATAATTCTTGCAGCAGGAAGTGGAAAGAGGATGAGGGAAAGTTCTCCCCGAAGTGAAAAGGAAATCCCAAAACCTTTAAGGAAATTACTTGGTATTCCAATTATCGAAAGAACAGTTCAGCGCATGATAGATTTGGGGCTAAATTTATACATTGTCATAAAACCTGAAGATGAAAAGAAGTTTAATGAAGTATTATGGAAATACAATGTAAAATATATATTTCAGACTAAACCTCTGGGAACTGCGGATGCGCTTTATTCGTCTAAGGATTTTATTTCAGATGACCTCTTTCTTGTTTCGATGGGAGATGACATCTCAAATATATCGAGAGAAAACTTAACTGATAGTCCATCGGTTTTCGTTCAAGAGATAAATGATATTTCAACATTTGGATCCGTTATAGTTGGAAAAGATAGTTTGGTCGTTGATATAAAGGAAAAAGAAGGAAGTGGAGATGGACTCGCAAATACCGGAATTTATATTATGCATCGTTCCTTCTTTGACATTTTTCATAATATAAAAGCAAGAGAAAATGGGGAATATTATCTAACCGATGCATTGACCGAGATGGTTAGGAGAGGTATTTCTTTTAAAGCCTTGCCCATTGGTTATTGGAAACCGATTAACACTCATGAAGACTTACTTCGTATAGAGGACGAACTCTCAAAATTTGACTACACCAAACTTCAGATTGGATTGGCCAAGGAAAGCGATTTCCAAGATCTTGTAGGTCTGATGATGCAATTGAGCAAAACAAGCGAAAAAGATAAATTAAAGGGATTAGATCCTAAGGAAAGCTTTTTTAAGATTTTATCCAATGAAAATGAATTCATATCTGTATCTTTATATGGCAAAAGAGTTATTTCATCAGTTATGCTTATAATTCAAGATAATATTAGCCATGGCGGTAGACCATATTGCCATATAGAAAATGTAGTTACGGATAAAGGATACAGGAACATGGGTATAGCATTATTAAATATCAGATTCATTCTCACACTTGCTAGAATCCATATGTGTTATAAAGTAATATTGAATTGCAGGTCAGAATTGATTAATTACTATAAAAAATCTGGTTTTATTGCGAGTGGAGAGTTGGAAATGCGCAAAAATCTCGATTAAGTATTCAATAAATGAGATTAAAAAAGAACACATTAAGTTCTAGTGGTCTTTCTCATGTGTTATAAGTTGTTTATAGAGACTTAGATTTTCAATGCCCGATTTATTCTGCTCTTCCAGACGAAATATAGCATTTGACTGAGCGAGGTAGTATCCCAAACGTTGTGCAAACGCGAATCTTTTAAATGAAAACACTTTATGTGTTTTTCATGACATCTCAAATGTTGCGTAAGAATAAATGAAATAATTCCCTTAACAGAGTATAAATTTCATAAAGCATAACAGGACTGCTACCTTAGTAGTGATAGTATCCCGAATTTTGTGTAAGAACAAATGAAATGAATCCATCTACAATGGACAAATTTCATGAAACATAAAAGGATGCCTCCTTAGAACAACCAAAGGAAGCAATGAATAATGGAAGAGTTTGATAAAAAGATATCGGAAATTGTAAGGAAGACAGTGAAAAAATTCATGGAATCTCTCATGAATGGAGAACTACTGGCATACCTTGAAGAGAATCATGGACAGAGAAATGGGTATTACGAAAGGGATCTTGGAACAAGATACGGAAAGATAAATGATCGGAAAATACCAAGGGATCGAAATAACGAATTCCAGACAGCTCTCTTTGAGAAATACCAGAGAAATGTTGGTATTGATGATCTTGTTGTATCCATGTATTCAAAGGGAATATCAACAAGGAAGATGGCCGAAATACTTGAAGAATTATTCCATAATAAATACAGCAAATCTACAATATCAAGAATTACAGAAATAACAGTTACAGAGATCAACACATGGAGATCAAGGCCATTAGAAAAAAGATATATCGCCATATTCGTGGATGCAATGTTCTTCTCTCTAAGAAGAGATACAGTACAGAAGGAATGCGTAATATTTGCAATGGGTATAAGGGACTCTGGTAATTATGAAATACTGGGATTCTACATGAATCCTGTTGAGAATCATATTGCATACAGGAATGTTCTCATGGATCTCCATGAAAGAGGTGTTGATGAACCATTGTTATTCATAGCAGATGGATTACCTGGAATAGAAGAGGAAATAAAACAGATATATCCAAGAGCTGATTTTCAGCTATGCACAGTACATGCATCAAGGAATTTTGAAACACATGTGAGGGTGCAGGATAGAAATGAAATAGATAATGATCTGAAAAGTATATTCCTTTCAAGGACGAGAAATGAATCCATTGATCGATTCAATGAATTCAAGAATAAATGGTCTTCAAAATATCCCAGGCCATTATACAACATGGAAAAAAATCTGAATGTTCTGTTGAAGTATCATGACTATCCTGAGTCCATAAGGAGATCAATACATTCTACAAATCTAATAGAAAGAATGAACAAGGAGATAAGAAGGAGGATCAAGATCATTGATTCAATGCCGCCGGAAGAGAGTGCAATGAAGATCATTTATCTGAGAGCTGCAGAGATAAATGATAAATGGTCAATGAGATCGTTGAGGGGATATTATAAATGCATTGATGAGATCAGGGAAATGTTCCAGGAGAGGTATCCTTCATGATTACACAACATTTGGGACACTATATAGTAGTTCCAAAAGAAATCCCAATATGTTCTATATAATTCATCACAAAGTAATGTTGGATGCCATGTGATATCATACAAAATTTGTGTTGTTATCAAAGATCACATATTTCCTGATTTATTCAACAAAACTATTAATCATGAGAAAGAATGGATACACGGGAATAAATGATTTCAGAATACAAAATTGGTAATGATTCAGTGAAGGTTGTAACAGGAAATGGAATTTTTTCTGATTTGAGCCATAAGGATCCTGGGATATTTTTTATTGTGAGTAGCAATCTGTTGCGTTTATACACAGAGAAATTTAAGAAGATCAACGCCACAAAAATATTTGCAGTTGAGGATGGAGAATCTTCAAAGTCACTTCACTACTATCAAAATGTGATAGGAGAGCTTGCCTCAAAAAATTTTGAGAGGAACAACACAATCGCATATGTTGGTGGTGGAACTGTAGGAGATCTTGCTGGATTCATCTCGTCCACTTATAAGCGTGGAGTGAATCTTATTGCCATACCAACAACCATACTATCCATGGTTGATTCATCACTCGGAGGAAAGAATGGCTTGAATTTCAATGGTATCAAGAACCTCATTGGCACATTCAAGAATCCTTCTGAGGTAATCATCGATACATCTTTCATATCTGGTAATAAGAAAATGCTTCAGGAGGCTCTTGGTGAAATAGTGAAGCATGGACTGATGTTGGATAATTCCATTAATGAACTCCTCCTTTCAAATGATGCCAGTTCAATATGGAATGACAAACAGATAGAGAAACTGATAATGCTCAATGTTGATGCAAAGATGTCTGTGTGTGAGAAGGACCCCTTTGAAACAATGGGAATAAGGAATGTGCTCAATTTTGGCCATACCGTCGGACATGCAATTGAAGCAGTCTCCTTGAATAGAATATCACATGGATATGCAGTAATGCTTGGCATGAGAATTGAATCGGAAATTGCACGCAACCTCGGTTACACAGAATACAATCCACTGGAGATAATAGATGACATCACTGGTAAATATGAGATCAACATGCCCTCAATAGACGCAAAAATGTTAGAGGAAAGTGAAAAATACATAATGAATGACAAGAAGATTTCCAGCGGAATCCTGCGTATTCCTGTACCCATAGAACCGGGAAAACACAGGATCATAGACATAAAAACAGATGAATTCATAAAAGAGATGAGGAAGGCAGGTGAAAGGTTATGCTCATAGGGCTCATAGGAAATCCCATAAGTGTCTCGTGGAGTGAGATGCTGTTCAACAGGATATTCGAAATCGAGGGAAACAGGAGTGCATACTATGCCATAAATGCATCTCCGTTCACCATAAACAGGATCATTGACAGGGAAATATCGCCCTATGAAGGATTCAATATAACTGCACCTTACAAGGAGTATATACTGAATTATGCAGAGGACAGGGAGCCACTGGTGTGGAAGACAGGATCTGCAAACGTGATCAGGAGTTACGGAGGTGGATATTCTGCATTCAATGTGGACTACCTCGGATTTGAACGCATGATGAAGGAGACAAAAACTGTTCTGGATGGAAAGAGGATCGCCATCATCGGTTCAGGAGGAGTCTCCAGGACTGTACTGTATTACATACTCACACAATCATCCCCGGAATATGTGGCCATACTGACAAGGGATACATCCAGGGCAGAGAAGAAGATTAAGGGAACCTGGCAGTATTCCAACATGGCCATCATTGATGTCAACTCTGAAATGGAGTTTGATGTCATGATCAACTGCACGCCTCTTGGAATGAAGAAGGGTGATCCAGATCCACTTCCAAAGGGAAAGATTTCAGGGAACGGAGCTGTCTTCGATCTCACATATCAGCAATCCAGAACAGAACTGATGAAACATTTCGAAGGAAATGGTGTGAGAACTTACAATGGAAGAATCATGTTTTTTGAGCAGGCAAGAGAAACCTACAGGATATTCTTTGATGAATATCCAAAGGATAGTATATTCAACATGGCAAGGGAGGATGTTCTCAAATGGCTGGGAGAGAAGTTAGGGTAACTACAAATTCAGGTATTTCCGTTGTGAGTGGATTTGTCAACGGAAAGGGTGCAGCCGTATCCCTGGACCTCGGAATGGTCATATCCCTCAGGGAATCGGAAAGTACTGGCAATGATAAAAATGTCAACATGATTCTTGATAACCTGAAGGAAAGATACGGTGGGATTAAAGATCTCTCTGTCCGTGTTCTGAGAAGATTGCCATCATCCCAGGGACTGAAGAGCAGCAGTGCCATTGCTGGCGGGATAATGCTGGGCTATGCCGCACTTAACGGCATTGATCTTACAGATGAGCAGATTCTCAGGGATGGGAGCGAATTATCGAGGGAACTGAAGATGTCTGCAACAGGTGCCACAGACGACCTTGCCTCATCTGTAATCGGAGGCCTGTGCATAACTGACAACTACAAGGGCAGGATGATCAAGAGGCAGGGGGTTGAGGAAAAGCCGGTCATAATACTCACAACAAACAGGAAGAGGGAGAGTTTCAGGTTCGGGAATAATGACTTCTCCTTCTTGCGAAGAGCATACGATGACATGTGGGAGAGGGTCAACAGGTTCAATTACGAATACACTGCCATAATCAATGGCAACTATATGGGAACATTATCCGGATCATCACTTGATTATGAAAAATTGCGGGATCTTAACTTCTCCCATGCAGGAGTCAACGGAAAAGGTCCCTCTGTTTTCCTCATATACAGGAACGGCAATGATCGTTCAAAAGACATTTCCGTGCTGAAGGGAAGGAACATAAAATTCATCAGCACCCGGCTCACAAATAGGGGTGCAGGTGTTGAATGGGTAAGAAGATGATCAATGTTACATTCTCAGATATCGGCGGGAATGTTGATGCACCTCCCTCAAAGAGTTACATGCAGCGATATGCACTTCTCTCATCCTTTCTTGACGGTTCCATAAAAATAATCAATCCAGGTTTCTCAGATGATGATCTCGTGTCAATTTCAGTGGCTGAATCCTGCGGCAAAACCGTTTCAAGGGATGGTGGGAATATTGTAATTCAGGGAAGATTCAGGAAACCGGCAGTTATCAATGCAAAAGAATCTGGAACGTCATTCAGGCTTGTCCAGGGATTGCTTGCATCAACGCGTTCAACAACCAGGATTTTCCTTGGAAAGAGTCTCATGGCAAGACCGATGAATCCCCTTGTCTCGGCACTCTCCCCTCATGGGTACCTGTATTCCCGGATGGAAGATTCCGTCCTGATTGATGCCTCCCAGTTTAGCTGCCCCGATTCATTTGAGATCGATGGTAGCGTCAGTTCACAGTTCATCAGTTCCCTAATGTTCTGCCTTGCCATGAGCAGGAAGGAACATGGAACCATACATATAGGAAACGGGATTTCCAGTGAGGGTTATATCCATATCACGTCAGGGATTCTTCAGGATTTCGGATGCCGGATCCAGACAGGAAATACGATAACTGTACATTCACCTGGCATGATTCTTCCGGAAGAGGCCAGGATCGAGGGGGATTACTCATCCTCTGCATTTCTGCTGGTCATGGGCCTTCTTCTATCGGATCGTGGAATAACTGTCAGGAAACTTCCTGCGAACTCCTTCCAGCCGGACATGCAGATACTGGAGATACTCAGGAAGTACCTGAAGATAAGTAGGTACGGTGATCTGATGGATATAACAGCCTTCAGGCAGGATACAGGCAGGGTTGTGATTGATGTTGGCAGAACACCTGATCTTGCTCCTCCCCTGTCGGTCCTTGGAATGTTCTCTGAGGAGGGCATAGAGATAAAAAATCCATTGAGACTCAGGACAAAGGAGAGCGACAGGTATGGTGCAATCATAGAACTGGCCAGATCCACAGGGGCAGTGGTTGAACTTGACGACGATTCACTCGTAATAAGAAGGGGCAATGCGGAAAGAGCCCGTGATCTTCCGGAAAGGGATGATCACAGGATTGTCATGGCAAAGTTCCTTGCATCTTCCGTCATTGGAAAGAGATTCCAGGTGCATTTCCAGAAAAGCGTGAATAAAAGTTTCCCGGAGTTCTGGGACTATGCAGCCAAACTTGGTTTCAGGATAGATCTTAAATAAACAATTATAAATGTTGCACCGATAACATACCATGCTTTTATTCCAGGACATGCTTGAGCTCATAAGATCAGAGGCCAGAAGATTCATTGACGGCATAGAGGAGAAGGAGGTCATTTTTGATCCCACTGAACATGCACACATAACCTTGAGGCTGATCAAGTACAGCAGGAGTGTGGATGATTTTGATTCAAAACTCGACAGCATCTGCGAGGGGATTGGAAAACTTAAGTTTGTAGGTTCAGCGAAGAGGGAAGGAGCCTATATAAACGTGAATCTTGAACCACTGACTGTTCTCCGGACCATCTCAGAATCCATTGAAACTGCAGGAATCTTCCCTGATTCATTCCAGGATCCTGAGAGGGTATCTGTGGAGCATACAAGCACCAACCCCACAGGACCTATCCACATGGGAAGGGTGAGGAATTCAATAATAGGAGATTCCGTTGCGAGACTGATTGCAAGGTATGGATACAGGGTAACAACACAGTATTACGTCAACGATTCAGGCAAGCAGATGCTCTCCCTTTACCTCGGGTACAGGAAGTTCCACGATGGAGAGAAACCAACTGTGCCCATACTTCTTGACGGCTACCTGAAGATATACAGCCTGTTCGAGAAGGAGGGCAATGAGAAGGAAGTCGAGGATCTCATGGAGAGATATGAGAAAGGCGATGAGGAAATAATAAGGAATGTGAGGGAGATCGCCACCATAGTTCTCGATTCAATAGTGGAGGATCTTGCCCGGCTTCATATAAAGTTTGACGAGTTTACCTGGGAATCGGAATTCATAACAACAGGAGAGACTAAGGAGGTCATGAAGAGGCTTTCGACAAGTATTCAAACGAATCCAGATGACGGTGCCAGGTATATTGATATTCCCGGTTTGAGGAAGATATACCTTGAGAGGAGGAATGGAACAAGCCTCTATGTGACAAGGGATATTGCTTATCATATGTACAAGTTCTCCCAGTACGATCGCTGTATTGTCATACTTGGAGAGGATCACAGGGAACATGGAAAGATAATGACTTACATAATGCACGATCTCCTTGAATATAAGAACCAGCTTGATTTCCTCTTCTACGGTTATGTCAACCTTGAGAGTGGGAAGATGTCCACAAGGAAAGGTACAAGCATTCCCGTTAGAGAAGTGTATGACAAACTCGTGGAGAAGGCAAAAAATGAAATGATATCGAGATATGGAAATGCCAGTGACGAGACGGCCCACAAGATTGCATCCTCCTCCCTGAGATTCTATCTTGTGAAGATAAACCCCTCAAAACCAATCACCTTCAAGTGGGAGGATGCCCTTGATTTCAACGGGGAGACTGCCCCATTCATAATGTACTCCTACACGAGGGCAGCCAGCATAATGGATAAGGCTGCCAGCACCGGAGGCAAATATTCTGGGGAGGAGATGCATGAGTCTGAAGGCGATCTCATAATCCACCTTTACCAGTACCCCTACAGGCTGAAGGAGGCGTACATGTCCCTGAAGCCTGAAGTCCTGGCAAATTATCTTCTCGTGCTTTCCAAGAAGTTCACGAAATTCTATGAGAACTGCAGGGTTATAGACCAGCCTGATCCCGTGAGGAACAGGAGGATTGAAATCATTAAATCATACATGAAGATCCTTGAGGACTGCTCTGATATACTCGGGATAACAAATGTAAGAAAGATGTGATCCCACAGGGAACTGGATCACGAAAAAAAATTTTGCCAGATAAGCCTCAAGAATTCAGATTTTTCAATATATTTGTTTTAAAGGAAAAATGATAAAATTGTGATTGACCCTGGATACCAGGGTATTCCTTTTACAGGATCACTGCTTCTTGTTGTTCTTTGGCTGCTCTGCTGGTTTCTGGTCAGTCGTCTTGGGTTTTGAAGGCAGTGAGGTCTGCTGGCTCCTCTTCTTCATCCATGGGAATGTTCCCTGGGTTACCCTGTAATATAGCAGGCCAATTATCAGGATGATCACAACTATGGCTGCTATCACGAGGGGTATCTTGTATGGGGAGGCGCCAACACTTATGGATGTGGAGTACTGGCCATCCTTGGCTATGAATGATGGCTGGGAAGTTGTGTTGGCAATTACCACCACATTCTGCGATCCAGCATTCGGGAAGCTCACGGAAACGTTGAATGATTTTGTCTGGTTCTTTGAGAGGCTAATGTTTGTGAATGTCTGTGATCCAATGATAGATGAGCCAACCATGACAACGATCTGGACTGATGTGGCGGTACCTGTACCCTTGTTCGTAACATTGACCTGTGCTGTCTTCGTGGTTCCCTGGGTGAATGAACCCGTGAAGTAGAACGATGACACAACAAGCTGGGGCCCAGAGTATGAAGGGACGTATGAATTATTGCTGTATGCAGTCACGTTCGGATTGGAGACCTGCAGATCCACATGGACATCAGAGAGTATGTTGAACTGGACCATGACCCAGCTGGATGCATTCCATGATGCTGCAGACGTGTTGTAGGCTATAACTGTGAAGTTGCTGCTTGTAAGATTCATTATTGTCCCGTTCGCGTACCTGAATGTCCAGTTGAACTTGAGGTCACTGAAACTGTAATACTGGTCACTTGAATAGTTCGCAGTTATTACCATCGGGGAACCTCCAAGCACCGAAGAGATGTTTGAATGAGTTGAGTTCTGGAGTGTTACAACCGCATCAGGTGGGGTTGTATCGTTGACGTATGCCATCAATATCAATGATGTTGTCGTGTTTGCAGAAGAGGTGA
Organism: Thermoplasmatota archaeon; assembly: GCA_023381355.1. Classification (GTDB taxonomy): domain Archaea; phylum Thermoplasmatota; class Thermoplasmata; order Thermoplasmatales; family Thermoplasmataceae; genus Cuniculiplasma. The sequence continues at coordinate 16,449 of JAMCUL010000003.1, read as the reverse complement.
TGTTCAGGTAGGTGTTCTCAATTCCAGCCTTTACGCTAGGGACGGTGTATGTGTAGCTGACGACCGCACCTGATGTTGTGTAGTTCGGGAATGCCCAGCTGTCGAAAAGCGACAGTGAGTATTTCTTGCCACTGTAGGTGTAGTTGAGTGAACTTGCCTGTGCACTGAACTTCACGACCTGGTTCTGGTTCACATGGATTGCCTTCATAGGTCCAGCACCTGGTGAATATTTGATGGTGTGATTCTTTCCGTTCACGTTGTATGTCAGGTTCACATAGGGCATGTCGCCTGATGGCAGGGCAATGACCGTGAGGTTCGTAATGTTGGATAGACTGGATGAATCGGTTCCAGTTAGAATTATGCTGGTTACCGTGCTAGTGAAGTTGTATGTGAGGTTGTATGGCTTTGCAACATTTGTGAGGATCCTGCCGCTCACGTTCCATGTGAATGTCACAGGAGACAGGTACTGGTACTGCCCATTCACCGGGTTATAAAGGGTGTTTGACATGTTGATGCTCACGTTATGGTCTATGGGGACGACAAGCACGCCGTTTGATGAACTTGAGTTTAGAACCGAATCAACAGTCTTCATTCCCGGATAATAGACCATGATGTTTGAATTCATGAACACAGGCTTCTGTGACTTGCCGAAATCAACTGTGACCCACTGTGGTGACGTGACAGGATATATCTCGAAGGGGTTTGAATATGAAACTGTTGATGTTGCAGACTTAACTGAAACGCTTGTGTTATCGTATGATACCATTGTGTAATACTCAAGATCAAAATGGTTGTTCTGGAATACATTCAGCACCAGGTTCTTGTAATCTGACCTGTTCATCTTCCCATTATAGAACTTCGCTGAAAGATGTGCAGTCAGGCTTCCAGTTCCTGTTGATACCGATACGGTTGGGAGGCCTGATGAAAGGTTATAATATGTGTTGTTTGCCCTGAACAGGTAGTATGAATTCTTGCTCACGTTCTGCAGCGCACTCTTCACAGATGCCAGGAAGCTTGTGTTCTTTTCCTGGAATGCGAGATATCCTGAACTTGATGCAACCATTCCGGGGAATGGAGTATTATTTGAGATCGTTATTGTCTCAGTCATTGTCAAATTCTTCAGGTTCTTTCCAAGTGTGTACGATATTGTGGCATTTGAAACAGAATTCTTCAGGTAGAATGAATGCACCAGAGTCATGCCCGTTATGTTAACCGGGTTGTAGCCCGCGTATTCGAGAATGACATCGTTGTCGCTTGCAGTGCTCACGAAGAATGAGCCGCTTGAAAACATCAGGATACCGTAGGAGTTTGACTTCTCATTATAAACAACAACCTTGAGTGATGATGCAGTGCTGCCGCCTGGAAGGTAAGCTGTCCCGAAATAATTTGTCGTGGTTGAAAGATCAAGGGTTATTCCAGATGTAGATGCCACAACACTGAGGAACTTCTGTCCCTGGTCTGGGTTTCCATTGAAGTAAACAGCCACATTGAATGTTCCCTTTGAAGGCAGGAACGTGCTGAATGTGGATGATGATGTTGTGATCCTGCTGAACACGTTTCCGCTGGCCGATGAAAACAGTATGGTTGCAGTGTTCCCGTTCAGTCCATCAAGGGTTACCGGTATGTATGCTGCAGATACAGAAGTCTGGTTCAAACTCACGTTTGTGTATGGAGTGGAAACGTAGACGATCTGGACTGTCTTGTTCGTGAAGTACACATTTCCAGCCAGTGTAGTATTGGTTGGTAGTGCAGTTATCATGTATGTTCCATAGGGCAGTGACAGTGTGTTACTGTTGCTTGTGCCCATTGTGAACATGCTTACCTGGTACCCGCTCGTCGAATTAACATATACAGTTGGTGCCGATGATGGTCCAACCTGAATTCCACCATTCTCCACATAGACCCCTATGGTCATGCTGGAGGACTGTGGACTGCTCGCATTTGATATTGATGCCAAATTTGCCATTCCAAGTAGGAATATTGCTATCAGAAATGCTGACAACATCTTTTTACTGTCCAAAGTTATCTTCCTCTTTTTCGCTAAATAAACCCACACTTATAAACATTCCTTTTAAAACCGCAGGTGTGCTTCCAGCTGGATAAATGGAATTCTGCCAGATGATCTTATGATCGAGTATGATGTCATTTCAGGATCCCTGAAACACAGCCATTTTTCCCTGTACCCTGTATGAAGATTGCTGAGCATCCTGTATGGCGTGGTACATGCCATTGCAATTACCTCATCTGGCGACATGTAATTCCTGTTCCTCTGGATCCTGTACAGGAACTCCATCTCCACAAACATGTCCGGGGAGCATGTCATTGCGTTGTCTGTTCCAAGCATCAGGCCGAGGCCAGCATCCAGGAATTTCCTGTAATCTGCATCAATCCCAAAGAACCTGTTTGATCTTGGGGTGACCGCTACGTATTCAGTCACATCCCTGAGGTCTTCAAGGTCATTCCTGTCCAGTGCAGTGCAGTGTACAAGGAAGTCCGGAGAGAGATCGGATACCTTTTCAAGGCTCTCCTTCCTGTTCTCGCTGAAGTGGCTTGCAACGATAAGCCCGTTCCTGTGCGCATAATCGCATAATGGGATCGCATAATCCATGCTCATGTCAGAAACGGCACTGAATCCAATACCGGCGATTGATCTGGCAATTCTTTCAAGGTCGTCAAGGTTCTCCGGCCTGGCCATGACAAGCCCATTTGCCAGTCCGTCCCTTATGACGTCAATTGACCTTATTCCTGCCGATCCCGCCTCCCTGAAATCAATCACTCCTGAAGATCCGGTTGAGTTTATGTATTCAACGGCTTTCCTCATTGAACTGACCTGCTTCTCCACACTTACTGCTGAGAGATTCCTGTGCTTGAAACCACCCGGTCCAACTATATCCATCAGTGTGCCCACAGGCTCATCGACTATGAATGAATCCCCAAGGTGGGTGTGCGAATTCATTGGAGCAGGAATGCATGTGTACTCCTTCCTTCCCTCAAGGCCATGCCTGAACTTCCCGTCCCCGGTATCAAAATGACCCTCGATCATCCCGGAGCCGTTGAAGAAGTTCCCGCATATTACTGTCATCCACGATCACCCCTTGATCACTCCAACCGGACTGAGGGATGCAACCTTCAACCCAATTCCGGACAGCTCGCTTGAAAGGATGACCTGATCTATATCCTTGTATGTATCCGGAGATTCCTCAGACATTGCAAATTCAGAACCTGACAGCGCTTCAATGTTCCTTCCCCTGAGGTTTTCCCTCACATCTGATGGGGAGATTTCATCCCTTGCCCGCTTCCTGCTCATGATCCTCCCGGCTCCATGGCAGCTTGATGATATGGATATATCCTCATTTCCATCCTTCCCAACCATCACATAGGAGGATGTGCCCATGCTTCCAGGGATAAGGACCGGATTCCCTATTCCTGCGAAATGACCACTTGCAGATGAAGGGCCGAAAGCAGAGGTTGCACCCTTCCTGTGGACAAGCGCCCTGATCCTGCGGCCATCCAGGTGGATATCCTCGAATGTGGCTATGTTGTGTGAGATTGAATACACAAGGAAGGAGTCCTCCTCCGTGAAATCTCCGCCATATACATGCCTTAGTGATTCCCGCAGGTTGTGGACTATCATCTGCCTGTTCACAAAACCATAATTTGCTGCACCGTTCATCGCGGAAATGTATCTTTCACCCGTACTGCTCCTTACAGGTGCATATTTCAGCTGCCTGTCGGGAACATCCTCATCTTTTACCCGGGTCTCAACCTCCTCCATGTAGTCGGTTGCGACCTGGTGCCCAAGCCCCCTTGAACCTGTGTGGATCATTATATACACGCTACCGCCGCTCACGAGAAAATCATCCGCGATATCCTTCATGAAGATATGATCCGCATGCTGCATCTCGATGAAATGGTTCCCTGATCCAAGCGTGCCAAGATAATTCTCACCTCTCCTGAACGCCTTTTCACTTATATTTTCCCTTCCTGCAGCATACATGCTTCCCGAATGCTCAGTAACCCTCATGTCATGCTCATCGCAGAATCCTTCTGAGTATGCCCACTTCAGACCTCCCTCGACTATTTCATAAAGATCATCATATGATGGCTTGAACCTGCTTCTTGCCATTCCCACCGGGACCCTCTTCCACGCATCATCCATGAATTCTTTCCTTCTCCTGAGGAATATATTGAGAGGTAGTCCCGTCGAGAGGAGTGATACCCCGCAATTTATGTCATAGCCAACCCCGCCTGGCATGACAATGCCATCCTCTGCGTCAAAGGCTGCAACAGAACCGATCGGGAATCCGTATCCTGGATGCAGATCCGGAAGTCCCACAGGCTTTCCCCTGATTCCAGGAAGAAGTGAGATATTCAGAAGCTGTTCCACTGCGTTCGTGCTCATGGCCTGGTTCATTATGGATTCCGTGCCGATCATGACTGCACTCCTCCTTCCATCAGAGATTTCAGCAACTGCATTCCGGAGTGATGTTATCTTCATGATATTCACCCTGCAAATTCCAAAATGGTTAATAAAGTAAGAGCTGTTTCATGCCTTATGGAGAAGAAGACTGTTGAGGTTGAAAGCCTTCCAGAGAATGAAGCCTTCAAGCTGAGACTTGAAATCTACCTGAGAATAAACGCACTGAGAGTCCAGAAGCTTTCCGAAAACAAGGAGAAATTCAACGATTACATAAAGGAGAGGGAGAGGATCATCAGGGAGATGGTGGGGGAAAACAGCGTTTCTGAGGGGGGAAAGGTAATTTACCCATGATCCTGACACATTCGCCTTTTATCATGTATTTATAATAATTAGATTTAATAAACCCTTTAAATATACCCATATGATAATTTTGACGCAAGAAAGTAATCTATTCAAGGAACTAAAGGAAACACTGGAACCGGTGAAAAGGCACATCAGGATAATTGAGGCCCTGATGAATGACCAGCCGGCAGGAATAATAAAGATATCCCAGTCGACTGGCATGCCTGATCACAAGATACGTTATTCCCTGAGAATACTGGAAAAGGACGGCATCATAACCCCATCGAAGGATGGTGCAATCCTCACTCCTGAATTCATCGAGAACAAGGACAGGATCCTGGCTGAGGCAAAGGAGATTCTTGATTCCTTTGAGGACCTTTATTCTGAGATAAAGAAGTCATTCACCGGAAAGAAGTAGGTGTTTTTCACGGAATCCGCCGGTATGGATTATGAGATAAGAATTGCGAAACCCTCTGATGCGTCAGGTATTATAAGATGCATGCAGAGCGTCATGGACGAGAAGATCTACCTTGTTGGAGATATATACCTGTATACTGAAAGGGGCGAGAAGGACATGATAAAGAACCCGGACGACCTGAACATCGTCTCTGTGGTGAACAATGAGGTTGTCGGCATCATGAAGATCCAGAGGGGAATATTCAGGAAGACAAGGCACACTGCAACCCTGGGAATAGCAGTGATGAGGGGATACCGGCATCTCGGGATGGGAAGGCGGATGATCGGCGAAGGAATTGAATGGTGCAGGAAGGAAGGTATAAAGAAACTGAACCTGGAGGTATTCTCGTCCAATGAGAATGCAATAAGCCTATACCGGAAGATGGGTTTCGAAATAGAAGGCGTGAGGAAGAACCAGTTCCTTATCTTTGACACGTTTGTTGACGATGTAATAATGTCGATCAATTTCTAGGATATTGTGAAAATACTTTAATCAGTATTTGCATGCCCTCATATCATGAGGAGGATGGGCATCACCGATGTTCTGTACAGCATTTTTTTCATTGACATGATGATCCTGATGCTGGTAGGGCTTGGAACGCTTATGATCAATTCATTTGGAAGGCCACTATTTGCAGGAACCGTTAACGGGAAGAGCGTTTTTGTGAGCAATGCGTTCTATTATTTCTACTACCCTCCAAAAGGGGAGTTTGGCTTCGGCCTCCCAGTGCCTTTCTGGATCGGCGTTGGAATCCTCCTCATCCTCTATATAATCATCTTCAGCTATGATCTCGTTGCAGAGAAAACAAGCAGGAGGAAGAATCCCCTTGAGACCCCAATTGGATATATTGCAGGTGTGGGAAGTATCCTCTATGTATTCTCAATAGTCCTTGTCCTCATCCAGGATCTCCTGGGTGCACCCATAAACTCCAGCTTCATAGCGCAGGACGAGAAACTCATCCCGAATCTGATGTATTATGAGCTGATCTATGCGCCATTTGTAGAGGAGATAGAATTCAGGATCATACCCATTGGAGTCTATCTGTTTGTAAGGTATTACCTGGAGAAGAAGAATTTCAGGTGGTACGAGGTCTTCCTCTTCCCTGGGAGGCTAATGAAGAGGTTCAACAGGAGGCTGGACAGGTATGACTGGAGTGCAATAATCATCACGAGCCTCCTCTTCGGGTATGCCCATTACGATTACGGTGGATGGTCAGTAACCAAGATACCACAGGCAGCCATAGTGGGTTTCGGCCTTGCGATAGGCTTCATGCTGTTCGGTCCCTTTGTTGATATCCCGATTCATTTCCTGTTTGACGGTGCCGGTTCGGTTGAAATACTCCCCAATGTGGCCTCACTGGCACTTCCCCTGATCGTTGTATGGATCGTTCTCATATTCATCAGCGCTATTGCAACCATAATACTTGCAATCATCCTGATAATGAACAGGAAGAGGGAGATTATTGATCCCGGATTCATCCAGTCATGATTGCATTCAGGGATCTTCGAGAAGGATGCTTTCAATTATTTCCGGATAACTCTTCAGCTCCCTTTCGTGGACTCTATTTCTTATGGTTTCAGGACTGTCAGAATCAAGCACCGGAACGACCTCCTGGTAGATTATCCTTCCCCCGTCTACGTTCCCGTCAACATGATGGATTGTGAATCCTGTGTATTTCACTCCTGAATCCTTCACGGCCTGATGTACCCTGAGCCCATAATAACCCATCCCGCCGAATGATGGCAGCAGTGACGGGTGTATGTTCACTATCTTCCCGGAAAATGATTCAATGAGGTCCTTTCCTATGATCTTCAGGAATCCTGCAAGAACAATAAGGTCCGGTGAGAGTCGCTTCAACTCCTCCGTGGTATCCGTCCCATACCTGATCACGTTTATATGAAAATTCCCTGCAATATTCACTGCCCCGCAGTTCTTCCTGTCCGTCACCAGGGCTGACACCTCATATATGGAATCCTTCATGTGAGAATATTCAACTATTGACCTGAATGTCGTTCCAGAGCCAGAGGCAAATACAGCAATCTTCTTCATGTGATGCATGTCCGATTCGTTCTGCACATATTAGATGTTATGGTCAGTTTACTTTATATTACCTTGAAGCAATGACCATGCGATGGAGATCTGGATAGAAAAGCACAGGCCTACAAAGGTCGAGGATATAGCAGGCCAGAAGGATGCAACAAAAATCCTTAAGGGGTTCGTGGCTTCGGGCGAGATGCCGCACCTCATCTTCGCAGGACCTCCCGGGGTTGGGAAGACGACTGCTGCAATATGCCTTGCAATGGAGATGATAGGAGAGAACTGGAAGGATCATTTCCTTGAACTGAATGCATCAAATGACAGGGGCATAGGGATCATAAGGGAAGACATAAAGGACTTCGCAAGGACGCAGTCCATAACAGAGGGAAAGTTCAAGATCATATTCCTGGATGAGGCTGATGAGCTGACACCGGAGGCGCAGGCTGCACTCAGGAGGACCATGGAGGTGTATTTCAGGAATGTGAGATTCATATTCTCATGCAACTACTCAACCGGAATAATTCCGCCTCTACAGTCAAGGGCAGTCCTCATAAGATTCAGGAAGATCGATGATACGGACATGAGGAAGGCATTGAAGGATGTTTCAGTTAAGGAGGGCATGAATCTTTCAGATGAGGTCATGGAGGCTATAGCTGAGAATGCAGATGGAGACCTCAGAAGGGGCATAAACCTCCTTCAGTCACTGTCATATCTTGAGAAAGCGACGGTCAGGGATGTATATGAGATCGCAGGGAATGTTGAGGAGAAGAATCTCATACCACTTCTGAGCAACGCGAGGCATGGAAACTTTGAGGAGGCATCCAGGATTGGCATGGAACTCCTGATTGAAGGAGGCTATTCTGCGCTTGACATAATCAAGGGAATGCACGGACTCATGGTGAGGGAACAGGTATCTCCAATAATGAAGAGGGAGAGCCTAATCGCACTGTCAGATGCAGAATCAAGGCTTGTCCAGGGTGGATCTGACAAGATACAGCTGGACTACCTCCTGGCAAGGCTCAGCAAGATTTCCTCAGATTCTTCCTAATATTCATCAATGTGTCTTGGCTTCTTTCTATCCATTTCATTTCTCATGTTCGCAATCATGTTCCTTTCTTTGTTCTGGCTTGAAAAATAATAGGCCTGATCCCTTGTATTTGAGAATATCAGTATGAATACTCGCCCATGACGGAATCTGCCGGTTCTTCCCCTCCTCTGTATGCTCCTGATCTCGGAGGCAACCGGTTCATAGAATATTACAAGATCGGTTGATGGTATGTCCAGTCCTTCCTCTGCAACGCTTGTGGCAAGCATTACATTGTAATCGCCATCCTTGAATCTCTCGATCCCCTCCCTCTGATCCTTCTGGGACATGCCCTTATCAACTCCCTTCCCTGCCTGGCCAACAAACCTCAGGGGATTGATTGACCGGGAATTTTCCGAGATGAATTTCATGAGGAATTCTGATGTTTTTCTATAATGCGTGAAGACAATACACCTTGATTCAGGCCTTTCTGCCACCATGTCCTCGCAAAGGTCTAAAACTGTCCTGAACTTTGGGTTCACGTATGATTTCATTGCAGTCTCGATCATTTCCACTGCAGCCACGAAATCAGGATTCCTGGAAAGTATATTGTAAGTGCGCTGCATTGATCTTTCTTCACTCTCCCTCATCTCCCTGAGATAGTCATAACCGACCTCCATGCCCTGGGTTTCTATATATTCCGAAAGAACATCCATTCTCACAACTGCGGTGAAATATGGTATATCCGAGAAAAGATTCTTTTCTCCGGCTGAAGCTCTTGAAGATAGATCACGGATGTACTTGCTCATGTCTGCCCTTGAGGGACGCTTTTTCACGAATGAAAACTTTCCCTGAAGCCCTGTAATCATGTCATCCTTTGCAGATGACAGGTATTCTATTGCCTTCCTCTGGTCAGGTGCCGGGTTTATAAAAAGTGGTTCTATATCTGATCCTTTTACGTATTCTGCAATATCTGGATCTGAATCTGTCTTTATAATTACATTTTTTATGGAGAGGTTTTCCCTGATCTCCCCGACCTTCTCATTCCTCGATCCTGGGCTTGCAGTCATTGCAAGTATTCTCCTTCCAGGCAGTTCGTTGATCTCCTTTGCCACACCAACATAGGAATAATTTCCAGTAGCCCTGTGAGCCTCGTCCACAATCAGGAAATAAAACTTGTTGAGGAACACTATGCCACGCTTGATATCTTTTTCAACGGTCTGCGGGGTCGAAATAACCATATTCGACTCGGCCCAGAGTGACATCCTTTCGATGACGGGATTATGCCCCGTTATTGCGTTCACCCTGAAGCTGTAGTCCGCGAAGAGAGTTTTCATCGTGTTAACATGCTGGTCTACAAGAGGTCTCGTAGGTGAGAGCATTATGACTGACTTATTCTGTCTCATGTAATGGAGGGATGCAAGAGCTGCAACCACGGTTTTTCCGAGGCCGGTTGGAAGTACAAGCAAAAGGTTTCCCTCAAGGACCTTCCGGTAAGCTTCAATCTGGTATGATCTCGGAACCACTCCCTTGAGCACTGGAATTTCCTGATCCATTGAGATTGATATTAAATACTGTTAAATATGCTTTGCATCTCTTTCCATCAATTCCCGGATATTCCATGGGACCCTTTCATTTAAGGTAAATGAGAAATAGGAAAACCGTATTGCGAGAACATGGGCCGGTAGATCAGCGGTAGATCGCCTGCTTCGCAAGCAGGAGGCCTCGGGTTCAAATCCCGACCGGTCCATTTAATCTATTAATCGAATACCTTTTATGCCACCACTCGTTATGTTCTCATGACCATGCAGCCGAAGTATCAGGAACTGCTTCTCGATGAAGATGTGCGAAGGTGGTTTGAGAACCTCGGGACAAAGTCAGTATTGACGGCAACGGTAGCCCTGAGGAATCTTGGTCATTACTGCGAGCTTACAGTAACGACACCAAAGGACATCCTTAAGAAAGCGAAATCCAATGAAAAGGATTTCCGCTACGAATTCACGGACTTCGTCAGGAAACTTGAAAAAGAGGGCAAGGCAGGTTCATACATAGCGAGGTTCAAGAAGGTCATCCTGTCATGGCTGAAGTTTAACGATATCCGTTTGCAGTTAACCGTTAACATATCCGGCGAGAATGAAACTCCCACGATAGCTAACGAGAGAGTTCCCAGCAAGGAGGAACTGGCAAGGATAATGAGAAAAGCAACCTCAAGAGGCAGGGTTGCCATAGCGATCATGGCATTTGCAGGTCTTCGTCCGGAATCTCTGGGTGATTACGAGGGCTCAGACGGTCTCAGGCTTGGCGATCTCAAGGAGCTGACGCTATCAGATGAAATCCGGTTTGAGAAGACTCCCGTAACTGTAATGGTCAAGAGCAAATTGAGCAAGGCAAGGCACCAGTATTTCTCTTTCATAGGAGAGGAAGGAGCAACATACATCAAGGAGTATCTGGAGGAGCGGAGAAAACAGGGAGAAGAGCTTACCTATGAATCTACGCTATTGCAGTTTGACGTGAGAGGTGTCAAGAAGAACGCTTTCCTGAGAACAACACTGGTGACCAGGGACATAAGAGAAGCGATAGAGGCAGCGGGACTGAAGATGCGTCCTTACGTTTTAAGGGCATATTTCTCAACCGCTCTGGATATCGCAGAGTCCAAGGGTCTCATATCCCACCCCTGGAGGCAGTTCATAATGGGCCACAAGGGAGATATTGAGGCAAGATACAGCACGAACAAGCGATTGCCTCCTGACATGATAGAGGAGATGCGTGAATCATACAAGAAATGCCTGAAATACATGGAAACGAGAGTGAGCGAGGTATCCGAGGATAATGCAAGACTCTACTTGCAGCAGCAGCTTCTTTCCGCAGTGGGATACAGGCAGCATGAGATAGACAAGATGAACCTTGCAGACCTTAACACAGAGGATTTCCAGAAGCTCCTGAGGGACAAGGTTGCGGGTGCAATGGCAAGCAACGGATCGAAACAGAAGCTTGTTCCAATGAACGGGATTGAGAAACTCCTTGGCGAAGGCTATGAGTTCCAGGCCGTCCTGCCCAACGGAAAGGCTATAATGAAAATGCCTTTCTAGCCATGCGTGAATACTCTTGCCATGCAGAAATTGTCTGTCTGAATTCACCCTGGACTGCAAGCGATGTGAAGCCATAGTGAACATAATACGCGATGATGCCAAAGACACCCGTGTTTCTGATCTCTACATAATCCTGAAGAACAGGATGTCCCACAAAACCATTGACAAGCATGTCGATGAACTGATCGGAAATAGATATCTGTACAAATTTATCGAAAATAAGGCTGACCACGAACATCTGGAGATAGACAGCAACAGAATCCATGTGTCAATGGTAGAGAAGAATCCGCGGTTGAAATGGAAACTCATCGAGGAAAATCCCTTTTCCCAATTGTCCTAGCAGCAGAGAAGAAGGATTTTGGCAGTGCTTTGGTAAATGACTCCCCGGAATGCAAGAATAAAGATATAGAGCCCATTTATGAAAGGACATTTTATCACTACAAAAAGGGACATCCCCTTACAATCGTGGAGACAATAAAGTGAAGTTGTCCCAACTGCGGATTTAAGCACGAAAGCTCAATGAAGAGCTACATCGTCTTCTGATTTCTGGAAGTATCTAAAACGATACAATACCTTGGGTTGCATCATTTATTCATGCAGGAAGGCAAAGTAGCCGGAGAAGTGTCAATATCCAATCTGAAACGGAGTTTTGTGAAGAAATTCCCAAATAGCCGACTGGCTGCAGTGCTTCTTCATGAACCGGACACGATGAGTATCGAAGAACTGATCGGAAAAACCGGCACCTGGTTTGTCTTTTTGCAGACTGAAGGGAGAGGTGAGAAATGAAGAGAACCAGGGTGAGAGTAAGCGGGATGAATGGGGATGACGAGCCCAAATATTTTGAGGGCTCCCAACCTGAAATAGTGAGATACGAGATAGCAAATCCACAGAAGAAAGGCACCATAGAGAGGTTGCAGGAAACCGTTATCGAGAAAACGGTTAACCAGTACGAGCTTGAAGACCGCAGGCAGATCTCAGCAATAAGGGAGTTTATGGAGCGGAATCCGGACATCAGCTACGTGGAATACGAGTCAAATCCAGTACTGAGAATGGATCTCGTGATAACGAGAAGAGGATTGATCTTCAAGCGGGAGGAGGCATCCGTATCGGCAACGCTTACACCAAACAGGAGATTCATGGCACAGAGGTGAATCATGGACGAGGATGCCCTGACATTCGGATTCCTGATCGCTTCGGTTGCAGTGTTCATTGCCGGCCTGGTATGGCAGGAATTCTGGTCTCTCCTCTTTGCCATGACGATATCCGGGAACGTATTCTACGAGACGATGGGAGTGATGGGCTTTGTGCTGACTTTCGTTGGAGCTCATGTCGTATTGTATTGCGCTCTTATTTGTCTGGCCTACCTTTTCTTCTTTTGCTTGATTTTTGGCATACCTGCGTACCTGCTATTCCTTGCTCTGGGCCTCGAATACAGCATAATTCTCGCCGTAATTATCGGCGTTATCCTCATTTACCTGATAGAATCCCACACAATAAAGGTGGAACACTACACGGTAACACTGAACCTTAACAGGCGATACATTGTAAAGAGGTAGATGGATATCAATAAATGTTTGGAAAGTCAGAATACTCATATGGGAAAATGTGGCTTTCCGGAGCTTATAAATGCAAGGCGCGTGTTGTCAAAGCCATTTATAGAGCTGCCTCTGAGGAATGAGCAGAGGCTGTTCTATGACCTCTCAAGGAGGCTGAGGCGCTTCTCCGGACATACGGCACTTGCCTACAACATCATACCCGATGTGGAAAGAGGCAAATTCAGGAGAGAGAAATGCTCAGCCAGGGCGGCGAATCTCCGGGACTACATAGAGCACAAGGGCAACAGGAATGTGTCAATAACCGGCGTATCGGGGCAGGGAAAGAGCTACCTCACAATGCACCTTCTGAGGAAATTTGAGGACAGGCAGAGAATCATATTCTCATTCAAGCCCGATGATCACGAGGTTCACCTGGGCATACCGGTCATAGATGCCAAGGAATGCCTGCCGAATCCATTCAGGGACGTCAATGCCTTCTCCGAAGCCTATATGACGGCATTCTTCGGCGAAAAGGTGAGCTCAGGCATTCAATTGCAGCAGACTCCTGCATTCCTGCAGGAGATAGCTTCACAGAGCTCTAATTGGAAAAGCTTCATGAAAACCATCAGTGAGAAGCGGAAATCCGCCTCAAAGAACCAGATCGAGACCCTGAACGCAATAGAGCAGAACGTCAAATCCCTGATCATAGAGGACATGGGAAATGTTGAACTTGCGAACGAGAGCATAGTTTTCGATTTCTCAACACTGCCGACAAAGCAGGCCCAGAACTTCTATGCCGAACTTATGCTCAGGCAGATCTACAGGGAAATGGAAGACCGCAAGCGCACGGATGTGCTCATCTGCATAGACGAGGCCCACAGGCTTACAAAATCATATCACACCATTCTGGATGTGATGAGCAGGGAGATAAGGGACAAGGGAATGCTGTGGATAATAACGCAGAATCTTATCGACATCCTTCCGGAGATGAGTGCCAACTTTGGAACGAAGTTCACATTCAAGCTGGGTGATGCCGATCTTCAGCTATTGTCCTACAACTCCCTGGTGAGATTCTCAGTTTCAATGCTGCAGCCCAGGCAGTTCGTTGACATAGAATTTCCTGAGAGCAACTCGTTTGCGCCGGTGCTGACATACATACCGGATGGCAGCGAGCACAGGGAAACGCCCAGGATTCTTGCAGAGGTGAGGGAAGCAGGGATGGAAGAGGAAGTCGGAGGGAGAGGCAAGGGTATAGACTACAGGGAGGAGGTTCTTCGCATTCTCAGCGACAGGATGTCCTATGCAACTGAAATGGGAAAAGAGATATCCTCGAAGTACGGAATAGAAAAGGATCTTGCCAAGCTCAGGATAAAGTCCATCCTTGAAGAGATGAAGAACAACAACGAGGTTGGCAGGGTCAAGTATCTCAGGGAAGGAAAGCCGATCGTTATGTACTATTCCAGGAATCCAAATCTGTCGAATTTGCATACAGGAATGCAGAGCCAGGTGGTGGGAATCCTGAACGATCCCGGTGTAACCATAAACAGGATATCCACCACAGGAGAAAGAAGTGCATTTGACATTGAAACCGACTTCTTCATGGTCGAGATCGAAACGGAACTGAAACACAGCATGGAAGACCTGAAGGACAGGATAAAGAGCACTAACCTGAGAATGATCATTATAGTACCGAACAGAGAGCTAATGGAAAAATATACTGGATTAGGAGAGAACGCGGTTGTTGCTACCATTGACTCCTTCAAGGTCCTTCTTGAGGAGCCTCAGATGAATAGAGGCTCATAAATGGGGCGATGATACGGTTATGGCCAAACCTATAACGAATTCGATTCCAGCCTTCATAA
>JAMCUL010000003.1:0-1601 GCA_023381355.1 Thermoplasmatota archaeon | reverse complement strand
GATCATTGTCGTGGCATTCATATTCTTAGTCCCTGTAGTTCCCGCTGTTGGATTATCACCTGGTGTTGCCCAAATTCAAAACCACCCCGTCTATTTCCACTATTACAAGTCGATAAGTGGTGTATTCACCCCATTCGGGACAAGTTTCTATGGAGGGTACTACCTCCATCCGTATCCTTTTTGGGGTTCTTATGCTTGACAGTAATTATTAGCAATAAGCTGATAAGTCCCATAATTCTCAATTTTTGAAGACGTTAACCGCTAACCGTTACTCCAAGAAGGTTAACCATAAACATATAACTCTTCCCTTCCAAGTTCTATCAATGATCATATCCATCGCCAACCAGAAGGGAGGTTGCGGGAAGACAACCACTGCGGCTAATCTGGGAGCACTGCTGTCGGAAAAGCACAAGGTTCTCCTGGTCGATATTGACCCACAGGGCAACCTGACCACTCATTTTGGAATCAACAAAGCAGACCAGAAGCACACAATATACGATGTAATGCTCAACGGCAGGATTGAGGAGGCAATCGTCCGAAAGGATGGAATCGACATTGTACCAAGCACTATCGACCTCGCAGGTGCAGAAGTAGAGCTAACCGGAAAGATTGGAAGGGAATATATCCTTGACGGTGAATTGAAGAGAATCGTCAAACGGTACGATTACATAATCATAGATACACCACCGAGCCTTGGCGTATTCACCATAAACGCGTTGGTGGCATCGGATTACATTCTGATACCAGTGCAGGCAGAGTTCTTTGCCTTGGAAGGCCTGACACAGCTCTTGAGGGTAATAGACCTTGTGAATTCAAGGCTTGCAAAGAACCTGAAGCTGCTTGGCATGGTGATGACCATGTTCAACTCTCGGACACGGTCATCGAATGAGGTCCTTGAGGATGTCAGGAAGTATTATTCAAAGCAGCTGTTCAGAACGATCATACCAAGAAACGTAACTGTGACAGATTCAACAATGGCTGGATCACCTGCAGTAAAATACCGTAGGAATGCACCAGCTTCTAAAGCTTATGCGGAACTTGCGAAGGAAGTGAAAAGAAGACTCAGGGTGAAATAATGGCAGATATCAAGAAGAGAGGTTTAGACAGTCTAATATCGCAGGGCTATCGCTCCGATTCAGATGCTGGGAAGAATGAAGGCAGATACACAAAAACCATAGGTTTTAAAGTCACAGAGAAGCAGTACGAAACGTACAGGATGTACTCCAAATATTTCGGAATTGATGATCTGATAAAGAAGTGGCGCACGGATCTTGACAAAATAGAGGAGGAGAAGGGCAGAGATATGGAAAACGTGGAAGCCGAGATCAGAAAACGGTTAACCAAGTGAGAGTTAACCGTAAACAACAAACTATTATGGAAGTAGGACATGTAAAATTGGTAATATAATGACTGCTGACACATATTTTTACAATAAATTTCTTGAATGGCAGGCAAAAGGAAATGGTGACTACAGGACCTATGTTAGAGCTGCTGGTAGACCAGGCATAAAATCAGATCTCCTAAATGACGGAGAAACCTTCAAACAAGAGATATGTAGCTATCTTAGAACTTATGCAAAGGGCCAAGAAAAACAGAGCATC
>JAMCUL010000002.1:24344-25590 GCA_023381355.1 Thermoplasmatota archaeon | reverse complement strand
CGGTGGGATTCGGACCCACGATCACCGACTTAGAAGGACGGTGCCTTATCCAGACTAGGCCACGAGCCCTTAAAGGGTAGTTCACACTGACATAAATATTTTTGAGTTGAATGCATTAACTATTGAGGTTTGTAGGATGCCTTCGATCAGTGTACAGATTAAATTTGATGGAGAGTTCTGGAGACAAATATCAGGAGCGATCGAAAGTAATGTTGACGGTGAAACTGGAAGATCGAAAATGTCTATGAAAATTTCAGATAAGGCTTTGATAATTTATATAGAAGCGTTTGATACAGGAGCAATAAGAGCTGCATTGGGGTCCATTACTAAGTGGATACAGATTGCAGATAGAGTTTACAAGGAGATTTGAGAAAATGGAAGGAGGAATTAGTAATTATTTGCAGAATCAGATTAAGCAGGCTCAACAGATTGAAGGGCAGATTGAGCAGTTAAGTAACCAGAAATACCAGATGGAACTGCGCATAAAGGAACTCACAAAAACTCTTGAGGAATTACAGAAGGTTGGTGAAAACACACCAATATACAGAAGTGTTGGACCAGTTTTATACAAAGTTGATGACAAGACCAAGCTTGTAAGTGAACTAAGTGAGCAGAAAGAACTCAGTGAAATTAGGATAAAGACAATAGAAAAGCAACAAAAATCGCTTGAAGATAAATATCACGAAATAGAGCAGTCAATACAGAAAACATATCAGCAGACTCAAAAACCGGAATGAGCTGTGCAACAGATGAGAGAATTAAAGGATGTTCAAGGGGAAAGATCGTTATATTCAATCCCGATCAGCAGGGTTGGTGTAAAAAACGTCAAGATGCCTATTGTTATCCAGAGAGATGATGAGGAAAATCACCTTGTAGCTGAATTCGATGTCTTTGTTGACCTCCCACCAAACAGGAAGGGCGCGGATATGTCAAGGGCCGTCGAGGCAATTAACGAGGTTGTCTTGAAAAGAGAGCATCTTTTATCGATAGAGAAAGTTGCCCAGGAAATCGCAAAGGAGAGCTTGAGAAGATTTGACTATTCCACCTTGGCAATAGTAAGCCTTAAGACTGAGTTATATTCGAAAAAGACTTCTCGGAGTGGAAAAACATCATTTGTCTCATATCCTATGTCAACAGAGGCAATAGTTAGCAGAGATGGCTCACAATCCAGCTCAATTGAAGTAGATGTGCTGGGAATCAATGCATGCCCTTGCGCAATGGAAACTGCAAAAACTCTGATAGCAAA
>JAMCUL010000002.1:0-23821 GCA_023381355.1 Thermoplasmatota archaeon | reverse complement strand
TTGCTTAAAATTACGAACATGCCTCTTGCGACTCTGAGTGGCATAAGTGAACTAAATGCAATTTTGGGAAGAGGCATGGATGTCCTGATCTCAATATCAGCTGTTATAATAGCTGTATTATGGATTCCGATTGCCATAGGTTTCTTTAGTGCAGATGAGACTAGAAAATACAACGCATACGAGAAACTCAGAAATGCTGCAATTGGAACAGCAATATATGTCATGGCAGTGACAGGTGTCATCTTCGGTCTCTTTAATTTCATAATAACTGGAAATCCATGATTTCGGAAAAATTCATTACGTCGATTATTGCAAAAATTATTCTGACAGTTGAGCTTTCGTTATCCCAATTCATATGGAAAATAGACATAAATCAGGGTATCCTTTCAAGAAATGATTACATTGTTTGGTCTATGTTCAACCACAATATCATGAACATCTATGTGTATGAGCGTATATATTTTCCGTACCTTGCCATGATTGCTGCGGCAATTGCAGGAATCCAGATAATTACTGACAAGAATGCAAATATTTCCAGTTTCCTTCAGAGAATTTCACTGGCTGTCCTCCTCACCATACTCGGCACTTATTTCATAAGATACTCCATGGAAATTATCTACCTGCTGGTCAGCACCTTACATGTTTATATGAAAAACCTTCCATATTACTTTTCTGACTCATACATGGTGTCTCAAATGACGAACAACCTGGAAGCAAGCAATTCCTACGCACTCATATTTTTTTCAGCTATATACACAGTGTCAGGTATTGAACTTGGAATATTTCTGATGCTGAGGCTCGGGATTCTAATAGCCTTCTATTTCTTCTTACCGTTTTTTTCCTTTTCTCTGGTATTTCAGAAGGGAAGGGAAATTATGTTGAAGTTATGGCTCCTTTTCATAGAGACTTCCTTATTTCCTTTGATGATCATTCCTCTCCTCTACATTTACATAAATCTTTCTCACGACAGTTTTGCCCAGTTAGGGATCCTGATTTTTGTTGTAGCCACTCCAGCCCTGTTTTCAATGGGAATATACCGCACCGCATCTTCAACATTCTCGTCTGTCCCGTACATTGTTCAGGCATTCTCACCTGAAACCGCGATCACCTATGCAGGAGATCTTCCAGGTAGATCAATGTCCGAAATGGAAAGAAGGGAGATGAGTTTATCCGTCTCTTATCCGGAAGCTAATATCGAGAGATTTCTAGGGGGAACTGGGAAGTAATGAATAAGGAAGATCTTAGATTGCCTGTAAACATTTTTCAAGGTACAGACAGTGAAAATAAATTTTTTTTAACAGTATTCGTCATTATCCTGATTTCTTTGACTCTTGCCCTGCAATCCCTCTACTTTTTAGCAGCTTTATGCGTGACTCTGGCGCTGATGATATTTCTCTTCGCCAAATTCATTAAAAATGAAGATAAATTTGACCTGCCTAAGGATGGAGTGAACATGTTTTTCATCGACTTTGAATTTAACTGGGATGACAGGATCGATCTAAATGAATCAAAAATGCAGAACCTGATATCCCTCTTCAGGGACAATGAGATTGACTTAAAATTCATCTCTACTTTCACCAACGAAATGGGAAATAAAGACATCAAGCCATTTCTATGGACGCGGGAGAGACATGAAGAAAGTAACTATGTATATCCTAGAAAAGCCCACCATGCCATAATAATAAAGAGGAAGGATACAGACAGAATTATAAGGATATTCAACACCGGAGGTATTAAACTCCTTCCTGCTTCACCAGATGACTACAGTGGATGGCTCAGGGATTTTGGGCTCACCGGAGTTAGAGGAATGGATTTCAGAAATCGATATTTCAGGTTCAATGGTTATTTCTGTCTCATATACCTCAAAAATTCATCCGGTGATAAATCGTTTCAGATATCTGATTTACTCTTCGAGCTTGACTTTGATATCCTGCTGCGCTTTAATATAAGGGATCTTGAGAAAAGTGAATTCAATGAATACAGAAGGCATATGAGTACAATACTTGCCTCATCACGAATGAAGAAAACCAGAGGAAAGTCGGTATCGCAATTCGATGAATATCGTTTGAAAATTGCAAAGAAATATTACGCAAAGGAGAGGAAGGATTTTGCACTTTTCAATTCCGGCATTATAGTGCGTGGAGATAATCCCTTAGATCTAAATAACAACCTGAGAAATGTCGTCAACAAGGCAAAATTCCTTGGTCTTGATTTCTATATCGTGAATAGACGAAAAGAAATAAGAAAGTTCGTTTACACGGGAAATATGACCATGAAGTATGCTATTTCAAAAGAGTCTGTCGCACCCCTGATTCCATTCATGTCGAAGTCGTCCATGGATGATGGAATACCCATTGGATTCGATCCCTCCGGGCATCATCCAGTGGTTCTCGACATATTTCAAGGAACATCCAACAACATTCTGATCCTTGGTGAAACAGGATCAGGGAAGAGTTATTTTGCAAATCTTCTCCTATCAAGGCTTATTCATTTCGATTCGATTGAGAAAGCTTATATTTGCGATCCTTTAAACGATTTTGCAAGGTTTGGCAGAAACGATGAAATGATACAAATAACGGTTGACCAAAGACCACCTGAAGAATCTGACATGAATGCGGTAAAGGCATTTTTAACATGCGACCTCAAGAGGAAGATCATTATAATCGATGAGGCACACAAATTCCTGTCACATATAGAAACGAGAGATGTTATCCTGGATATGGTGAGAACATCGAGGCATTACTCAACGTCAATTGTTCTTATTACCCAGGATATCTCAGATTTTCTCAATAAACCTTATGACAGCATTTTCAATAATTCAAATTATGTGTTCATATTCAGGAACAAGTTGTGGGATCAACTTGCAGAGATAGGCATAAAACTTGAAGATTACGGATATAATCATAACCAGCCGTTGATGGGTGGAAAGAACACTCATTTCTCGGAGATGTATCTCTATACGAGAGGGGCATTGAAGAAAATCATGGTCATGGATTCTGGAAATTCAATTGACCTTTGAATACGCAATTCCAATAAGACCGAACACAGCCATAGGCAGGCAGAAGGAGTAAAGACCTGGGTCTCCCCACGTATTATAAAGGATCGACCATGATACATAAAACAGGATTCCTATCAACAGGAATATGAAACTAATTGCCAGAATAATGTTATGGTACGTTACCATGGAAAGTAAGCTTTCCTTTCGCTTTTTATTTTCAAGCTCAGTCATATTAAGACCCTAAATGAATTTGTATTAATAATGGTTGCCACTATTGAGATAAAAGCCAACCATTTCATTGCAGATCGTCGAACTTTGAGGCTTCCGTCTTGACAGAATTAAGAAGCTCCATCCTTCTCTTGCTTCGCATCTCGCCCTGAGAAAATCTATCTTTTGCTTCTTCATCTTCAAGACGAAGACCTGGAACTGACGTTGCCCTTCCATCCTGGTCTATTGCAACGTAGGTTAGATATGCTTTTGTGGCAAATCTCTTCCTTCCGGTAAATGGTTCCTGTGATATTACATCAACCTCAATTTCCATGGTAGCCTTTGTAACATAGTTTATTCTTCCCTCCATCTTCAGAATATACCCCAAGTGTATTGGGGCAAGGAAGAATATGCTGTCTATGCTCCCGGTGACAGTCCTGAGCCTGCAGTGCTTGAAGGCAACTATTGAGGCAACATTATCAATCCATTCCATTAATCTTCCGCCATAAAGAGAGTTGAACACATTGGTGTCCGGAGGCAGTACAAGTCTTTCCATGACAGTGTAACTTTCATTCCATCCCTTATCCTGCTTCTGCTGAGAATCCATGAACCTGTATACATTGTTTAAATTTAAAGTAAACATATCCTCATATGGACATAATGGAGCAGAAAAGAAGTGCAGCCAAATATTCCCTGAGCTTCATTCCAAGAAGTGGGATTGTGGGTATAGGTACTGGTTCCACAGTTAAATATCTTATAGATCTTATTGGTGAAAATACGGATTATTTCAGGGAAGTTACGTTTGTACCTACGTCTATCCAGACAGAATATCTACTAAGGGAATACGGGTTGAATGTAACTGTGTCCTTCAAGGGAAAAATGCTTCTGGATATTGACGGCGCTGACGAGATAGATACACAGGGAAACCTAATTAAGGGAGGTGGCGGGGCACTAACACGCGAAAAGATCGTTGCGTATAACAGCGAGGAATTCATAGTTATAGCTGATTCCGGGAAATATGTTAGCCAACTCGGAAAATTCAAGCTGCCTATAGAAATACTCCCGTTTCTCGCAGACCAGACTATTGAAAATATTAGGAATCTTGGTGCTAGTGTTCAGCTGAAAGATAGCGGTTCGTTCGTGACAGATAATGGTAATTTAATTGCCATCGCAGATTTTGGGATGATGAAAGACCCTGCTTCTGTTGCGAGGTCTCTTTCCGTAATCCCAGGAATAGTTGAAAATGGACTGTTTATAAATATGACAACACGTGCTATTGAGGGAACAGAAGCGAGCATAAGGGAGCATGTGTACTTCAGGAAAAATGGGGAATAGGTCAGGAGCGGAAGGTATTGCCCGGAACAATAATATATATTAAATTATATTTTCGCTACATTTAAATTAACCGAATTACAGTGTAACTTAATCTAAACCTTAAAATGCATTGATATAATATCATGCCAGACCTTTTGAGGTGTTTTATTAATGCAGGGCAGTCATTTGGAAGTGGAACTTGACAAATATTATGACAAAAAAATAGTAACAGCGCTGGTCGGTATAAGAGTCGACGTTAGCAAGGTAGAAACTATCGCTGCTGAGATTGTTTCTGACAACCACGTGGAGGATGTATTTGTGGTGACAGGAGAATTTGATATAATGATTAAGGTGAGATTTCCAGATTACGGCGAGTTCCAGAAATATATCCTGAACAGACTTAGCAAGGTACAGGGAGTCAAGGATTCCAAGACCATGATGGTTGTGGGCATTAAGAAGGAAAACAGCAGGGTCTTTGTGGAGTGAGAGGTATGGATTCAAAACTGTATAATGAGGTGCTCTATCTTTTGGATGATATGTCGCAGGACACATCGGTTCCAAAAAATATAAGAAAGAATGCGCAAGACGCCAGGACAAAGATGGAAGAGCAGAAAACTAGCCTTGACATAAGGTGTGCCACTGCAATATCTATGCTGGATGAAATATCCAACGATCCCAACGTACCTTCACACGGAAGGGCTGCCCTTTACACCATTATAAGTAAACTTGAGGCTCTTTCAAAAAGCAAATGAAAAATTATTAATAATATCAAACATATTTTTAGAAGAATATATATGTTTAAATTATATTATGAATCGATCGAAATGACAATGAATGAAGAAGAAGAAAAGCTGGCAAAGATTCTTGTGACATCGAGCATACCCCGAAGTGTTTCGTATACACTTGTTTATACAAGGGGTAAGGAGGAAGTCACAAGCGTAGAGATAGAGAGGGAAACAGGCCTCAGGCAGCCCGAGGTTTCCATTGCAATGCAGTGGCTCAGGAAGAAAGGCTGGATAAACAAAAGAAACATGAAGAAAGAGGGGAAGGGGAGACCCGTTCACGGATACAGGCTTTCAAAGGACTTCGATGAGATAATAGAAGAGATCATCCAGGAACAGACAGAGAAAATAGAAGAGATAAAGGAGAACATCAATGAATTGAACCATTACAAGAGTAATTTTGCGATTACTCACTAACCTTATTTTTTATCCTGTTTTGTGCCTCATTGAGGCGGTATATGCACCTTATAATTCCAAGATGTGTGATTGCCTGTGGAAAATTACCGATTAGTTCCCCAGTTTCAGTATCTATTTCTTCGCTGAAGAGGTGAAGATGGTTTCCTTTCTCTATTATTTTATTCAGCAGGGATTCTGCATCCTGAATTTTACCCATCAGGATCAGATCCTCAATGTACCAGAACGACATTAGGAGAAATGCATTATCACGGCATTTAAGGCCATCATCACTATTATACCTCCTGAAAAGTATATCGCCGCTCATCAGCTCCTTCTTGATCCTGTCAAATGTCCTGACAAAGACGGGATCATCCACACCGACAAAACCAGTCAGGGGTATCCTGAGCAATGAACTGTCAACGTCCTTTGAGCCGTAGTACTGTGTGAATGAACCTGTTTCCTGGTCAACCCCGTTCTTCATTATATCCTCCTTGATCACGTCTGCAGTCTTCTGCCAGTTATCATAATCTCCTTCATAGTTCAATGATTTGCCCAGCTTTATAGCCCTGTCAAACCCAAGCCAGCACATAACCTTTGAGTATGTGTAATGCCTTGGCTGTGTCCGGAATTCCCAGATGCTTGAATCAGGAATTTTCCATATGTGATTTATTCTTTCAAGAAGATAGATTATAAAATCCCACATATAGGAATTAACAATTCCGCCTATCACAGATAGGTTGTAAATTGCATTGATGAATGAACCGTATACGTCCAGCTGAAATTGGCTGGAGGCAAGGTTTCCCAGCCTAACTGGTCTGGAACCAAGATATCCTTCATAATCTATTTCAATCTCCCTGAATTTTGTATCCCTACTGACCCCATACAGTACCCTTATTTCTTCGCCATCGTTCTCAATTATCTCCATCATGTCATAAAGGTATTTGGTTGAAACACGCCTCAGGCCTATCATTGCCAGAGCCTGGATGACGTATGATGTATCCCTTACCCATGAATACCTGTAGTCCCAGTTCCTTTCTCCTCCAACGCATTCCGGAAGGCTGCTTGTCGGAGCTGCAACCATCATTCCTGATGGATCATGAAACAGTGCTCTCAGGGTCAGAGCGGATCTAATGGCTATGTCTCTCATCAAACCATTATAGCTGCTGTAAGAAATGAAGTTGAGCCAGAACTCTCTGGTTTCCATCAGCCTCTGTTCTGTCTTATAATTTGTATAATTGTCCTCCTCTCTCATTCCATAGGATACTATGAAATATGACCTGGTTCCCTTGCTCAGATGAGATCTATAGCAGTCATTCTGCTCCATTACATCAACAGATGTGAAGAGACCAACTTTCAGGTCGTTCTTGGAGAATACTATCTTGTTCTGGCCAACCGTTCTCTTGAGCGGGGAGAGAGTGTAATCCAGAGTTGGCCTGAATTTAATCGAAATATCACAATCCTCGAACGCCTCTATTATTCTGTGAAGTTCAGGAAAGTTGATGCTGGTAAATTCAGTTGCTGGCATGAAGTCGGTAATTTTGATTATCTTCCGGTTATTGCTGTAGAATTCAGTTATCAGTATCATTGTATCCCCATCATAGAATTGCTCAGCCTCAATCTCGTTGAAGTTCAGGATTGAAAATCTGAGGAATCCACCCTTATTTGAATCGAGAATTGAATCGAAGACAGGATCAGAGGAAAATTCAGGAAGGCAGAGCCAATCAATGTCTCCATTTACCGCAATTAATCCGGCCGTTCTATTGTTGGAGACGAGACCATGATGCCTTATCATGACGTAGCCGTTTTTCTGTATATTGTTTATGTTAATTCTTCCACCCATGAATAAAATATTGAATCATGCCTAATAATAGAATTGGGTTGCATACATGCAAAATATTTTTATGAGTTTATCAATACACATATATCCCCGGCTTAGCTCAGCTGGTAGAGCGGCGGACTGTAGAGGGAAATACGGCTGAATTGCTAATTACCGCCGTAATCCGCAGGTCTCTGGTTCGAATCCGGAAGCCGGGATCATGGGATTTTACAGAATTTTGCTGATATGATACACCTCTCCAAAGTTTACAACCATCTCACTTCCATGCTTGATATCAGAATATTCACAACAGAAAATTTAAAAGGCACTTGGAATGATGCAAAATCAATCTGTGTTTTTTGTTTCGACGAGTGATTCTATTGAGTAAATGAATATTCAAACCCTATAGCGAGAAACAAATGATTTGAACGAATCTTAAAATTTATTATTTTACAACTCATATTGATTTAAATGGAGTTAGAGACGCACATTTGCTCATCAGTCAATCAATTGGCCATGCACATACCTTTTTTAAATTCCGGATTAATTTCTGGAATTTTCAATAAAAGAATGAGAGTGACTTCATATTTTATGTTTTCTACATCATTGAATTCAAGCTCTATTCGAAGTTTGTTCATAAATGACGTTGGCGTGGATCATATGATCTGGAATTTTTTAATTGCAGGAGATTTGTTTCCCCACGGTTTTCCTGCACATTTGCATCAGGGAGTTGGAGCCTGATGATCAGGACAACCAGGCATCCTAAAACCACGGACATTTCATTGAGAAATTTGAGATATATGTCCGAGAGGAAGATGTACCTGATATGGTTCGGCACAACTCTTTGCAGAACGTCAAGTTTCGTCTTCAATATGTATTTCATGTGGGTTATCGTTGTTAATTACAACTCCGTCTTATTGTCTACCCTGGTTCCAACCCTGTCTTTACTGGGGTATGTGATAATAACATTACCTGAAGGAGTGATTCTTGACAGGTACAACAGTTCCTACGTTGGTTTTATTGCAACAATTATACTGCTATTTACTTATTCTCTACTTCTCTTAAGTGATTCACTTTCAACCATATATGTTGTCGATATATTCTCATCCATACTTACTGCAATACTTTTCGACGCATTCATAAAATCAAGCAGAGAAATCGTTAATGAAACTGAAGATACGAAAGTTTCTGCCCTGAATCAGATAGGATCAAGCCTTTCAAACGTTTTAGGTATTATCGGTGCAGGAATTATACTCGCTTCAGCAAGAAATTATCTGATCTACATACTTCTTGCACTATCACTTGTTGGGCTGATCTCAGGGAGACCATTCAGGATTGATAAGACAGAGGAAAAACATGTCGTCAAGGGAGAAGTCGAGAAGGCGTTGAAAATGCTCCTTCCTGTTCTTATTCTTGCCCTTCTGCTCAATGGATTGTTTGTATCTCTTATGATATTCGGACCAACGATAATCCACATTGTATTACATAAAGGATCGGATTCATTTACACTTTTTGAACTTGGAATTCCGCTGGGCACCCTTATGGGAGGAATAATTGCGGCGGAAATTGAGAGGAAACTCGAAAATGCATCAATAATCTTCCTCGGGGTCTTAAGCATGGGAATTTTGCTCCTTACAATCTCCGTGAGCAGGAGCCTCTATATAGACGTACCATCCATGTTTCTGATAGGAATATTCACCTCATTCATAGAGGTCCCTGCGTTCACCATAATTTTGAAGATAATTCCAGGAGAAATTATCGGAAGGGTTGATGCAGTTGTATTTCTTGTATTTACGGCTTCCGCACCATTTATGGCAACAGTTTTCACAGTATTGAGCCCATATATACCTGTAACCACATTGCTAATGTATTCAGGGGTCATTGCATGCCTGATAACTGTACCCTCGTATTACATAATGAAGAATTTCATTTCCCTGAAGCCTATGGAATTTCCATGACAGTACGCGTCGTGAATCCGTAATGAACCTGAAAATGGAAACGCCACACATTGAGGAGGTGAATTCTCAGATGTCAATTATGAGTTCCGGGTAATTCTTCTGCATCCTTACGGGAAAATGAAGATGCTCTTCTGGATGAGACTTCATTAGGCGTTTGATATTTGAAAAAATTACCAGATGAAAAACAGCATTATGAATGAAGACATACACATGAATGAATGTAGATGTTTACTATGTTCCAATTAGAATCAGGGCACTTAGGTTTGCATCTGTATATGTCCTGAAGACTGGCAGGCATTCCTATCTTGTTGATAGTGGAATGGATAACTCTGCACTTACTTTCCTGGAACAGAATGGTGTGGATTTTAGTGAAATTGATGCAGTCATATTAACCCATATGCACATAGACCATATTGGTGGATCGAAATCAATCCAGGATAAATATGGAATTCCAGTATTCATAGATGAACGTGACAGGGAGAAGGTAATATCGATACAGAATGATATTCCCGGTTTTATGAGATCATCGAAGATTTTCCTGAGCGAGATGGGTGTCCCGGCGGAAACGACAGAAACTATGGGGGACAACCACCCTCTTGCCACTGAGTTGAAAAACTACGAACATGTAGACCTTGAGAATTTTAGCAAAATGCCAAACTCGCTAAATGACCTGGACTTTTTCCACGTTCCAGGGCACAGCCCTGGATCTACCTGCTTTCTTCCAAAAAATTCTGACATAATTTTCACAGGAGATCACATACTGGAGAAGATAACTCCAAATATAAGCTATTATGACAGCAGCGAGGACATGCTTGGTGAGTATCTGGAAAGTTTGAGAATGACAAAAGTACTCCAAAAAAATACAGCATTCCCAGGTCATGGATCGCCCTTTACAGGTATAGAGGAAAGAATTAAGGCAATCATCAAGCACCATGAAAATCGCATAAATGAGATTTCTGAGATTATAGGTCCAGATCAACTTTCTGCATATAACGTCGCTAAATTGATGAAATGGAGCAAGGGTAGGACCATGGAAAGCATGAATATAATGGAACAGAATTTCGCCGTTGGTGAGGCCATTGCTCACCTGAGGTATATGGAAAATCAGGGATTTGTAAAATCCAACCTCAGGAATGGTATCAGGTTATATAGCAATGCCATATAAAATCCAAAGCACTAACACACTTTGTAAGATTTATTAATGTTAATACATTCCTGCTCTAAGTGCCGTCGTAGCTCAGCCTGGTAGAGCGCGTGCTTGGTAAGCACGAGGTCGCGGGATCGAACCCCGTCGGCGGCTTATCAAAGTACACCATGCGCGTACGCATTCACCTTTTTGCCGTTGGATATTCGTTCTGAAATTTATGGTGAATCTGTCAACACCACTGTCTAACAGGTTCATCCCAACTTTCCCGGTTCATTTCCTTCAATAAACTTGGTCTGGATTTGTTTGAGAATTATTCCCCTTTTACCTTGAGTTTATCACCCAGAGCCTGTTTCAGGGTATTCTCATAATTAGAGAATATTTCTTCTGGCAATTTCCCACGTCCCTGGTAGTTACTGTGATTCAGGTGAAACTTCATATGGCCGCCTTCAATCTTCAGTTCAAGGTGCGGAAGGCTTAACGAATTCCCGTTACTCAATTCTGCTGCCCGGATCGATGTATATGGAATCCTCTCAAGGTAACCAGGGCTATCATCAAGAATTTTATCAAGGTTTTTTTCTATGTCAGATCCACGCATCTCATTTTCCTTGAGAATATTCTTAACCTCCTCCCTTGTTACCCTGTAGTTGCTTATTTCACCCTCAACCGGGATAATTCTGCTGCTATTTGACATCTGTGTATCATAAATGTCAAGAAACCGTTCAGCACCCTCCATCACCTTGAACTTGAGTAATTCTGAGTCAGAAAAAACAAGATGATATGTTGTATTCCAGATCAAGGCATTATCAATAGAACCAATTACTTTTACCACAAAACAAATCTTTTAATCATATTTATTATTTGCCTAATGTCATATTCTCGTTAGTACCCAACTTCGCCGATACTACCGGAAACCCCTAAAACCTTCATATTGTGGTGGTTCATGGTAATTATCTTCTGTCAGTTTTTTATCCTCATGGATGAACTGCTATCAGCGTATTAAATCGAGATTCATGAAATGAAGTCCAGAATTTTAGGTCAAACAGGAAATACCTATCCTATTAAATGAGCTTACAGGATTTTATAGGAATTAATATTCTCAATCCATATGGATAGTAAAGTGACGGGAGATAGAATCAATCATATGATCAATTTACCTTTCCAAATAAGAACGAGAACTATCCATTCATTTCCATTTAATTTGAAGGGGCAATCCGAATGTTTCTCGAAGATATCAATTTCAAAAAATAGTGGCAAAATCAGCCAATTCTCTAATGCTTACGAGGAAACTTATCTTTTGAATCCAGAAATGAGGATGTTGAAGATACACAAAGTGATGAAGTTAAGAAGACGCAGGAACGATACATAAAAGAGGCTCAGATGATTTACACAAAAAAATCAAAATCATTCATAACGATGATGAATATGGTGCATCTTGGAACCAACTACGTTTGGATTTCCTACGAGTCTCTTATTATTCCCATACAAATTCAGATCAACTCAAATTCTAATTCATTCCTCCTTGGCATAATTGCAGGGATTGGGATAGGCATCGGTGTTATCGTAAGTATTTTCTCCGGGACAATCAGTGACAGGTACAATTTCCTCTGGGGAAAAAGAGGCCCGTATATCATTTTCGGAACCCTCTTTGCCTCCATCTCCATACTTCTCGATCTGCTTCTTCAGAACGTGTTTTTAGGGAGTCTGCTTGGATATATACTGATTCAGACCGGAACAAATGTCTCCTCTGGTGCCTATCAGCCACTGTTCAGGGACCTTATTAAGCAGGAGCAGAGAGGCTTTGCAACTGGTATAAACGGCGTCTTCACACTGCTTGGAAATGCACTTGGTCTTGGTCTTTCCGGATACCTGATTACCATACACTTATACGATCTCAGTTTTGTAATTATGGCAATTATACTCTTTCTAACAGCAATCGTGACTTCATTCACAATAAAAGATGATGACATCCACCATATATTTGTAAAGCACGGAACCAGGAAACGGGGGCAAAGAATGTTATATTCTGTAAGCGTTGATAGAAAATTTGCCATACTTGTTATAGCATCTTTCATGTTTTTCCTAGGTATAAGTGGACTCAGCTTCTTTGAACTTTACTACTTTGAGGATGTCCTTTCTTCCTCAAACGCAACCTATCTCGTTACAATCTCAGGAATATTTGTACTGCTTTTCTCCGCCATGGGAACGGCCGTATTTGGCGTTCTTTCAGATAGGGTCGGAAGACTTAAAATCCTTGTTTTCGCATCAATAATATCCGGAATAGGAATGGCGCTGATTCCAATGTTTCCAACATTTACCAACTTCCTGATCTTCGGTACCATGGCCGGATTAGGCTATGGGATCTATTTCAGTGTATCAAAGGCGCTGGCCAGTGACATGTCCCCCATTGACTCATCAGGAAGATATATGGCAATCTATAATATTGCAGTAGGAGGATCAGCTGCGGTTTCTCCATTCCTTTTTGGTGCCATTCTGAATCACTTCAACGCAGATCCGATCTTTGGATTTACGGTTCTTTTTGAAACCACAGCACTTTTCTACATTATTTCAATCTTCTTCCTGCTTCCATTACGATCCATTGGTGGATACAAGGCGTCATCGGTTCCAGGTGTTTGAATGAATTCAGGAGATAATTTTCATGAAGGTGGGTCAAGAAGGATTCTTCCATTGCTTGGCTTCAACTCAATATATCTTGGCGTCAATTATCTATGGATATCCTTTGAGACTCTGATCCTTCCACTCGAGGTTGAAAATTCTGTTCCCCTGTCCCTATCTGGACTTTACCTTGGTGTCGCTGCATTCATAGGCGGATTAAGTGCAATCTCAGGGAACCTGTCATCAGGAATGGTGGGGGATCGACTCAAGATGCGGGGAGCGAACAGGTCAGTTATGGTGATCTTTGGGGCATTCATGTCTCTCATCGGAATCTTTCTCTCAATACCATTCTTTAATGTATATCTGGGAATTGTGTTATCCTTTGCCATTTTACAGTTCTTCTCAAACGTGGCCATAGGATCTACTCAACCTCTCCTTACAGAAACTGTGGTTAGTGATATGAGAGGGACATCATCCGGAGTCAATGGCGTGTTCACACTGATAGGGTCCGCGATAGGTTTCGGATTGAGTTCCTATTTCCTGGTCGTATTTCCATTTTATATCTCAGTGTTAATGATAGGGATTGCCATTTCAATAACAGGAACTATCTCATTCCTTTCTGGAAGAGAAAGAAAGACAATAGAAATTGAGCATTTTGAAAAGAAAAACAGGAAGCATCAGATCACGGAGAACAACAGGAATCTCAAAATTCTCACTATCGGGAGCTTCTTTGTCTTCATGGGAATAATGGGTTTGACCTACTTTGAATTCTATTTCTTTGAAACCATGCTGGGGGTCTCAGATCCAGAGCTCCTTATAGGGACAGCAGGCATCCTTATTTTGATGGTTTCAGCCATTGCATCAGTTTTGGTTGGCAGGCTTTCTGACAGGGTTGATCGTGTAAAGATCCTTGCAATAGGAGCTGCAGCCTCCTCTGTTCCAACCTTCCTGATCCCGTATTTCAGATCATTCCCAATTTTCCTTGTTCTCGGTGGCTTCATAGGGGCAACCTATGGTAGTTATTACAGTGTTTCAATCGCCCTGGCCGGAGATCTTGCAAATGAGAGAATGGCAGGGACGCACCTTTCCATGTTCAATCTCTCACTTACAGGGGCCTCAACGGCATCGCCTCTTATCTATGGGATGATCCTTTACCTGTTCAGGAATATACCGGACCTCTCATTTCACTTCCTGTTCACCGTAAGTTCATCCTTCTACATCACAGGATCAGTGATCCTGTTCCTATTTTACGGGAAAAGAAAGAAGAATTCTTCTGGAACCAGTTCATGAGGTATACTTGAGTTAACCTCATTTATTTGGCCAAGAAATCGTACTTATCTTTTTCTATAATATATAAATAGAAACGGTTTAATTGAAGAATAGAATTCCCTTCAGTTGATATCGCAGGGTCTTTCAATTATAATACCAGCTTATAACGAAGAGAAACGAATAGAAAAGATTCTCGATGATATCAGGGAAACTATCCACGGAGTTTATGAAATTATAATTGTGTTTGATGGAAATGATTCTACCCCAGAAGTTGCAAAGAAATTATGCAGCGACTGTCGCATCCTGACATATAACAAAAGGCTTGGGAAGGGTGGCGCAATAATAGAGGGGATAAATGCCGCAAAGGGAGAGGTTGTTGCCTATATAGATGCTGATGGCTCTGTTCCAGCCTCCGAACTTGAACGACTTAAAAACATGATGAAACGTGGTGAATTTATTGTCTCATCAAGATGGAAAAAAGATTCCATACTGGAAAGGAGGCAGACCATAAACAGGATTATCCTGAGCAGGCTCTTTCATTATTATGTGTTCGCAATGTTAAGGATCCCGATTGTTGATACACAGTGCGGATTGAAGATATTTTATACTAACGATGCAAGGGATATTGCAAAGAAGGTGAGGGTTTTCGACTGGACTTTCGACATCTCAATGATATTCCATGCCACGAAATCTGGACTGACTGCAAGGGAAGTCGGAATAAGATGGACAGATTCGGATGGTTCTAAACTTAAGATTACGAAGACAGTTCCAAATATGTTTCTGACAGTTCTCGGCATATGGGTAAGAGAGAGGTACGAAAGAAGCAGCTTCATCAGGAATGCAATGGACAAAATTGACAGAAATCTGCTCAATCATTCACGAAAAGTGGATTGATTCATATTCCCCGGGTCTGAATTTTCTGATAAAGAGAACCTGCAAGTTTTCTCGAAATGATGCCCAGTCTTATAATCATGATCAGTTTCCTGCACTCGCTGCAATGATAATCAACTGCAGCCTTTTTGAGTTTTTCAATGATTTCTTTCCGGCTCATCTTCTCCTCCCCATAAATCAGTGCATTGGCCTGCATTTTTATGCGCATCAATTCTATTGCCTTAATGAATGGAGATCCTTCATCCTGTGAAAGATCCTTCATCAGGCTCAGTGTTCTCAAGGATTCCCTCGTAAATTCAAGCCTTGAAATACTGAAACTCTCCAGATTGGTTTTAATTCCCGTTATACTTATATGTTTCCTATAGTAAGTCAATGATTTGGCTGAGACAACTAACTTCTTGCATTCCAGAAGGGCGACCAGAAAAATAACCTTGTCAAGACTCTTCCTGCATTCGCCTATTGTTCTGGCGTATTTCCTGGCGACATCTGCTCTTATAGACATTGAGGAGAGGTACCAGTCTGCCCTCATACCAAACATTATACCGATTTCGGCTGTATCCATTCCCTTCACGTTGACTATCCTGTCTATACCGGAGACATCCGTGTCTTTCTGAAGACTGTTATAAGTGTCATCTTCACCTATCTGGATAATGTTGTTGTGCACAAATGCAATTTCTGGATCCTCCATCAGATTCTTAACGTAAGGAATCTTCTCAGGGTTGTACATATCATCGTCATCGAGAAAACAGATTATATCTCCGTTGCACTCCCGAATTCCAATCTCCAGCTTCTTGCCAAGATCTACTTCCATTGTGTAAAACACCCTAACACCCAGATTTCTTGCAAAGTCCTCTATATCAGAATCCCTGTAATCCATTACAAGGATGATTTCAACCTCATCTGGCACGGAAATCCTAGAATTAATGATGGACGTGATCGCGTCCTTTACATAAGCTTTCCTCTCGTGATTTGTTATGATCACGGTGATCGTCTTGAATTCGTTGGCCATCCTGTACAGTAAGACGAATTGAAATTTAGGATTTAATCTATTTGCCTTGACCTGATATGATTTTTTTTATGCAATGATGCATAGATAATGTCAACAGGCACTTTGTTTCTCGCGAGATTATAGTATATATTTTTATGCAATATTTATATTACGTTAAATTGGCAGGTAAAACCAATGGAACCGGAATCGGGAACAAAGAAAAATGGCACTAAAACCAACATTAGCAGTTTGCCTAAAGCGTTCAGGGAGAACTGGATTCCATTCATTATAGCCATGATCTTCGGCTCCATTTTTTCCATCATTTCCTATATGAGGTATCTTGCGTTTTCACAGAATGTTCTTGATCTTGGGGTAAACGCTTCGCTTCTATACAGCGTTTCTAAAATTGATTTCCTCAGTTCGCCATCAAATCCATATCCTATAGCAGTAAACAAGCTCCTTTATATTCCTCTTGGAGCGATATACGCACTGTACCCAAAAGAATGGATTATCCTGTTCTATCAGGATTTTTTCCTTTCCCTCTCAGGATTTGTGCTTTACCTGATTTCGCGTTTTTACAAACTATCATTCCTAATGTCCCTGACCGTTGAAGTACTATTTTTTATTTATTATCCAGTATCGGGAATTTTCTGGTTCGATTTCCATTTCATGGCATTTTTTCCAACATTATTCCTCATAACATTTTATTTATACAAGAAAAATTCATCCAGATGGCCATATATGGCATTCCTGGCTACAATAACGGACTTCATGGCACCAGTTCTTATATTTCTCTTTGTACTGATCGAAATAGTTAAAAAATTCAGGAAAGAAGGGCTTAAAGTCAGACCCATTATCAATGAAATTACTGTTCTGATAGCCTCATCGATTGTCTTCCTTCTCCCTTTCCTGTACTACAGGGCTGACTTTGTAAGTCATTACGTAAATAATTATACTCCATTGGGATTATATTCAGATCCATACTTCAAAATTGAATTTTTTGCGAGAACTGTCATTCCATTCTTGCTTGTTCCACTGATTGGTATAGAGTATGCCATACTATCAATACCGTTTGCGGTAATGATTTTTTTCAATAATTATCTTCCCTATGAAAATCTGATGTTCTTCCAATATCCTTCACTCTACGCTCCGTTCGTCATGATTTCCCTGATAGTCGGACTGAAACGCATTTCTGCAAATGGAAGGTCGTGGAAAAAGGTTAAGATTGCTTTGACGGCAATGATTATAGTGAACGTGGCCTTATTTTCCTTCTATACCCCAATTGGAGACATTTATACACACAAATACGATAATAATGCAATAAACCCGTGGTTAACAGGTTCTCAGTCTTTCTATGAAACTGCTCAGAAGATAACACCTACAGAACAGGATTCAAAACTCATGTATATGACAGGACTGGTTCCACAGGGATCGTCAATTCTTATCCAGGGTAATTTTCCGGAATTTGCACAGGGATACGATTTTATCTGTCCGGGTCAGTATATAGGCAGTAGCCCTCCCCAGTTTATCATCACGGATCCTTATAATTACCACTTTTCATTTCCAATTGAATATAACGGAAAATATGTGGTTTATTACAAGGAAGTAAATTCTTTACTGCAAAATTACAGTTATGGAATATACGCATATTTCCAGGGCGACTATCTGTTCAAGCTTGGCTATAAAGGGATGCCCGTGCTGGAAGGAAATACCAGTTACAACGTCACACTCCCTGACTTCAGGAACATTAATGGAGCATATACCAGCAGATTAGAATTCCTGAATCCTGGATATATAGAAATATCCGGAAATCTCATCAGTTCACAGAAATCTCCAGTCACGATTTACCTTGGTAAATCTTCAATTTTTTACTCAAACAATTCAACAGTTAAATTTGATAAGATTATAATCAGCACATCTTATTTAGTTGACTTAAATATCAGTATAGTTACAGGTAATATAGAAAGTTTAAATATGAATATCTTGGAATGGGGTGCCTAGGTCAAATGGAAGGGAAAGAAATAGAAAGATTACAAAACCATTATAAGACATTGATTGAGCGTTTTGGATTGTATGCCATGGGCATCATGATTCTCTTTCTGCCATATTCTATATACAATCTGGTCGGCTATTCATCCACATTTTTCCTGGAAATTGAGTTTGCCCTTTCATTTATCGGGTTCCTCTTTATCCTGATAGGCTCCAGGAGGGGAGAATATGGAAATAGGGATCCGAGGAAGGTAGTACTGTTTTCGATTGTCAGTGTGCTCATAATTTCGTTTCTCACTTTTCTCGTTGGCATGGCCACCAATTTCCCAATCACAGACGAATTGGCCATAGAAATGCTTTCTGCGAAATCAGTCCTTGCGGGTCATGATCCATACGGGATAAGTTTCTCAATCAACGCCATGAAGGCACTTGGTGTTCCATCTACTTTCTTCACCCCTACACTTGTTGGAAACTATATAACCTCAATTCAGTACCCCTCCCTTTCCTTCATGATAATGATACCATTCGTGGTCTTCAATATCAAGCCGGAAGTTCTGCTTCTACTTTTCTCTGTCTTCCTGCTGAGCATAGTCCCATTCAGTTTCTTGAAGAACAAGATGGACTATGCGGCTCCACTGGCAACTGCAATTGCAATATTCAACATCAACTTCATATTATTTTCATTCAATGGCATTACAGATGTTGTGTGGGCCACGTTCATGGGGCTCTCCATCCTGTTTATAGATAAGAAATACCTGCCGGGAATCTTTTATGGAATCGCCCTATCATTTAAACAGATTCCCCTTATCATATTCCCCTTCCTCTTCATATATATGCTTAAGACCTACGGATTGAAGAGGGCTCTCTGGTTTACCATGATTACTGCAATAACTTTCCTGATCTTCAATTTACCTTTCATCATCCTTAATCCACACGCATACTTTAATTCAGTAATTGGGCCTGAATTTTCACCTCTTCTGGGTATAGGGTTTGGAATTTCGCAAATATCTTTCATGGGTATAGTTCCTTACGCTGATTCAAATTTCTTCGCTGCATTGATGATAAGCTCATGGTTTCTCTCTATCATCTATTATTATTTCAGTTTTGAACGGAATAAGTACACCCTTACTGCCTTTCCAATATTAATATTCCTCTTCAATTACAGGCTTCTGGAAAATTATCTGATATACTGGCCAGTTCTTTCGCTCATTTTCATACCTCCACTGTTTAAGGAAAAGAATGTTTCAATAAAAAAATCGGCATTTACAGGATTGTCCTCCAGAAACATAGTTGAGAACCTGAAAAAACTGGCTGGAAGAAAGAAGCGCTTGCTTACAGTTCTAATTGTAGCTGTCATAGCTGTGTCGCCATTCCTGGTACTGATACATGATGAAATGAGTTATGATAGGAATCTGGTTATAGAAAATGTGCAGCCCGTTTCTTATAACAGTTCATTTGTAACATCGATAAATGTTTCTGTATATTATTGTGGGCCTCATACCAATATGCCAATTTATTTCAGGATACTTGAAAGCGGCATTCTTTATTCACCCAATGGATTTATCTGGAATACGACAGGTGACCCGCTAATTTCTCACGATCAGACCAAAACATTTACCCTCTTTACAGATCAGCCTACCCAGTTTTTGAGTCTGGGGAACAACTATATAATTGAGGCATATGACGGCAATCTTCTGAGCTGGTTGGATATACAATGGAATAACAACTGATGAGAAAGATAACACCGTCAATTGTTGTAAAATATTTAAATAGTAATTGATTCAGACTGAAAAAAATATAAAAAATTTTTGAATTTACATCGCAATATTATTATAAGATTTACTAATGGGTCTTATACATATGAGGTGGTTTTAATCAACGAAGTGAGCATAATCATACCTACATATAATGAGGCTGAGAATATTGCTTTGCTGATTCACAGGATTGAAACTATGGGTCTTGACGCTCAAATTGTGGTGGTTGATGACAACAGCCCGGATAGAACTGCTGATGTTGCCGAGAGACTCAGCAAGAAATACGGTAATATTGTTGTTGTAAAGAGACCGGGCAAGAAT
This sequence comes from Thermoplasmatota archaeon, assembly GCA_023381355.1. Taxonomy (GTDB): domain Archaea; phylum Thermoplasmatota; class Thermoplasmata; order Thermoplasmatales; family Thermoplasmataceae; genus Cuniculiplasma. The sequence continues at coordinate 3,378 of JAMCUL010000002.1, read as the reverse complement.
GGAATCGCAACGGCCATTAGGGATGGCCTTCTTAGATCCGAGAGTAAATATGTCGTTGTCATGGACAGCGATTTGCAACATCCCCCGGAGGTTATCCCAAAAATATTGAAAGATCTGAGGAAGGGAAAGGATATTGTTATTGCCTCGAGGTATGTCAGGGGAGGCCAGTCAGATTTTAATGTGGCAAGGAAAGCCATATCAAAGGTTGCAACTCTCCTTGCGCACATAAATTTACAGGAGACTGAGGGGATAAAGGATCCTATGTCAGGGTATTTTGGATTCAGGAGGGACATAATTAATCCAGATCAGATCAAGTCTAACGGATACAAGATCCTGCTTGAAGTTCTTGTGGCTTCTGGCACAAAAAATATATCAGAAGTCCCTTACAGATTCAATAAGAGGAAAAATGGAAAGAGCAAACTAGGAATGGGGGAATTTATCAGGTACGTGAAACTTCTCCTCAGCCTGTCTGACTATCTGATGCTGAAATTTCTTGTCGTGGGATTGACCGGAGCTGTTCTTAACCTATTGTTGATGACTGTAATAGTCGGAAGATTCAATGAGTCGGTTTATATCGGTGCGCTCATAGCACTTGAAGCATCCATCCTGTCCAATTTCCTTCTCAACAACTACTGGACATACAGGAATCGTAAATCAACCGGAACGGTATTCAGGAAATATTTAAAGTATAACATGATGTCGAGCCTTGGATCTGGGATTTACTTTGCCCTTATCTTCGTACTGACACTATTTGGCGTGGGATATCTAGTTGCAACGGCAATAGGTATACTTGGTTCTTTCTCAACCAACTTTGGTGGAAGTCAGGGTGTAGTATGGCACCTATGATTTAAATGGAAAAAACTATTAATTTCCCATCCTTACCTTTTTGATTAGATGAGTGATAATCAGGTCAACTGGACAAGATTTAGATACGCATTATCTGGTTTCGCCTTTATTTTGATCCCGTTCCTGTCCATTGATTTCATTTCATATAAGAATACAGCGGCAATCGTGAACGGATGGATCCTGGTAATCATCGGATTCTTCCTGCTTCTGTATTTTTCTTCCCTCTTTAAAAATGAAAAGATCGTTAATTATCTGACGTATCTCGGCCTGATTCTATCTATTGTCGAGATCTTCTTTGTAGTATCCACGATATTCCCAAATGCGTATACAGATGAGATAATAATCCAGTATTATTCTGCAAAAATATTCATGGAAGGCAAGGACCCTTACATGAATTCCAACATGGTGAATGTGTTCAAGAACATTAAACCAAATCCGATTTATGTTACCCCACAACTTAATGGAGGAATAGTTGACTACCTTCTTTATCCCGGAATGTCTGTCATCGCATTCCTGCCTGCAGCCTATTTTGGCCTTCCGGATTATACAGACCTGTTTGTTGTAACAGCACTTCTATATGCTGTCGTGATACTGTACGCAAGAAAGAAGAATGTGCTGGATTCCTTCCCCTTCCTTTCACTCATGCTTGCTCTCGACATTGGATTCTTTGGCTTTTCTGTTGGTGGATCAACAGATGTTTTATGGGTATTCTTCCTTGTGCTTGCTTATGTTTACAAGGATAAACCTGGATGGTCTGGCATATTCTATGGACTTTCGCTTTCATCAAAACAGATTTCAATAATAATGCTACCGTTCCTGATGTATTATGTTTTCAGAGAAAAAGGAAATTCGTGGAAAAAGATGGCGTTATTTGTTGCCAGTACACTGCTTTCATTTTTCCTGACAAACCTTCCATTCATACTTATGGGGTATCACCAGTGGTTGCGAAACATAATCGAGGCTGAATTCCAGCCAGTAATAGGCATTGGAGTTGGATTTTCGGAGGTAGCTTTTTCGGGGGTCGTAAATATTCCCTCCCGGGTCTTTACAGTCCTATTTCTCATGACAATCAGCATAATGTTTGTTATATATGTAAGATTCTATGGCAAGCTTAAATATGCATTTTTTTCCTTCCCCGTACTTATATTTCTGTTCAATTACAGAGTGCTGATGGGATATGTGATTGACTGGGCCATGCTTATAATCCTAACTTATGTGGATTATGTTTCTCAGAGTAGTGACGAAATGAAGAATGGACTGAGTCCAGGAATGATTGCAGATGAGATCAGCAGAGCCAGAAAAAAACTCAGCAGCGCTTTATCAGGTTTGATGAAATCAAACACAAAGGTAATTCTTGTGGTTCTTGTCATCTTTTTTGCGGGAATCGGCGGGATCATTTATGCCCAGGACACATCGCCACCCACTAATATTTTTGTGATAAATTCTGTCACTAACATGAGTTCTCCACAACAGATTCCGGGTGTTATAACAAGCATGGATGTAAACATCAGTTACAACCCTGCGGAGGGCATGCCAGTAGAGAGTCCTATCTTTTTCAGGATAATAACAAATAATGCTACATATGGAAATTACAATGGACTGATATGGAAAACTAATACGACGCTGTCACCCGGGGCAAACAATGTACAGATCGAGCCTTTAAGTTCAGTGGATATCATTACCAACTCAACTACGATAGGCATACAGGCCTACTACAAGTTCCAGAGTAGATTCTATACAACAATGACAAACTATTCCAGCTCAATAATGGGTTTTTCAAACTATAAGATGGATTTCCCGCAATATTCAAAAACAAATCCATATGTATCGTGGGCCTTCACATCTACATTGCCTAAAGATAACTTCACGTATATAGGGGTGAATGGAAAGCAGATTTTTACCAATGGCTTCAACATGAGCCTTGTCACGCCCAAGCCAGTAGGATCAATAAGCTTTGAAAATAATACTGCATATATTGAGGACCCATATGTAAATCTGAGTTACCTTGCAACAGGAAATTACATAATGAATTTCAGTTACTCGATTTCAGGAAATGGCACAACTTATGAACAGATAGTTGCACAGAATTACACGGAAATCCATGGTATTAATTTCACGGCACCAGATGGCTCATCAGTATTCCTGATCCTGGCCAGAACCGGCAGTGGTGGTGTTTACATGATAAACGGGAATTATTACGTCTTTGAAAGAAATGGGACGATCAACTTCTTGCAGGTCTACAATCTGCTCAAACTTGGAGATTCTAACCTGAGTGATGTATCTGCAATGTATTTCACCACAATGAATACCTCAGGATATTCCTATTTCAGTGCCTGGAACTTCAAACTTTTAAAGGCCTGATTTTTCCTTTCCTTTCCTGTATTCACACCTGTGTTTTCCTATGCTGAATGGCCGGATTATTTCCATGCAGTAAGGACAGAAGGAATAGAAGAGCCTTCTACTGGAAAAATACATGAGTATTGCCAGAATGGCTCCAGCCACAGATCCTGAAATGATTGTATTCATATCGAT
>JAMCUL010000001.1 GCA_023381355.1 Thermoplasmatota archaeon | reverse complement strand
AGTAAGCCAGTAAAAGTAATCGTTTGCAATTATGGCATTCAAGTTCGTATCATTATTAGTAAAATGGGGTTTGAATAATTGCTGGTTTATTGAGGGATTCATATGCTCATTGACTCTATGGCTAACTTTATCCTGCGATGTGATACTACCCATGCCTGTAAGGATGAACATGGCTACTATTAAAACCGATGCTAGCCCTAAGAATTTACTTCCGGTACTAACCATGTTTGGTTAGATGTGTGACTTTACATCTGTCTGATTCAATATTTTTGTAAACCTTGGAAAATACAATGTTTTCCTATGATTGCTATGTGGATACACAGTAATTACATAGGGAATATGCTATTGCATAAATGCTGTTTGTGAATATTTTCAGGTTAATATCAATGCAAATATTTATTAGTAGGGGTACACAGTTCCGCTTATGCAATATTATATATTCAAGCGTTCAGGGAAAAATAGATACATTGTCCTGAGGTGAAAGAAGCACATCAACGGTGTGCCGACAATAGTGAAAGAAGTGGATGGAGTACACATGCTAATCTTGCTCTCATGCTTGAGAATGGTTTGGACAATATTATACTGAAAAGCCATACTGCAGGTTCAACACTGTCTATTATGCACATGAACAGGAAAAAAATTTATGGTTCTTCCCACCTTCATTTGGGTATTTTTATCTAACCTATCTTTCCCCATAATTAACACTACATTATTTCTTCCATAACCCCTTTTTGCGGGATTTGCAAACGGAAAGATCCTTATAGTACGTAGTGATATTATCATTACATGACATTCATCAGGAGGCTCTCAAAGGGAAAGAGCGTCTACCTTTACCGTGTTACAAACCACAGGGAGAAGGGGTCGAATAAGGTGAAACAGGTTTCCCTCAATTCTGTGAAGAAGACCATTGATATATATATATAACACATGTGAAGGGTTCAAAGCTTTTTTGCCAAATATGCAGGAAAGAATGAATGATTTATTAACAGTTAAAGGAAGAGAGTGTGGAGGGATCTTGACGGCATTGAATTCATGACATTTGTTCATGCATCTCCACCAAGGATATCATGCAATGAACATGGCATCATAGAGGCGGTGATCCCATGGACAGAGAAGAGACCCTTGCCTCCGAACTTGATGCAAGGGTGAGGTGATTTCCTTGAAAAAATCCTTGAATCATGCATGAAATCCATCTAAGTAGAGGCAACACACTTCAAGGTGCATGAAAACGGAAAGTACGTGGACAAGTCACTCTATGTGTGCACAGGCATCAATCCAGAGGTGAGGATGGAGATACTTTCATCTGAGCTTTATGATTCCGAGAGTGAGGTGGAATGGGAATCCTTCTTCGATGACCTGAAGAGCAGGGGGTTAACAGGTGTGGAGCTTGTGATACGGCGGATATAAGGGCATAAAAGAATCCGTTACCCGATCGTTCTTAGGTGCGACATTGCAGTAGTGCCATGCCAACTTCATGCGCAATCTTATGAAGCTGACACCGAAGAAAATCGAATTTGAAAGATTTATTACTTCCGAATGACTGGGGAAATAGAGATAGATTGAATGCGTTGGATGGATCCGCGTGGGTTACTGAACTTAATTAAGGGGCGTCAAATTCCCGGTGGAAGGAAACATGAAGAGTAAGAGGATTGCGTCGACTGCAGGCGTAATTTACACAGTTGTGCTCATTATTTCCCTTACTTTCGCCATAAGAGCCAGCAACAATATGGTTCAAACCACGATACCACTCCTGGCCAGGTATGATCTTTCCTATAACCAGTTCCTTGTGGGGGTTCTCGTGGCAGCCCTTTCTGCCTCTGCACTTGTTACCTCCCTTCTTAACAGCACCATTCATGTCTTGTATCGTAAAAAACTCTTCGTACTGGCCTCATTTGCGTATCCGGTGACAATATTCATCTTTTCCTTTTCATCTCCTATTTCTGTATTCGTTTTTGTAATAGCCAGCGGCCTGTCATACGGCTTCATTTTCCCGAACATAATGACCTCAGCAGGACTTTTTCAAGACAGGAATGTGCGAGAGAGGATACTTGCAATATACACTCTTGCACTGGCAGTAAGTCTCATTGCAGGACCCGCCCTGGAATCCCTAATAGTCACCCGTTATACGCTTAGGACCGCTTTCCTGTTTTTTGTTCCTCTTGGAATTGTCGGGGCAGTCCTTTCCCCATTTGTCAGATTTCCGGAAGAGAGAAAAGTCGAGAGAAGATTATCCGTGTGGCAACATCCTGGTTTTAAGGTGGGAATTTACACCTTCCTCGTATACAGTATGTCAACCGCACTGATTCTTTCGTTTGGGGGGATATTTGCCAGGCAAGTCTATAGCGCTTCATATTCTCTGGTCATTCTTCTTTTCGCAGTTTTCTTCACTTCTTCTTTCTCAACAAGATTGTTATTTTCCATTGTTAAGATTGGAAACATATTCCCGTATGTGATGCTAATGATGACTATTTCAATACTCGGGCTGGTGATGGTTTTCTTAAGCAACAATATAGTTATTTATGCTATCGCCTTTGTTATTCTTGGAATACCCCATGGTCTGGGCATGCCTATTGCGATGTTTTCAATTGGCCGATCATTTACTTTGGATGAGAGAAACGTGGCTAACAGCTACTTCACATCGACCATGATGCTTATGATGGTAGCCATGCCCGTTCTTGGAGGCACTTTTTTGAGTATTGTGGGTTTCAAATTGCTTATGCTCTTTATAGCTCCCGGTGTCTTTTTGCTAATGATGCTCACGCTGAAAGTTTTCATTTCACATAGAAACCAGATAGGCAGATCTAATACTGATACCAAATAAGGAATTGAGATCTGGAGGGGTGATATCTCAAAATGCAAATTGTGTGAGCTTTGCGCAGGATGTGTATTATGAAGATTCACTTTCCATCCAGTGTCAAATCACGAGAAAATAATATTCACTTAGAACATTAAACAGATTCGTCCAGATCTACCTGAGATTTTATCTAAATATCATTCATTGCCTTATTAAAAACATCTAGAAAGTTAAAAATTGAAGGATCTCAAGCAAAAATACAGATATCTGCATTTTCAGAACATTTTTCATACTGTCTTTTGTAAAAATCTGGGGATATCTACCTCTTGAATCGGAACGCTCAGTTATTCGCCTGCACCTCTGACACAGATTAAATCACACACATATCATTCCAGCATGGCAAGATGATCTCGAGATATTATTCCGGTATAATTGTGAACTATTATCATGTTTGACGTCCGGTATTTGAGTGCCGTAAAATCATATTAGTGTATTTCAATAGACACTGTTGCTTTTTCTGACTCCAATCTTTAAAAATTTCAATAGTTAAGAAATACGATTTAGGAGGCTAAAAAAATAATGGAAGTAAATTGCATTCACCGGAATAACATGTTATAAGTTCCAGTAAAATGAATTAGAGGAGAATATGATGATTATATAACTATTATATGTGTATTAACGATATAACATAATGATATCTCTCGGAATACTAATTGAGTGAAGATTAAAATTATCCGATAGATATTGGTTATACATTATCTTGTAATGCAAATGTCGCTACAATATATATTACAATAGCAGTAACCCACATAATAAATTCAGCAGAGTAAGATAATTCTGCGCTAATAGGTATTTGATCATTGTAATAACGTTTTAACCTTTATAATATAATTACTACATGTTAACCTACGATGAATCCGGATTTGTACCATTAAAAATCTAAGAGATCAGATGTAAAAAAAGGGAAGAAATTCATTAACCATAATTCTATTATTAAAGGAAGTTAAGCGATCTCTTATATATATCCTTATTCTCAGAGAAGAGCGAGTTATATCTTTTAAGTATCCAAGAGGCTAAAATTGTGGACTCCTGGATATCTTAAGGGACCATAACAATTGGCCCACGTTGGTTTTAATTTAGCGCTAATTTATAAACCTATATGACAAAGAACTCAAATATAGCGCATAAGAATTACCATCAATTCGCCAAATCAATCTCCCCTGAAAATCTTCCTTTTACCCTTATATTTACAAGGTCCAGCTTCATTTTAATCTCAGCATTTATAATACTGTATAACAAGCGTTATACAGCGATATGTATACATTATCAATCGATAATGGAAAGATAATGGAAATAACCCTTTAAACTTCAACTATCTAATTGGTTAACACTCTAAATTTTTAATCTAATAGCGAATAGCCGTTACTTCTTTGACTTATATCGTTCATTCTCTAACAGAACTTTCCTCATCACTATCTCTAACCAAATTTAATTTGGCACTTCAGGGGATTTAATTTGTGGGAAATCATAATATACAAAGCACACGATTTAGATAGGAAAAGTATACGATGCTCTTTTTTTCTAGACCGGTCCATTGACTATCCCTATTACAAAAATTTCCAGTTCAGATTTCGTCCTTTACGATAGAATGATGTTAGTTATCCTGTTATATTCATTCCTTAATCCTTCGCGACCAATGCAATATGTCCCCTCAGGTGGATTATATGTTAACCAGATTTATAATGGAATCCAATATAACTATGTGTGGGAAAATAGCCTGGATTTAACAGGATTTATTATGTGAGTGAAAAATTCTATGCTAATATGAGTTATTGCATGTGGTATTCTGTTCATCTTAAATCTTTTATGATTTTCCATTAGCATTTACCGTTTGTGCTAGTATTTCTAACAAAAGTACTCGTTGATAGATAGAAAGTAAGTGACACTTTGTAGTTGATCAAGGTGTTCATTTTACGATACTCATTACAGCATACCAGATAACTCCATGATGATTTGGAGAAATGTTATTGTAAAAGCAGATTGGCTTGACTGATGGAACGTAACTATTATGCTTAGAGTATCAATAATTTACGACTTATGCCCATAAAATTAAAAAGATAGATTACTAGGATGGCCTATGACAATCAAATGACTCATGGAAAATGCCGCACACCAGGGTCAATATAGTTAATTCAACTATATATTTAGAGAAACATTTAATTATTTTTTGTTAGTTTCGGTATTTTATGAAACTTAAAAAAGTCCTTTATTTCCTTTTGGCCTTAATATTGATAACTTCCCTAAGCTTATCATTTGATCCACTTATAGTGGCTAAATATGATCGAAGGGGGATGAATACCAATCCTTTTAGCAATGGTTCCTTCTTTTTTTATGAATTTTCAGCTCCCTACGCTTTCGTAATTAACAAACAGATTTCTAATTCCACTATACCAATGAGTAGCATTGACGGCATAATGAAAATGCAAATAAATGGATCAAACGTTGATGTACAAATTGACGATAAATTGACTGTAGGAGGAATTTTAACTTACACACAAAATTCCAGTTTCAGCTTGCCAATGTCAAGTGAATTTATTAAAATACTAATTAATAATGTCAGTTTAAATAAGGGAACCGTTGTTTCAATAAATGATCAACTCATTGGAAAGGTTTTAGGGACAAGCCAATATACACGATCGCTAAGTTATAATGGCAATAACAGAACATTAAAAGAATTTGCGAACAATATGGGCTTTTTTGATACTACATCAGTGTCAATTATAAACTTTAACACCTCTTGCGTCCCCAGAAATTATCTCACCCCTGGGACTTTAAGATCACCTAACGAAATAAATTATGGTCAGGCAGTTGGAACAAACATCCTTGTATTTATGCAAAATTCAGGTAATTCAGGATTTTTAGATCGTCTATATTCATCCTCAAATACAACCCTTGAAAAAGTCTACGGATTTAATATGGAATTGATCAGTTCAAATGTAGCGATATCACCACTGTCATATTCACACTATATTGAAATCTATCTCCCCTTGATAGTAATAATATGGATATTAACTACCTCTTACATTATTATACTGTATTATCGGGTGAAAAAAATGAGGATATAGTAATTTAAGAAAAAATTAGCAGCCTTTAGTTCTTGAAGAGGTTTCCAGATTTGCTTTTATATATTTCAGGTTAAATGAGACTTCTTTGTTAATTTTCGTTAATACAGCAAACATCGATAGTATCCCGAATTTTGTGTAACAATATATGGAATCGTTCCATCAGCAATGGATAAATTTCATGAAACATAAAAGGATGCCTCCCTAGAACAACCACAGGAGGCAATGAATAATGGAAGAGTTTGATAAAAAGATATCGGAAATTTGTAAGGAAGACAGTGAAGGAGTTCATGGAATCTCTCATGAAAGGAGAGATACAGGCATTCCTTGAAGAGAATAAGGGATCGAGAAATGGATATTATGAAAGAGACCTGGGAACAAGATACGGAAAGATCAATGATCTCAGAATTCCAAGGGATCGAAATAACGAATTCCAGACAGCTCTATTTGAGAAATACCAGAGAAATGTTGGTATTGATGATCTTGTTGTATCCATGTATTCAAAGGGAATATCAACAAGGAAGATGGCAGAAATACTTGAAGAATTATTCCATAATAAATACAGCAAATCCACAATATCAAGAATAACAGAAATAACAGTTTCAGAGATCAACACTTGGAGATCAAGGCCATTGGAAAAAAGATATATCGCCATATTCATGGATGCAATGTTCTTCTCCCTAAGAAGAGATACTGTTGAGAAGGAATGTATCATATTTGCAATGGGTATAAGGGAATCTGGTAATTATGAAATACTGGGATTCTACATGAATCCTGTTGAGAATCATGTTGCATACAGAAATGTTCTCATGGATCTCCATGAAAGAGGTGTTGAGGAACCATTACTGTTTATAGCAGATGGATTGCCTGGAATTGAGGAAGAGGTAAGGCAGATATATCCAAGAGGTGATTTCCAGCTATGCACAGTACATGCATCAAGGAATTTTGAAACACATGTGAGAGTGCAGGATAGAAATGAAATAGATAATGATCTGAAAAATATATTCCTTTCAAGGACGAGAAATGAATCCATTGATCGATTCAATGAATTCAAGAATAAATGGTCTTCAAAATATCCCAGGCCATTATACAACATGGAAAAAAATCTGAATGTTCTGTTGAAGTATCATGACTATCCTGAGTCCATAAGGAGATCAATACATTCTACAAATCTAATAGAAAGAATGAACAAGGAGATAAGAAGGAGGATCAAGATCATTGATTCAATGCCGCCGGAAGAGAGTGCAATGAAGATCATTTATCTGAGAGCTGCAGAGATAAATGATAAATGGTCAATGAGATCGTTGAGGGGATATTATAAATGCATTGATGAGATCAGGGAAATGTTCCAGGAGAGGTATCCTTCATGATTACACAACATTTGGGACGCTATGATATCCATATGCAATCATGAAAAGATTATTTCATTTTTCACATGTAATGGTTACAACATTAAGAAGAGTGAGAGTGAAATTGATGTTTGCATGTTTTGCTTACAATGTACATGCATTGAAAATCATCAATGGATAGCGTGAGCTATTAATAATTTAAGAAATTTAGGTGAAAGTAGAGGGAAAAAGAGGATAATACTGGAAGTAAAAGGTAGAACTTATCATAATTTCTAAGAAAATTATCAGGTTATGGTATTCCTGCAGCAAATCAAGATGAAATTAGAAAACCTCATGAAAAAGTTTAGTTGAGGTATATTAAAAACTTACTGCAATTAAGTTAAAGATAATGTTTTAAACATTACACATTTGAGTTCTATATGAAAGAATTATTCAATTCAAAAAAGATGGTTCTACTTCAAGTGATTGCAGTTCTGGTTGTATGTGTGTTTCTTTCAAGTTCAGCATTTGTATCGATGGATCAGGCTAAAAACAACAACATTACGGATAAGTCTGCAGAGATCAAAACGTTGGTTCATGCATATCACCCTGAAAGCAACACATTATCTGGTGAAAGTAACTTTATCTCAGTGGGATCAAATCCTCAAGGAATGATTTTAGATAGTTCAAACGGTCTCATTTACATAGCAAACTGGGGTTCTCATAATATTACGATTGTAAATTCTAAAACAAACACAGTTGTCGACACTATTAATAACTTGCCTTCAAATCCACGGGAGTTTGCTATCGACACACTTACAAATGAATTACTTGTTACAGATGTAGGGATTCCAGCTCAAGGCGTTGATGGCTGTTATGTCACGGTTATTGATCTTTCAAATAACTCAATAGTTCAAAATATAAACCTAGGGGGTGCTCCGTGGGGAATAGCATTCGACCCACATAACGGTTTGGTATATGTATCTGACGTCAATGAAGGGTTAATCGTTTTGGAATCGTATTATAACTCATCCTCAGGTGAATATAATTTTATTAACAGCCAAACGTTAAGCGTTGGTTTCTGGCCAGAGACTGTATTGTATGATCCTCTTAGTTATAACATATACGTTGCAGTTACCGGACCCGGTCCCTGTCCGGGAAGTACTAACTATATAGCGGTAGTGGATACAACCAACGAATCAGTCATCGCAGATGTGCCTGTTATAGGAAATCCTGAAGCTCTTGCGTTTGGCAGCCAAAATAACTATGTTTATGCGGGTGTCTTCGAGAATCAGATTTTCGTAATAAATGGAATTAATAACACCGTGATTAAAACAATAAATGTCTGTACAGGAGATTATCTGGAATATGTACCTCAAGGGAATTTTATACTTACTGATAATAATTCTACCGTTGACGTCCTTGGAGCTACGAATGGACAACTTATAGAAGAAATCCCAGCAATATCAGGAGCTTGGGGCATCCTATATGATCAACTGAACGGATATCTTTATGTGGCAAACTCAAATACCAATAAAATTAGTTTCAAAATCTTCACAAATACCAGTTTTAAATTATTTCCAGTCAAATTCAAAGAATCAGGTCTCCCATCAGGCACTTCATGGTCAGTCACTCTCAATGGAATAACAGAATCCTCAACATCGAGTAACATAACATTCACGGAACCAAATGGAACATACACATACACTGTCAGTAACGTATCAGGATACTCAATATCGCAATCATCAGGCTCAATAATTGTAAACGGAAACAACGTGAGTCAGGAGATTCTATTCAATCCCAAGGTTGAAATTAACGTTCTGTCTGAATATTCCGGCCTTCTTTATGAGAACGTCAGTTTAACTGACACTATCGGTGTGTATTCGCATTGGGGATCATCTTTCCCGGTATATGTAAATGGGACTATGGATGGAATCAACATTTCTTTTAGTTCTCCTGCAACTCAGGATGCCCCCTGGAATTACACATTTAATGTTGAAAATCTTCCAAAAACCAATTCTGTGACAGCATACGCCCACTACCAGAATGGAAGCGTCCTCAGGTTCACCTATAATTTTACTGCAATCTCGATACCTGGCATCCTAGCAAACCTTCTCAATTATTCCAACCTCTTGAAGGTGGATACTAATTCCAGCATAGAATGGAATAGCAACTATAGCATTTCGGCCAATGTTCTTCTGAATCTTCCAACCATAGCCAACGTCAACATATCAAAGCTTCCACTTATTGGTGGAAATTATTCCATATTGCCTGAAGTGAGCATTTCCTTTAACCTCTCTTCTACCGGCAACCTATCTCTATCTGCCGGTCTGTCGGCAGAGTTTAACAGAATCGATATTGGACCTGTGGGAATAGCCGCACATTTCGACATCAGCGCAACTGGTATCCTTCAGATAACAAATGACTCGCTTATCTTCAAAGAGGCAAAACTTTTCATTGATGTGGGCGGGTCCTTCAGCGTTAACGTTCCGACGCCATTTGGTTTCAATGTGTCCGGTGTAGGCATCGGTATTTTCCTGACATTCACAGTAAGCCCTAATGTTGCAGTGAACTCAATAATCTCTGTAACCAACAACACAACTGACGAGTTTATAAAAGGTCTGGGACTGGCTATAGACAATATCACAAGCCATATCTCAGTGCCATTCACGGTAGAGGGTACAGCCAGTGCCGTTATTGCATCAGTATCTCTCGGTGGTACAGTTACTGTGAACTTCAATCTGAGTTCTGGATCTCCACTTATGAGGGGCGGAAACCTTACAGGTGTGATTTTTGTTGTCCTGCATGCACTTTTCTGGACCGATCAAATAGATGTGCTTGGTCCGGGCACCCTCTATTCATGGAACGCCACTGATCCTGTGATTAATTATGCGCACTCCTCCGGTAGCTTTGTAATAACAGGTGAATACTGGAATGTATCTGGTTACAGCACGGATGTGTGGGAAAACGGATCCTTATCAGGAACAGCCATACACGATATTTATCCTCAGACATCCGTTTATTCAACACATTATGGTTCCTCAAATTATTTTGCCTTCACCTATGACAACCTGTCAAGGAACGTTACGAGGGCAATCGAGATCAGGGGATTCATCATAAGGAATCATAGATACTATCCATGGCAAATTCCTCTTGTGAATGCTGCAAATGCATTCTCACCCGCAATGGTCTCTCTTCCTAACGGCTCACTTCTCCTTGTATGGCATTCGCTTCCATACAATGAAAGCAGCACCAATCCCCTGTCCTGGAATTATATACCTGTACAGTACGCATACTTCAATCCTAGTACCGGAACATGGAGCTCTGTCATGAACCTTACTGGATCAGACGTTGCGCAGTCTGTTACATTATCAATATACTCCGATAAAGTGATGGTTTCCGTTGACGTATCCCAATCACTATTCTCAAACTATTCTTATCTTGAAATTTACAGTCTGGGCAACAAAAATATCAACTATGAATCCAGACTTTCCGGTATAGCTTCCATAGCGGGATACAGTGCACAATCCTCAATAGTCGTTCTGAAGTACCTCAATGGAACATACGAAGTTCTGAATGTGTCTTCAGACAGTGAGATTGCACTTCCCTCATTTGGGAACTACACTGTTGCCCAGGTTGGGATAACAGGCAACACAAGCTCCACTCTCTATATTCTTTACAGATCCAACAGCAGCGCACTTGCAGCCCTTTATGATCCTTACAACGGCATTCTTCTCAGAGAAATCACATTGAACAGCAGTGTTGAAAGTGTAAGTTTCCAGAAGATTGATCAGAGCTACGTGTTTGTTATGTCAACTGTTAATCGCATTTATGTCTACCAGTCTAGCTTAAATGGACTGAACCTGTCAAATCAATATGTTTCTGCCAATATTAATGAATTCGGCACACTTACCTATGGAAACACCATGGAGATATATTGGCTAAACAACTATGGCAATCAGAGTGAGCCGTTACTTAATCTCAGTCTGGCCTATGTTACTGTGGCCTATAATGTCACATTCACAGAATCCAATCTACCCTCAGGAACATCATGGTATGTGAATCTATCCAATGGAATGGATTCAGATCCAATAACAGGAACATCCTATTCCCTATCTTTACCAAATGGAACATACACATTCACAATAGCTACATCAGATCATGAATATGCTCCAGTTGCATACTCAGGATCCGTAACAGTCTCAAGTAAGTCTGTATCTGAATCCATTACATTCTCATTGGTAACATATTCAGTAACATTCACAGAATCCAATCTACCCTCAGGAACATCATGGTATGTGAATCTATCCAATGGAATGGATTCAGATCCAATAACAGGAACATCCTATTCCCTATCTTTACCAAATGGAACATACACATTCACAATAGCTACATCAGATCATGAATATGCTCCAGTTGCATACTCAGGATCCGTAACAGTCTCAAGTAAGTCTGTATCTGAATCCATTACATTCTCATTGGTAACATATTCAGTAACATTCACAGAATCCAATCTACCCTCAGGAACATCATGGTATGTGAATCTATCCAATGGAATGGATTCAGATCCAATAACAGGAACATCCTATTCCCTATCTTTACCAAATGGAACATACACATTCACAATAGCTACATCAGATCATGAATATGCTCCAGTTGCATACTCAGGATCCGTAACAGTCTCAGGTAAGTCTGTATCTGAATCCATTACATTCTCATTGGTAACATATTCAGTAACATTCACAGAGACAGGAATAGAATCAGGGCAGTCATGGAATGTTGACATAAATGATGTTACACACACAGTTACAGGATCATCCTTTACACTTTTAGGAACCAATGGAACATCATTCAGATACAGTATAATGAACTCATCAAGTTACTACACAACTGGTCTAACCAGTGGTGAGGTCAGCATAAATGGAAAGGATATCACAGTTACTCTCTCCTTTGAGCACTATTCATACATAGTCGGTTCATTTAATCAGACAAATGTCAATGTAACAGTTAACGGTAAAAACTTCACAGTAACATCAGGCAAGTTCACGTATAAGACAACCGCGGGTACCTATTCAGTAGAAATAACAGAAAAGGGATACGTTACGGTATACAAGAACTTTACATTACAGGCAGGACAAACGGTAAATATAAGTGTCAATCTCAAGAAGGAACCGGTACAGAATACAGATGAAATATTCTATGTATTAGCTGGAGTGATTGCAGTCATGGTAATTGCATCCGCTGTAATAGTGTACCTTAGAAAGGTTAAGTAAATGAGATAAAAAAATAGAAAATAATCTTTGAGGTTTTCTATTTTCTACCACATTCTCTGAATTTTCAACTTCCATAGGATAGGTATCCTTCATGATTACACAACATTTGAGATGTCATGAAAAAGTTTTCTGACCGCGTTGACATGACGATGCCAGCATGAGAGTTGGAGTGGCAGCCTGATAGCGTCCTGACCTGTGAGGTCGTATTTGAGATTGGCTGCCCTTCGCCCCTTCACAGTACTCTTAAACAAGGGTGAATAGAAGACTGTCGAGTTATCTCCGACTCTGAACTCTCACCCAAGATAGGAGGTGATCGGAATCTATATGGGTTTTGGACGTACATAAACGTGTACTGTATACGTTACGGAAATGAATGAAAATGGAGAGATAGAGGAAAGATATGAGATAGTCAACTGCCATGAATCCTGGAAAGAGTTTATCCAGAGGTACAGAACATGTGAAGTTGAGATCGCATTGGAAACATCAACATCTGGAAAGTACAATGCATGTATCCTCAGAGATAACAATTTTTCAGTTCATCTTGCGGATCCATCTAAACTTGCGCTTATATTCAGATCGGTGAAGAAGAACGATCACGAAGAATCGTACAAACTCGCAAAGTTCCTCAGGATCGGAGAACTTCCGGAGGTGCACATATCTTCAAGGGAAACGGATGATCCAAAGACACCTGTAAGGTACAGGAGATCACTGGGCGAAGAATCAACAGCCATAAAGAACATGATCCATGGGATACTTGCAATGCATGGAATCGCTATAGATGAAAGCGATATATTCGGAAAGAGGGGCATGAGGAAGATCGAGGAGGCTATATCCAGAATGACTACAGCTGAGAATATAGTCATGTCGGATATGCTCGAGAATATAATCGAACTGAACAGAAGAAGGAAGATGATTGAGGATGAAATAGGGAGGATATCAAACAACAACGAAGAGGCCAAACTGCTCATGACCATTCCTTGAATAAAAGTTTATTCCGCAGCAGCTATAATATCAGAAATAGATGACATTCACAAATTCGACAGTAAGGAAAAGCTTGCTTCGTACTCTGCTCTTGTCCCGAGGCAGACCCAATCAGGGTCTAGAGATCAAAGGGGTCACATATCTAAGAATGGTCCCTCAATGCTAAGATTCGTGCTTGTGAACGCTGCGCACATGGTGATAAAGTATCTAAAACTCGTAAGGCGGTTAGGAAAGCATCGTGCTATTGTTGCGATAGCTGTAAACGCTCATCGAAAAGTATCCAAAATCGGCCATGTAAAATTCCCCACTCATATTTATCATTTTCTCCATTTTTTCACTCCTTCCTCATTGTTTGTAGTGAATTCTTCTTCCTGTCCTTGAGCCTGTAAGATTCACCCTTTATGTTTATGACAGTGCAGTGATGCAATATGCGATCAAGGACAGCAGCTGCCATTACTGAATCTCCCAGGACTTCTCCCCATTCTGAAAAAGATTTATTGCTTGTGTATATGGTTGATCTCTTCTCATATCTTGATGATACGAACTGGAAAAAGAGATTGGATTCTTCCCTTGTCAATGGAAGGTATCCAATCTCATCCACTATCATGAGCTTGAATCTTGAATATGTCTTTATGCGATATTCAAGTCTCTTCAGATCATAATCTCTCTTCAATGTCTGCACAAGCTTCACTGCAGATATGTAATATGCAGGTATATCTGACATGATTGATCTCATTCCAAGTGCAATGGAAAGATGAGTCTTTCCAACACCTGGTGGTCCCAGGAATACAACATTCTCATTGTTGTGTATATACCTCATTGTCATGAGTTCATCAATTACAGATCTGTCAATGGATGGCTGGAATGAGAAATCGAAATCATCTATCGTCTTATGAAAAGGAAATCCTGACCATTTAAGCATGTTCTCTGTCTTCCTTGATATCTTATGTTTCAATTCCTCTGAGAGAAGATGATCAAGTATCTCCATGAATGGTCTTTCATGTGATGATTCAAGATAACTGTCTATTGTATTCTCAATTGTTGTGAGTCCAAGCCTTGATAAATATTCATGAACCTTTTCGTATGAATCCATCATATCACCTCTTCATATCTCTTCAGATCACGTGTTTCAACATGCTGTTCGTATATGGCTGAATTCTCCTCCCTCACTGCCTTGAGAAGGCCATCGAAATGTTCCTTCTTCCTTGATATCCTTCCAGTTCCTGTTAGTATTGAATGATCAGCAACAACAACAGAATCAATCTCTATTTTCAGAATTGAAGATTCCTCTATTATCTTGGATTCCCTACCTGCATATCTCCATGGAACGGAATACCTGTTTCCCCTGTATGATATGTAACAGTCCCTGGATACCTTTCTCATCTCTTCCTTTCTTGTCATGTATCCTGGTACTGTTGAAAGAGGATTGAGTGATTCTTTCTTCAATCTTTCCACAGGTATTTCATGGGTTGTTCCATGTACCTGTGAATTGATTCTTTAAGAAATTCACTGCACTGCATGTTGATATCATTGAGATCTGTGAAAGTTCTTCCGTTGAAGAAGTTGTATCTCAGATATTTGATTGTGTTCTCAATCTTTCCCTTTGTTTCAGGCCTGTATGGATAGCATAATCTTATTACAATTCCATAGTATTCTGAAAAATCCATGAAACTCTCATTGAATGTTGATTCCGAAACTTTGATCTTACGATCTATTACAATCTGCTTCATGTTGTCGTATAGAATGGTGTCAGTGAATCCTCCAAAGAATTGGAATGCATTCAGATGCATCTTAATGACATTCTCTGTTGAGATATCTGTTGTGAATTCAGCATATCTCATCCTTGAGTATCCAAGTATCATGGAGAATGCATAGAGTTTCCTTTTCTTTCCGTCAATGTCAATATATCCGAATTCACCGAAATCAACCTGTGACTGTTTTCCAGGTTCTGTTTCATACCTGTACACTGCCTGTATCCTTCTATCCTTTCTTAGTTCATGGCAGTAATCCTTCAGTATTGTGTATCCTCCATCATATCCCAGTTTTCGAATCTCTTCCAGTATCCTTACAGCTGATAGATTGTATTTGTCAATGAAGACCTTAATCTGTTCTCTGTAAGGATCAAGTTATGATCTCCTGTTTCTCTTCCTTTTGTCCTGTATCTTAGTTTTTCTGAGCAGTTTGCTTACTGTATTTCTGGATATACTGAGCTCCTTTGCTATCTCTCTGTTACTCATTCCTCTTTCTTTCAGATCCCTTATCATTCTCCACACCTCCAGCCCGTACAATAATGATCCCATTCTGCATACACAAATGGATCAAAATTAAACCGGCGATCTGGATCACTTTTATTCCGGCGAAAATGCACAATTATGAATCGGCGTTTACATCCCGATCCCTTGGAATTCTGTGATCATTGATCTTCCCGTATCTTGTTCCCAGGTCTCTTTCATAATATCCGTTCCTCGATCCCTTATTCTCTTCAAGGTATGCCTGTATCTCTCCTTTTATGTTTCATGAAATTTGTCCCTTGCTGATGGAGTTATTTCATTTGTTCTTACACAAAATTCGGGATACTATCTAACTTTAATCTCCACTTACCAAGGGTTTCTGTACACTTGCAATCATTTTATCACCTGCCTCGCACATCAAATGGAAACAATTATGATGACCCACTTCACCTTGTTTCCAGTTTAGTGTGAATAAGTGAAATGATCTTTTACAAATGAACATAATTAATATCAACAACGCATAACTAAGCATAATCTAAAAAAGCACTTTCAAGTAACATCTCAAATTGGCTGAGTGTT